>CAZFDW010000115.1:7036-14525 GCA_964517865.1 uncultured Chitinophaga sp.
AGGTCCTCCCTGCCGGGGAGGACTTTCGCCGTGAGGCGAACCTTTGGAGTCGAGGTCCGCTTTCCGGCGACTGGTTGCTGATTCTTCATCCGCTTTTTGTCGCTGGTCGCGGCTCGCCGCGAAGTCCTTTCCGGCAGAAAGGACCTACCAAACTCAATCCTTTCCGGCACAAAAGGACTACATTGATTGGCGGTCCGCATTTCATCAAAGCTCCGCTAAAGATGCAATCGGCAATCCACTGAGAACTCCGTTCCCTGCGGGATTTACGGATTCACCGACAGTCTCAACGCAGGGAAACCACCATGAATTCAGAATTGGACCGGGTTTGCAGGAACCTTTCTTTCAGACAGAATGCCGGGCTTCTATACTCCCGACGTTTTGATAGTCACCCTTCGGCCCTGTTTTTTCGGACCCCATCGCTGTGCATAGAACTCATACCTGCGGACAACTTCGTCGTGAACAGGCTGGCCAGACCGTCACATTGTGCGGCTGGGTCCACAGCTATCGCGAACAGGGCAAAGAACTGGTCTTTGTCGATTTGCGCGACCGCTACGGCAAGACGCAGATCGTGTTTTACACCGATGATGACACAAAGATTGATGGTGTGGCCCGCAAGCTGCGTCGTGAAGATGTGGTCAAGGTCGTTGGTGAAGTGTGTTACCGCGGCGATGGTCTGGTGAATTCCAAACTTGCCACCGGCGATATCGAAATCCGCGCTCAACAGCTCACCGTGCTCTCGAAGAGCAAGACGCCGCCGTTTGAAATCGAAGGCGGTGAACTTCCCAACGAAGAGCTGCGTCTGAAGTATCGCTTTGTCGATTTGCGACGTCCGGAGTTACAGAAGAGCATCATTCTGCGTCATGAGCTGGTGCAGGCGGTGCGCGAATACTTCAACGTCCGCGATTTTCTGGAAATCGAAACGCCCATGCTGGGCCGCAGTACGCCGGAAGGGGCACGCGATTACCTGGTACCCAGTCGCGTGCATCCCGGCAGCTTTTATGCCCTGCCACAATCGCCGCAGATCTATAAGCAGATTCTGATGGTGGCCGGATTCGACCGCTATTATCAGATTGCGCGCTGTTTCCGCGATGAAGACCTGCGAGCCGATCGACAGCCCGAGTTCACTCAGATCGATGTCGAAATGGCGTTTGTCGAACGCGACGATATTCTGAACACGATCGACGGGCTCATCGCGCATGTGATGAAGAAAGTCCGCAACGTTGAAATCCAGCTTCCGCTGCCGCGTTACACGCATCGCGACGTGATGGAACGATACGGCAGCGACAAGCCGGATCTGCGATTTGGCCTCGAAATCGTGGACATTGGTCCTGTGGCCGCCGTGTGCGATTTCGGCGTTTTTAAGGGTGTGATGAGTTCCGGTGGCCGCGTGCGTGGAATCAATGCGAAGGGTGCGGCGGAAAAATACAGTCGTCGTCTATTAGACGTGGATCTGAAGAACTTCGTCGGCGACTTCGGTGCCAAAGGCCTGGCGTACATGAAGGTCGTCGGCGACAAACTCGAATCGACGATTGTGAAGTTCTTCACGGAAGAGCAGCAGCGCGAGATTCTGACGCGCATGGATGGCAAGGACGGCGACCTGTTGCTGTTCGTCGCGGATACTCCGAAAGTCACTAACTCTGCGTTGGCGGCCTTGCGAAATCGCCTTGGCAAAGAACTCAACCTTTACGACCCGTCACAGTTCCAGTGTCAGTGGGTACTCGACTTTCCACTCGTCACATGGAATGCTGACGAAGATCGTTTCGATGCCGAACATCATCCGTTCTGTCAGCCCAATCCGGAAGATGCCGAGTTCCTGAAGACCGATCCCGGCAAGGTCCGCGCCGACAGTTATGACCTTGTCGTCAACGGCTACGAAGCCGCGAGCGGAAGTGTGCGTATTCACGATTCCGAAGTGCAGCAGATGGTGTTTGACCTTTTGAAAATCAATCCTGAGGAAGCGGAAATGCGGTTCGGTTTCCTTTTGGAAGCGCTCCGTTATGGCGCGCCACCACACGCCGGAATAGCGCTGGGACTGGATCGCTGGGTCATGTTGCTGGCTGGCGATGACAATATTCGTGATGTCATCGCATTTCCGAAGACTCAAAAAGCCGCCGACATGCTCACCGGTGCCCCGGCTGCGGTGGATGCTCGTCAGTTGAAAGATCTGAGTATCGAAGTTGCAAAACTACCGGCGAAATGAGCGAATCACGTGCGCAGCAGGCCCGGGATCGGAGCGACGCTGATCAGTTGCTGCGTCAGCTCACGAGGAACACCGGGCATCAGACGAAGCTGGCCGATATCGAAAACGGAGTGCAACACGGTCGAGATCAGATCAGGGATCTTCACCGGAGTTGAAGCGGCTTCGCCGGCATCACGCGTTGACTGCCCGATGACCTGCCCCATGTTCAGGCCGCCGCCAGTGATCAGCAGCGGAGCAAGTCCGCCCCAGTGATCGCGGCCGCCGCGCTCATTGATACGCGGCGTCCGTCCCATTTCGCCACAGGCGATCAGCATGATTCGATCGTCGAGTCCGCGCTGATACAGATCTTCAATAAATGCGGACAGCGCGTGATCGAGCGGAACTCCCATGTAACCCATGCCCTCTTCAACGCCGGCATTGTTCACATCGGAATGCATATCCCACACGAAGTTGGTCGTGACTGTCACAAAACCACATCCGGCCTCACACAATCGACGCGCCAACAGCAGCAGCTTGCCCAGACTCTGAACGTTATCGACATAGTTCCTGTGGTTATTCCATTTCCGACTGATATCATCGGGCCGAAGCAGCGAACAGGTGTCGTATCGCTCGATCGTTTTGGCATCTTCCTTCGAGAGATCGAACGCATCGGCTACACCGCCAACGATCGTGTCGAATGCCTGCTGCTGGATTCGGTCCAGCCCCGTGAGCATTCCTGATTGATCCACACTGCGTCGGATCAGATCAAGCTGCTGCAGCAAATGCCGACGATCGTCCAGCCGCGATCTGTCAAACTGCAGCCGCATATTCTCCTGGGCTTCCCCCTGCCCGCCGGGGACAAATGGACGGAAGCCATTGCCCAGCGTTCCAGCGGCTGTGAAGTCGCCAAAGTTTGAGACTGCGGGCTGCGCCCCCTCCACCACGGCCTGAGGAAAAAGCGCGACGTTGGTTGGTAGTCCGCTGCCTGAACGATTCGTCCCGGCAACTCGAGCGTACAACGACCCCAGATTTGCATTCAAAGTATCGCGACACACGATCGGCTTGATGTCGTGATTGCCGTCGCCCGTGACAAACGAGCGAACAATTGAGACTTTATCTGCAAGCGCCGACAACCTGGGAAACGTCCCGCCAAACGTAACTCCTGGAATCTTTGTCTGAACCTCGCCCGTCACGCTTTGAATACCCACCGGGGCGGTCATCTTGGGATCGAACGTTTCTGTCTGGCTGGGGCCACCATGAAGAAACAGGAAAATCACGGCCTTGTCTTTAACGACCGGCGATAAAAGTGTCGCGGCATCCGCCTTAGACTGCAGAAGACCGGAAAGCTGCAATCCACCGAGTCCCAACCCGCCGACGTGCAGGAATTCCCGGCGACGGCGGCGTGAATCGAGATCCCAAAAGCCAAGCATCGTGGAATCCTGTGATCAACGGTGGAAATGTCTGTGGACCACATCGTCCACGGCAAGCCTTAAGTGTGACAATTCGGTCTAGTGAACGGAAGTTAATCTTCTGAAAGCTCATAATCTGTGACTAAACTTGCCCAGGCAAAGGCCGGGAGACGCGAATTGTCGCTACGCGGGTCACAGCAATCGCATGAGAACGTGCGATAATTCATGAAACAATGCGAGACCTGCCTGCACCACTGGTGTTGAACGGCTTTGCCGCTGTCCATCAGTGAAAAACGGGAAACACGAATTCAGGGTTTGTCCAAAATGAATATGTATCGCAAATCAAAGTGGTTCACAGCGTCAATTGCAGTTTCGTGTGTTGCCATTGGGCTGCTGCAATTTGTCGGGGCTGAGGCAACTCCCGGAGATTCGGAAACCACAGCCGCCGTGACCGGAGCCGCAGATCTTCGACAGCGCGCCAAACTGCTGCGTCCCAGCGAACATGGGGTCGGGCGTCTGGTTGCAGACATAACGTATTCCGATCTCGAAGGCAGGCAGCGGTCACTCGGTGAGTTCAGGAACCGCAAACTGGTCGTTGTGGCGATGACCAGCACGAGCTGTCCGTTGAGCAGGAAATATCTGCCAACGCTGACGGAACTCGCAAAGAGTTATTCTGCCAGGGACGTCCAGTTCGTTGCAGTCAACTGCGTGCCGACTGACAAGCCGGAGGACATGAAAGCCGCATCTCAGGGATTCGGATCGACCGCAGTTTACGTTCACGACTCGAATGAGGAACTGGCGCGCCATCTTGGAGCGATGACAACAACAGACGTCCTGGTGCTCGATCCCGCGCGGACTGTTTTGTATCACGGAGCGATCGATGACCAGTACGGCATCGGCTATGCCCTTGATGCACCGCGTCACACGTACCTTGCGACGGCACTTGATTCGCTGTTGGCTGGCAGGACGCCTGAGGTGTCAGCCACGGCGGCTCCCGGTTGTTTACTGGATCACGAACCATCGGTCATAGCGGCCGCCGACACCACATATCACAATCGTATTTCCCGCATTCTGCAGCAGAACTGCATTCAGTGTCATCGAACCGATGGTGTTGGTCCGTTCGCGCTCGATTCCTATGCCGAGGTCGTCGCGCATGCTCCGATGATTCGGGACGTCGTTGCACGCGGAACGATGCCGCCGTGGTTTGCTGCAAAGCCCGAAGGCAGTCATGCGACGATCTGGGCTAACGATCGTTCGCTCTCTGATGCCGATCGAAACGATTTGACAGCCTGGATCAAGGGCGACCGCACGGAAGGCAATTCGTCCGATGCTCCGGTCCCGCGAACGTACGCCGATGAGTGGACGATTGGTGAGCCGGATTACGTTGTGCAGATTCCGAAGCCGATCGACATCAAAGCGACGGGAACCATGCCGTATCAGTTTGTGAAAACTGAAACGACCCTGGCTGAAGATAAGTGGGTTCAGGGATATGAAATCCTTCCGACTGACCGCAGCGTCGTGCATCATGTGCTCGTCAATGTGCATGAAAAGGGAACGGGGCGAGTCCGCGATCGTGAAGAAGGCATCGGCGGATACTGGGCAGCGTACGTTCCGGGAAACCCAGGGCAAATGTACGCGGACGGCTTTGCAAAGAAGCTGCCTGCGGGTGCGACAGTGAGCTTCCAGATTCACTACACACCCAGTGGAATGGCAACTCAGGAACAACTGAAGATGGGATTAATCTTTGCGAAGTCTGAGCCGAAGTATGAAGTCATTACGATTCCGCTGGCCGATCCCGATCTCAATATCCCACCGCACGCCGCGAACCATGTGGAAACGATCACGCGGCCTGTTCCGACCGACATCAGCGTGATGGCATACATGGCTCACATGCATGTCCGCGGCAAGTCGTTCAAATTTGAACTCACGACTCCGGACGGCAAAACGGAAACGCTGCTGGATATTCCGCGTTACGATTTCAACTGGCAGTTGAGATACGATTACCTTGAACCCAAAGTGATTCCAAAAGGTAGCCGGGTGAAAGTTACGGCGGTCTTCGATAACAGTGAACACAATCCGGCCAATCCAGACCCCACGAAAACGGTCCACTGGGGTCAACAAACCTACGAGGAAATGCTGATTGGTTATGTCGAGACGTTTGCACCAGTCGGCGAACCACGACCAACGATGGGTTCTCCGGCGGGCGGCGGCGCAGCGTTGTTCAAGCTGCTCGATACCGATGGCGACAAAATGCTGAGTAAGGACGAAGCAGGAAAAGCGATCGGTCGCGTGCCTCGATTGAAGGACAATCCCGCTGTGCTGGAACTCCTGTTTAACCGGATCGATGAGGATGGCGATGACAAACTGGATATCGATGAATTCGAAAAACTGCGGCAGGAACTTCGCGGTGGTCGATAAAGAGTGACGCATTGAACCCGCACGTGAACAGCACACGCGGTTTTCCTGTGGTGTCTTTGACCAGCAACATGCCGATCTCCGGTGCCGAGGAATCGCCGTACGGTCAGACCGTACTGACGAATTCGGGGACAATGCCTCGAGGATGAATACTCGACGTGACCTACAGGATCGGTGTTCAATTACATGCACCGGATTGTCCCAACGCTCAACGAATCCGGAACAGCCAGGGCCATTGAATTGTTGCAGACGCAAGATGATGACGCGCGGTACGCGCTTCTCATCCCTTCGCCTCACTTTCTTTTCGGATAAGAGCAACTTTGACAGAACGTCTGCCTGACGTTGCCTGTTGCCTGCGAATCTCGACCTGATGATTGGTCGCCACCGGCTCGGCTTGCTACTATCGCCCCGATCGTCGATAATTCCGCTTTGCTCTCAGACTTCAAGCATTATTCGAATTGACCGGGAGCATGAGGAGTTCGCGTGACGTCGCCCGGAAAAAATGCGATTACGAAGATGCCTGACGGCCATGTCACCGACCTGGAAACGACTCAGATTTACGGACAGCAGGTGATCGGGCCATTTGCTGACGCTGAGCCGCACGCGAAAGGTGGGCTCGGCGAAGTGTTTCGAGCGACGGATCTGGCTCTGCACCGAACCGTCGCGGTTAAACGACTTCAGGCGCATCGGTCGGGCGACGCTGAGAGCCGACGACGCTTCCTTGTCGAAGCCGAGGTGACCGCCCGCCTGGAACATCCTGGCATCGTCCCGGTGTACGCTCTGTATCCGGATGCAGAAGGAGGACCGGCCTACGCGATGCGGTTTGTCGAGGGACCGACGCTGGCCGATGCGATCAAACAGTATCATGATCACTCGCCCGATCCTGTCGTTTTCCTCCGGCTGATTCAGGCCACGATCCAGATTTGCCAGACGGTGGCATTTGCGCATTCACGCGGAGTGATCCATCGGGATCTGAAGCCACAAAACGTGTTGCTCGGAAAGTTCGGCGAGACGCTGGTCGTGGATTGGGGACTTGCCAAAGTCGTCGGTCGATCGGAGGCAGATGCGGAGGACCCCATCAGCGAGGCAACGCTGCAGCCGCAGTCCGGTGGCAGTAACGAAAGTGAGACGCAGATGGGTTCGGCCGTCGGAACTCCGGCCTACATGTCTCCCGAACAGGCGGCAGGACGCTGGAACGTGATCGATCATCGCAGCGACATTTATGGTCTGGGCGCAGTGTTGTACACGGTTTTGACCGGTAAGGCCCCAATTGAAAAGGGTGACTGGCCAGAGATGAATCAGAAGATCCAGCGCGGCCAGATTGCAAGACCCACAAAGGTGAAGGAAGGCGTGTCACGGGCGCTCGAAGCGATTTGCCTCATGGCGATGACGGTCGAACCATCGGGCCGTTATCCGTCCGCCGTTGCCCTGGCGGCGGATATCGAACACTGGCTGGCCGATGAACCCGTGGATGCGTTTCCGGAGT
>CAZFDW010000116.1:0-14403 GCA_964517865.1 uncultured Chitinophaga sp.
GCCTGCCGATTTCGTGAAATCCGCAAGGATCACTGTGTCCAGGGACATCGCATCGTCTGGAACCGAACGCTTCGAAAGCCATGCTGCAATCGTCGTCGTACTCTCCACTTCCGGGTCGTGCGCCAGTGAACTAACGAAGTGCAAAGGATGCATTGGATCGGACTGGGCCTGCCGTAAGTGCTCAACCCACGCGACGAGTCGCGCGGCATCGAGGTGCGATTCCGTGGAGACAATCTCCGAATTTTCGCCGAATATCACACGGCGGGAAGCCACGAGATATGGCACCATTTTTTCCAGACCATGACGCACCGACTCGGCAAAGGCTTTGATCGTCTTCGCTGCAAATCTCTCGCGAAGCTGAGCCAGAATTTCCGCGGCTTTTGCATGGGCCTCCATGGTCTCGAAGCGAACCTGGCGAAACGAAGAACCGAGCACAAACCCACTCAATCCGTAGTAGTCCCGCTGTGTGATGGCGTCAAACTTGTGATCATGGCAACGGGCACATGCGACCGTCAGGCCGAGAAACGTTTTGGACATCACGTCGACTTTATTGTCGATTCGCTCGCATTCGTCCTGACGGATATTTACCGGACTGTGAACTTCTTCGCCTAGAAACGCCCAGCCGGTGGCCAGGACAGATTCATTCGCACCCGTCTCCGGATTGAGACGGGCTTCGATCAAATCCCCTGCAAGATGTTCGGCGACAAAATGATCGTAGGGCACGTCCGCATTGAATGCCCGGATAAGATAGTCGCGGTACTGCCATGCATTCGCAATGAGATAGTCGCTTTCATGGCCGCGCGATTCGGCGTACCTCATCAGATCCATCCAGTGTCGCGCCCAGCGTTCGCCGAAATGGGGTGATGCCAGGAGAGCATCCACGACATGCTGCCGGCGCTCAAGAGACGCATCGTTCAGAAACGCCTGGATCTGCTTCAGCGTTGGCGGCAGTCCCGTGATGGCGAAATGCACGCGCCGCAGCCACGTGAGGTCGTCCGCCGGAGGCGCCAGCGTCAGATTCCTCTCCCGCAATTTTGCGATAATAAAGCGATCGATGTCGCCGAGGTCCGGGGAATCCGCTACCTCAGGAACCACTTGCTGCTGCGGAGTGCGCCAGATCCAGGAGAGGCGTTCCTTCCTCGCATCGAGATCGAACGATTCCTTTCCGGTAGCAGCCGTTGGGTTTTCACCTTTCGGCCAGGTCGCACCGGCTTTCACCCATGCTGAAAAATCCTCGATCGTGCTCTCGGTTAACTTTTCGCCAGCTTCAGGAGGTGGCATCTTCAAATCGGGGTTCTCGTGACGTATGGCTTTCAGAAGAAGACTTTCCCAGGGATTCCCGGGAACCAGGGCCGGCCCTGACTCTCCCCCTTGCAGAATGGCGTCCAGAGAATCCAGCCTCAACCCTCCATGTTGCTCATCGACACCGTGGCATTTGAAACAACGGTCGTGCAGGACGGGACGAATACGTGCTTCGAAGAACTCCCCATCATCGGCAATGGCAGGCGATGAAAGCAGAAAACTGATCATGACGAATCGAAGAACTCGAATCATTGAATTTACCGACTTGACGAATTGATTGTTGGACAACCTGTTCCCACTCACACTTTATCGTATCATACAGGCCACCTGGACTTCGTCAGTGCAACTTTCGATATTGCCTATCTATGAAACATCCTTCGCGCGATGCGCGACGCGGAAGGGTTAGCGGGAACCCATTGCAAAAAGCTGCTGTGGCGAGGACGGCCGCTCCGCCTTGTATTTGGACCTCTTGGAGAAGTATCATCGAATTTTAATGTTCTGATGGTTCTCAGTCGCTGGGCTGTTGAATTCGAGGTTTTTATGGACGTCCTGCGTTGCCTGGTGGTTTTGATCACCCTGCTCTCAGGGATTAGCGTGGCTTCGGGCTGTCAGCCCGACCAGGCAACGGCAACGTGGCCTTACAGCCGGCTCGAGTCGCCTGCGGTTCCTGCCGTGCAGAATACAGCCTGGGTGACGAATCCCATTGACGCGTTTATCCTTGCCAAACTTGAAGAGCGGGGAATCGGGCCGGCGCCCGAAGTGTCGCCGCGTGCGGGTCTGCGACGCCTCTATTTCGACCTGATTGGACTGCCTCCGACTCCGGAAGATGTTGCTCGATTTCTCAATGACTCAGACCCCAGTCGTTACCAGCGAGAGATAGACCGACTTCTCGGGGATTCGCGGTACGGCGAACGCTGGGGACGACACTGGCTGGATCTGGTTCGGTACGCGGACACTGGCGGTGGCGGACTGGATTTTCCTCTGCCTCATATGTGGCGGTACCGTGATTACGTGATTCGCGCTTTCAATCAGGATCGCCCGTACAACAGGTTCATCCGAGAGCAGATCGCCGGAGACGCTTATGAAGCGTACGGTGAAGAAGGCAAAATTGGCGGCGGATTCCTTCGGCTCGGAGTCTTCCTTGAGGGGACCCGCGAAGAAATGCGACGGGAATTGCTGAATGACATTGTCGGCACGACCGGCTCGGTATTTCTTGGGCTGACCCTGGACTGTGCACGTTGCCATGACCACAAGTTCGATCCGATCCCAACCCGTGACTACTATCGACTCCAGGCGTTTTTTGCGGCCGTCACCGTCCGGCCCGAGGAAGTGCCGTTCACACAGTATGAACGACCGGCAGATCTGGAACGCCGTGCGACAATCTGTGAAGAGACTCAGAAGAGCCGCGATGCCGAACGCGAGGCCGTTCTTAAAGTGTTTCGTGATCGCGTGGTCGCGCATTTGCAGGGTGCACTCGCGGGGCCGCAGGATCTCAAGGACATCTCTTCGCCCGCGGGTGATGGTGAACTTGCGGCCGAAATGGAGCGAGGTCAACTGTTCAGCAAAGCAGAGGTCGAACAGTACCGGCAATTGAATCGCCGGGCGAACGGTGCAGATCGTGTGCCGAACCTGTATAAGCCCCTGGCCTACACAGCAACAGAACTTGTCGGATCGAGTAATGAACCGGAGCCGAACTATCCCGTGCCTCCGACGACGTATGTACTGGAAGGAGGAGACCCGAAACAGAAGTCCGAGGCGGTCGAACCCGGATACCTGTCAGTGGTTACGGGGAACTCGCATCCGATCGAACTGGAAGGCATTCAATTCAGCCGACGGAAGTTTCTGGCCGAGTGGCTGTCAAGCCCCGACAATCCCCTCACAGCTCGGGTGATGGTCAATCGGCTGTGGCAGTATCATTTCGGCGAGGGTCTGGTGGCGACCGCCAGCGACTTTGGACGGAACGGCTCAGGGACAGTCCACCAGGACTTGATCGACTGGCTCGCAGTGCAGTTCATTGAAAGTGGCTGGAGCGTCAAGGACATGCATCGCCTGATTCTGCAGTCCAGCGTCTATCGGCAATCGTTGACGAATCCACAGGCGTCAAAATACGCTGAGCTCGATTCGGGGAACGCCCTGCTGTGGCAGCGGAAGCCGATCCGACTCGAGTCCGAGACGATTCGGGATAGCATTCTCTTTGTCAGTGGTGAGTTGAATCCTGCCGCGGGTGGGCCCGGTTTCTTTCCGAAGATGGACGAGACTCTGCTGCAGCGTGCCTCCACCTGGTGGGAACCGTCATCTGCGGAGGAACAGAATCGGCGCAGCGTGTATATGCTGCAGAAGAGGGCGATGGTTCATCCAATGCTGAGCGTCTTTGACGGTTCGAATCTGAACGAGAGCTGTTCTGTACGCGGGGTGACCACCGTGACTCCTCAGGTATTCGCTCTCTTCAACAGCGAGTTTGCGCACGACAAGTCTCGGGCGATGGCCGCTCGTGTTGTACGAGATACAGAGACAGCAACCAGCACGGAAGTTGCGGGTGAAGCCAATGAGGATCGCGGAGGTCAGGTGACACTGGCGTTTGACCTGGCTCTCCAGCGGCCGCCGACACCGCTGGAACTCACGCGAAGCCTCGAGTTTCTGCAGAATCACACGCTGTCGGAATTGTGTCTGGTTCTGTTGAATTTGAATGAGTTTGTGTATCTGGAGTAATCCCATGCCGACGACCTGTAACAACGTTATGCAAGCCAGTTCTGTGCCCGGGGAACTGGGTCGTCGCGACTTCCTTTATCAGGCTGGACGCGGGATCGGCTCGGTCGCCCTGACATCGATGCTGTTGCAGGATGGGGCGCTGCGTGCGGCCGAATCGTCGCCACGGGCGGCTGAGGGAAGTGCTGCAGATCTTCGACCTCACAGTCCACCGCGGGCCAAATCGTGCATTTTTCTCTTTATGTACGGAGGTCCCAGTCAGATCGATACGTTTGATCCGAAACCGATCCTCAACAGGTACCATGGGACTCCCGTGACCCGGATTTACGGGGGTGGAGGCAACGGCGACAGTCGCGAAGAGCGTCTCTGGGTGGGATCGCCTTTCAAGTTCAAACGCTACGGACAGTGTGGCCAGGAAGTCTCCGAACTGTTCCCGAAAGTCGCCGGATGTGTGGATGACATGGCCTTCCTCCGTTCCATGCGTGTCGATTCGGCGATCCACCCGATGGCATCGTTTCAGATGAATCTCGGGACGCAGTTTCCCGGAGCTCCTTCACTGGGCTCCTGGCTACTTTACGGTCTCGGCTCGGAGAACCAGAATCTTCCCGGCTTTGTTGTATTGTCCGGGCAGGGATTGTGGAGCGGCGCCGTCAACTATTCGAATGGCTTTTTACCGGCGCAGACTCAGGGGACACTGCTGAATTCCTCCGGGCCACCCATCAGCGATCTCCAGCCACCTTCGACCGTCACTCCGGAAGGACAGGAGGCCAGCATCCAGCTCCTCAACGATCTGAACCGGCCCTACCTGATGTCCAATCCCGCAAACACAGACCTGCTGGCGCGGATGCAGAACTATGAACTTGCGTTCCGCATGCAGACCGCGGTGCCGGAAGCCATGGACATCACGCAGGAAACAGCGGCGACGCGTGAAATGTATGGCCTGGATTACAACATCACACAACCGATGGGAGAACGTTGCCTGCTCGCCCGTCGCATGGTGGAACGTGGTGTACGTTTCGTCCAGATTTACAGTCACGGATGGGATTCGCACGATCGACTGCTGCAGGGGCACAGCCGACGGGCGCTGGAGTGTGATCGACCCATTGCCGGGCTGCTGCAGGATCTCAAGCAGCGGGGACTTCTGGACGAGACGCTGGTCGTCTGGTGCGGCGAGTTCGGACGGACTCCTGATAACCATAAGGGCTTCTTCGCCACATATCCCGGGCGTGATCATAACAAAGATGCAATGATCGCCTGGTTTGCCGGCGGCGGGATCAAAGGCGGTGTCCAGGTAGGTGCCACGGATGAGACGGGACTGAAAGCTGTCGACAATCCATATCACCTGCACGACATGCATGCCACGATCCTGCACCTGATGGGTCTCGATGATATGCGTTTGACCTACTACCATGGCGGAAGACTGAAACGGCTGACGGACCTTGGCGGCAAGGTGATTCAGGAAATGATCTCATAAAGATGCGCCACGTATTGCAGACTTCCGGCCAGACCTCCGGAACGTCTTGTTCCGGATCCAGCAGACGGAATGCTGTTCCAGGATTTCGCATGGAGACGGACAGAGAAACCGGGAACGGCAGGAACATCTATGGCACGAGTGACTCGACGAAACATGCTGTCTTCGACCGCGGGTAGTGCAGCCGCAGCCCTCTGCTTTGAATCGGTGTCATCAGCACGGGAGCCTGCACCAAAACGACGGTTGCTGTTTAACTGGGATGGATCAATGATCCACTGCTGGGGACGGACGGTATTTCCTGACAATCAGCAATCGCTGACACGTGAACAATTTGTATCACTGGCATTCGGGCCGATTGAGGATACCGCGGTCGATGCGATCCTGTTCAGCTTCGGCAGCGGAAATGTGGCAGAGTATGAGAGTCGGGTACTGGAATGGCCAGGACAGGCCGATGACTTTGTGTTTCCGGAGAGTCGAACATGGCACGGCGGTATCGAAGTTAATTCGCAGGACCAGTACCGCAATCCGAAGGGTCTGGCGGACGCAGGTCACAATCCACCGGCCGTGATCGTTGAAGAATGTCACAAGCGGAATATCGCCGCATTTGTTTCCCTGCGAATGAACGATACCCACGACGGACAACACTCACGGGGCACACTGCCGAATCCTGAACTCCCGTCATTCAAACGGCAGAACGCCGATTGGCTCGTGGAGACTCTCGACCGCTGGACGGCGCTCGATTTTCGACAGCCTCGAGTGCGGGCTTTAAAGCTCCGCGTCATTCAGGAGTATTTTGACCGCTGGGACTTTGATGGCATCGAACTCGACTGGCTGAGGCATACGCTGAATTTTCCTCGCGGGGAAGAGCAGAACGGTGCGCGGCACCTGACAGACTTCATGAGGCAAGTGCGAGAGATGCTGGATGAGCGTGCAGCGGCGAGAGGCCGCGCTATAGAAGTCGCTGTCCGCATACCCGAGCGCCTTGCATGGTGCCTGCTGGGTGGCTACGACATCCCTGCCTGGATCGAAGAGGATTTGTGCGACAGTCTGATTCTGGGGCAGGGGTTAACCGAACATCCTGCGATCGAGGAGTTCCGCACACTGATGAAAAAACGGCGACTGCCCATATATCCTTCGCTCTATTCCTATGGCAATGGTTACAGAATCAGTCCTGATGAAGTGATCCGCGGCAGTGCGGCCAACCTCTGGCAGGCCGGCGCCGATGGATTGTATACATTCAATTGGTTTCATCACGGACCATGGCGAAGGCAACTTCTGCATGAGATAGCCGATCCGCAGCGGCTGGCAGAATTGGCGAAACAGTATACGGTGACACATCGATTCGACGTGGGACGAAACGTGGGAACCGACTACCTCCGTTACAATACTTGTTATCGAGAGCCTCGCGTGCCGCTGGATTTGAACGTGGAAGACGGTGCCACTGCGGTGCCGATTTTTATTGCGACAATCCCGGAGTCGGCTGAATTGTGGGTGGCATTCAATCATTCCATGCCCGGAGACAAAATCACCTTCGCGGTGAATCAACAGCAACTGGAGCCGTCTCCCGTGGACGTTCAGGCAAGCCTGCAGCCAGCGGGCTTCGAGGTCACCCTGCCCCCGGATTCCGGGATCCTGGGATTGCCATTCAAGGACACAGTCGATCAGCGTTTTCAGGCACTCCGCCTGCCGGTTCTGCCCGCGCTGCTGAAGCCTGGCCAGAATACAGTCACTGCGGCGCTGCTCAGCCGAGGCCCAGGCTCCAGCAAATCCCTTCAGATTTCACGAATCGAATTGTCAGCGAACTGAAAGAGTGTTCCCAGACGATGGCACTGACCTTCCTGACGATGAAATCTCTCACCTGGTTGCCTTGCCTGGCCATGTCCTTTTCGCCGCTGACGACGATCGTTTCGTAACCGTGCTTCTTTCCTTCCGAAGTAATGTTATTCCCGATTACTTTGAAGAAGGGATTGTGGAGGGTGATCAGCGAAACACCAATCGTCTCCTGCACCTTGGTTTCGGAAGGCTCCTGCCTGGTGAGGCTCTCGCCCGCACGAATGCTGGTGTGCGCGCAATAGCCTTCAATCCATGGGCAGCGATATTTGGTGTCGGGATCAATGCGAGTGTTTTTCAACATCCAGTCCCGTGTGCCAGCTTTTTGGTTCTCGTCGCGGACCAAATCAGACGGAACGTCCACTGCCCACGACTCGTGCGCGTAGAGCGCGGCGACGGCACCCAGGCCAAGTGTGCCTTTAATCCACTCCCGGCGGCGCAATCCGCCGAAATTGACTGCTTCGGAGGAGGAATGTTATGGCTGTTTTTGGTTCAAGGACATTCGTTCTTTTCAAAAAAGAGTCGCGCGATCGATAGGTTCTGCGAAAGATCCTGGCCTGAAATTGTTCCCAGAAGTTTACTGCACTTCTTGCTTTTTCGGCTCTGGCCAGATGCTCTTCATTTGCCATGCGCCAAGCTTCTTCAGTACGGCATCCTGTCCCTGGGCGCGGAGGGAAACGCCGATGCTGTCGTCGCGTCCAGGATAAACGCGGATGGCGAGATAGTGCCGCTCATTGACAAAAACCTCTACCACGCTGCGATCCACAAAGACGCGCAGTCTCAGCGGCTTTCCAGGAGTGGTCGCTGTCGGAGCTGTGTTCCAATCCCGGCTTCCGTAATCCACTTCGCAGCGTTCCGGCGGCCTCAGCCATGCGTCGGGAAGCGTGCTGGAGCGTGTGCCATCCAGGCAAATGACGGCCTTCGTGTCATACCAGATACTCAGTTTGCGATCGAAGTTGTAAAACGTGATGGACGTTTGCTCCTCCGCATTCGCTGAGCGGAGCACATTGAGCTGCACTGTCCGGGAAAGCTGGGGGTCGATCTCCACATCCAGCTCCATCGTGTTGCCCTGGATGGCATCGAGTACGATTTCCTTGTTGGCAGGCAAGTCGGTCTCGCCGACGTGTTGATGCGTTTCTCGCAGAGAGGCCACTGCTGCCACGGGCTCGATCTGAAGCTGTGAATCCGGCCTCAAGGTGAGTTGCTGTGCGAGGGACATGATCTGGTCCCAATTGTCGTCGTGTCGCCCGTCATTGATATTCAGAATGTTGACCACGCCCCTCTTGCCATCTGCCGCGGCGGACGGCGCATGGACGCCGCCGGGAGAAACGGTGCCATGATTGAAACGGCCATGGGCGTAGGGTTTGAACCTGTGGCTCTGCTGGTTGTAGTCCCCCAGCAGAAACTGTCCGCCAAAAGTGTGGCTGAAGGAAAGGAACAGGTGTTTGGTGCCGATGGGCACGAAATTCGGACAAGCCGAAGCGTCGCCTAACGGGAATGGATTCCCCTCGATGATGTCGCCGTGGCTGGTCCAATCCATCAGGTCGCGGGAGGATACCAGTCCGGCACCGACGAGGCCGAAGTAGGTGTCCCCTTCCTTCCAGATGCAGGAATCTCCGGACGGGCCTTTGACTGGTTTTCCTCCGAGCTTCTCCCAATTCAGGAGCAACGGATCCTTCGAGGTCGCAACCATCTGGCCGGCTGCGATACCGGGGTAATAGGCGACGACCCGGTCGGGCTCGACCACCGTGCTGCCGGAGAAGCACATCCTCTCGATGCCCGGATAAATAGCATACGGCAGATCCCGCCAGTGGATCAGGTCATCGCTGACGGCATGTCCCCAGTGCTGACGCCGTTTGTCGATATCTTTGGGCTCGGGAAACTCATCCGGCGGATATCCCTGATAGAACATGTGCCAACGGCCCTGCCAGAAGCACAGGCCGTTAGGATCGTTCAATTGACTCTCCGGACTTACGAAATGATAGGCAGGACGAAAGCGGTCTCCTGCCAGTCTCTGGCGTGATTCGGCAAAGCGGATCATCTGCGCATTCGTCTTCAGCTCCTCTTCTTGTGCTTCCAGCGTCTCAGAAAACTGCTGTCGAGGCACCGGAGATTGAAACCGTTCGAGGACCGGAGGCGTCGGAGTGACTTTTAGCGTCGCGTCATCGCTAACCACCGAATCGATGACAACAGAGTAGACTCCAGCGTCAGTCGTTTTCACTTTATTGATCTGGTAGGTGGCATTCGTTGCACCGGATATGGGAAGGCCCTCCTTCCGCCATTGAAATGTCTTCGAGGAACCTGTCGGAACGCTGAAAGTAAAGTCACTGCCTTCCGCGATGCTGCCGGAGCAGAGACGGGAGACATTTGCTCGTTCCCTATCCAGGGGCGTGCCCTTGATTTGGATGTCGGCCCGCACGAGATCGCCAGCAGGTTCCCCACTGTCGTTGAAGCTGAAGAAGAGTTGATCCCCTTTGGCGGCGACGAGTCCGTTGAATTCGTGCGTGATGTGGCTGCCGATGTTATCCAGAGCCACCACCGGCATATCAGTTCCTCCGCTGCGTTTCGTGATCCTGTAGCCGATGCCTGTGCTTGCTGCGGACGCAAGACCAAATGAACAGGAGACATCCAGCATCAGGGTATCGGGAGCTGTCCAGCAGATGACCAACCCCGAAGGAGAGTCACCGCCTTTCGGATGAAGCAGGACTTCACCCGGTTTCCAGTTCGTGCCATTCCGGGTCGAAACCAATTCGTTGGCAGTCGTGTTCTTTCCAATGCCCCAGTAACCTTTTGCCTCGCTCCACATCATCGGTGGCGACTGGAAATCCGATCCCCACAATTGATTGGCATCGCGTGCTGCGAGCGGCAGCAATGGAAAATCGGTCGGCGTTTTCGAATGATCTTCAAGCAGAAACGACCAGGTGCTGTCGGTGCTGTTGACGGTTGAGGAGAAATCGTTGGCGAGTGAGAACCTGACGGTTCGGTTGTTGGAATCGTGACCGCTGGGCAATGACGTACTGGCATTGTCGGCAGCGAACGTCATTTCCCAGGCTTTCAACTTGCTGAAAACCGTGGGTGCGCCCTGAGTGACAAAACCGATTCGTCCCGTCGCCCGTTCTGGAATGCTGTAGCACTGGATGAGCCGCTCATCAACGTAAAGCTCCAGCATGTATTGACGGGTCAGTACTCGAAAGGTGTGTTCGCAATTTGGCGTGATACCCGCATCGACAAGATCCTCCGGATCAAACGAGATTGCACCTTTCAGTTTTAGAGGTCCGATTTGCGATTTTCCGTCGGTGCCCACCATCGCGGCTGTAGCCTGTTCCGCGGTTTCCTCGATGTAAATGCCACAACGACCAGGCATTCCATCCGTCGTCTGGATTTCCAATGTACCCTCAAGAACCACGCCGTTCAGAATATCGAACTGGCCCTCCACTGGCAGCATCGCGATTTCGCCACTGCTATCCACAGTCAGCGATTCTTTCGATGCCAGAGCGATGGGCTTGCCCTTCATCGCTTCATTCCCCTGCCAATACTCCAGTCGCAGGTGTCCGTCCGCATCCACTGCGGCTTTCTTCAACGGTGCCATCCATGCTTTCAAACTGCGAGTAAACGAAAAGTGGTTGGCCAGCACTTCGTCGGGAGTTTCGTAAAATCGCAGGAAATGCGTTGATCGAGTATGCGTGTTTCCGAGCAGCCGATATCCTCCGGTGTCCGGTCGGAAGGGGCCTTTGGGCGTATCACCGATGAAGGCATAGACGCCGGGAGCCGAAGCTCCCAGGTAAGAACCGCCGGCGTACGGCCCCCAGGTCTGAGCCAGCAAATAGTATTTGTCGTTGAAACGCCGTACAGCGCCGATTTCCAAATTTGCCAGTTCTGGAGTGTCGCCCCACTCAAATACTGGAGGGGCGATTGCCGTCCAGCGGATTCCATCGGCCGACTCAAGCATGCCGGTTGATCGATAGGTTAAACCGTCCGGATGTGCATCACTGCGACGCAGCGGATTGGCTGACAGGTATCCCCACAAGCCGCCCTCGTCGCGCGGCATTGGCCAGATGCAGTCCCAACGGCCCACTTCATACCACCGTGGATCCGGATTGCTCGTGAATTCGTCGCCAAGCCTTCGCCAATGAATCAAGTCTTCCGACTCCGCGAAGGAAATCGACTGATGCCCGCGCGCCTCGGAGAAATTCATTATATATTTGTCGCCGCTCCGCCAGACGCTACCTGACCCCATCCAATCGGCGTCCGGCTTTTTCTCGATGACGATGCCCACTTCCTGAAAATGCACGCCGTCTTTTGAAGTGGCCAGGTAGACGCCATGCAATTTTCCAGCGGGTTGTTCATACAGATGATAAAGATAGTGTGTCCCATCGTGGAAGTAGAGCCACTGATCTCCCATTCCAGGAACGAGTGTCGGACGATAGATCATCGCCTCACTCAACGGCTGACCGTGCAAGACGACAATCAATGCCACAAATAGAGTCAAGGGTATTGTTTTTGACATGGGATTGTCGATACGTCCTGGAATTGAAGGGTTCAGATTGTGGGTTTTGCGGGGGTCTGTCCAGTCATAGCTGGCGTCCGCTTCCGGTTGCGTGTAATTCCTTTATCGCTTCCCCAAAATGAACCCGGCGTTGGCCCAGTCGGCGTAGTCTTCGCGGCTGCCGTCTCCAGCGTCCATCGCGATCACGCTGATCTTTTTCGAGTCCTTGGGAATGTCGACATCGAACCGCCACGCCGTAGAGAGAATCCGCATCACGGGGCTCTTCGCGGCTTCATGCCCATCGATATACACTTTGAAGACCACGCTCGGATGCATTGCCAGGTTCGAACCATTGCTGCGGCTGATCAAATACTCATCGACGCCAGCCAGGCCGACAAAGCGTTTGTATTCGGGCATCACTTCATAGACAACTTCGCAAGGTGCATGAACGCCCAACCCGCGTGCATAGGTCTGACGATTGATTCTGATGTCACCTCCGCGATTCGATTTGTCTATTTGCGGAGGCTGAGTGTCGCCTGAATAGCGCACCTCGTTGGAGTAGGTATGACCAAAGCCGACGCTACGAAGCGGTTGCAAGTCTCCCAGGTACACGTTCGGTAGGTCGGGCATCGATCCCATACGAGCAAAGTTCCCGATCGATTCCAGGCAAACCGCTTTGCCTTTCCTAAACGCGGAGACACTCAGGCGAGTGGAATCGAGAATCACGAGCGGCTTTTCATAGAGTGTGGAAGCCGATGTGGGCTCGGAACCGTCCGTAGTGTAACGAATTTCCGCGTCAGCCTGCAGTGGCGCTGTAAGCGTCACGGTGATGGGTTCTTCGAACAAATGCGGACGATGATCTGTGCCCCACGGCGCGATCCGAACGGGATCGACGACCCACTGGGTGTCCCATAAGCCCAGCTTTTCGAGTACGTTCTGGAAATGAATTGTGGGTGCGAGGTGCTTTTCAAAATGCTCTACGACTTGCTCGGTATTGAGATCAGGCGTGAAGTTTCGCGCTGGATCGTAACCGGGATGGGCGTCCGTCATATCGCGCGCCAGCACACATTGCAGACCGGCACTCTTCATCGCCCGTAAACCCATTGGCTTGCCCAATAAGCAGACCTGCGTGTGGAAGCCAACATAAATCAGATGAGTGAGCTTTCGTTGCTGGCAGATCGCGTAAACCTCAGCTTGAGTGTCGGGCATCCAGTCATTCTTTCCAATCTTCAGATCGGGATGCATGCCGTCCCAGCCATAATTACCCCCACACCGCTCTCGACCACAGGCGCAACCGCCCGCGTCAGGAACCGCGGGACATGTGACCTTCATGACTTCTGGCACAGGCACGGTCGGAAGAGCGAACACCGCTTCACGCTGCGGAAAACCCACGTAGTTGTCGACCACATCACTCGGACACAGCATGACGGTCATTCCCATCGACCGCGCAGCCTCGAGTGCTTTGTTAATTCTCGGAACGAATGCATCGACCCGCATGGTCGCTGTCTTGCACCAGTGATAGTTCCACACATCGACCGCGATCACACCAATTCTCGACGGGTCCACTTTTTCGCGAGTGATTTTTATCGCCCCCGTCGATGGATCGCGCGTCTGCAATTCGAATTCGATGTGCTTAACCGACGTTTGCACCTCTGTCGATTGCTGAGCGGTTGCTGAAGAAGGAGTCGAAAGACTCAATAAGCAACCAACAGCGAGCCAGGTGAACTGTTTCACCGTCACGGCGGTCAACCGAGACGTCCAATCAGCCGGATAGTACGAAATCGTATTCGTCGAATCATAAACCGAGCAGAGATCTAAACGACTCATTGGGTGCCCTCAACACATTAGTCATTGTAAATGGATCGAAGTTTCCAGGCTTTCACCTCTTTCACGCGGACGGAAGCAGCTTCGCTGAAAACAACGAATGGGGCAACGCGGCCAGCCGTCTGTTGCTCTGAGATTGAGCAAAATCGGAGAGCACCCGTTGGTTCTTCAATCCAATCAGGTGCGGGGAAAGCGCGGCGGGCCCAGGTGATGCCGATGGCTCGATTGGACGAAACCGAACTGCGGCACCTGGTTTCCCGCGTGCCGCCGGTCGTCCTGAAGAAGCTACGCACCAAATCCTCCGAAAACACTTCGATGTAAGCCCTGCTTCGCAGAATTCTCAGGGTTCGTAGCGAAGTCCCCGAGTTTCATGCGTCAGCGTGGTGTTCGGGTTTGAAGCAGCCGCCGCTCGCCTGAGTGGTGATTGAGCCCTCGTGGCGAATTACCACTCGGGCAAGCTCACCGCGAAAACGGCGCGAGGGCAAGTCAGTACAAACTGGCGAATGCCATTGGTTCTGAATTTCCCGCAGCACGTGTTTTCTGCATCATCGCTGCCATCTTCTCAACAGCTTCGTTTTCAGCATTTTGCAGCAAATGACTGTAGGTGTTCGCCGTTGTCGCGAAGTCGCGATGTCCGAGCCGCTTCTGTATCACCTTCAGATCCACGCCCGCTGCCAGCATCAACGATGCCTGCGTATGTCGCAAATCATGGAACACGAAGGTGTCAGGGATGCCGACAGAATCACGGATCGGATACCAAACGTTCCGATCAAAGTTTGAGCCG
>CAZFDW010000117.1:0-5850 GCA_964517865.1 uncultured Chitinophaga sp.
GGTTTGGATTGACAGTCAGCAACTGCTGGATGGTTTTTTCCGCACCGGGATAGTCTTCCCCATCGATCTGCTGTTCGGCAACGCGCAGCAGTGCCGGAGCGAAGTTGCCATTCAGTTCCAGCGACTTCTTCAGCAGGGTAGCGGCTTGTTCGCGATCGGACGTGCGATAGGCCTCAGAAAGCAGGAAAGCAATCTCAGCCTGGTCCGGCATCGTTTTTTCTGCAGCGGCAAGCAGCTCAGCGGCGAAAGCGACATCTCCCTTCCTGAGTGCGAGGCGACCCGCTGCCAGAAAGCCATCAGGGCGATTCGCATAATTTCTCCGCGCGCGTTCGAAGAATCCTTCCTGCACGGCTTTCGCATCCGCTCCCAGCGCCAACGCCATTTCGCCGAGAGCCACAAGATCGTCCGCATCGGTATATCGCCACGACGCGGAACTCACAAGTTTTTCGGTTTCGACAAGCGCAGTCGCGGCCTGATCACGTTTTCCGTTGGCCAACGCACATTTGTATTCGAGCAACCTCAGGCGGACGCTCCAGGAATATCGTTCAATCCCGGCCGCAATGGTCTCCAGTGCTTCCGGATATTTTCCGAGTGCAATCTCGCACTCCGTTTTCAGGATCGGCCATTCTTCACCGTAGCTGCGATTGGCAATGGCATCGGTTGTCGCCTTGAGGCATTCTTCGTATCGCCCGGACTGCAGCATCTCCTGACACGAGGCGACTGTCTCAGCGGCCTGCAGACCGTCTGAGCCCAAATTCAGCGCGAAAAGTATCAGTAAAGCAAGGGGCGTACGAAAGAACGATGGAGGCATCGAGGTGACCCTGAAGGATGAGGCATTCTGTTCATTGGCAAATGTATGGCAAATGCGGCTTTGAAAACAACGGCATACAGCGTCTGGCACCGGTATTCTTGGCGCGGGCTTCGCCCACTACCGAAACAAGTAGGCAGATTTCGCTGAAATCTGCTGTGCCGACTTCGGCGAAGTCGGCCTACATTTAGTCGTCCTCAGAATGATGCGTTGCCAAAAATCTTCTCAGGAATATTCAACTCTCAATGTGTGCTGAACAGCGCGGGCTTTTCCCGCGCCCCGAAGTCAGGTCAGGTCTGGCAGAAAAATGGCCGGCAGAAAAACACAAACCACGACTTGAGGTCATTCTGAGATTCATCTTTCTGCCATCAATATTTTTGCGGCATGTGTTCCTGCCCGAATGACTACGCTGTTCCTATACTCCGCGCGACCGGAAATACGACCGGCGAGCGGAGCGGCGTGAGCCCTCCGGTACCTCGTTATTGTACCGGCAAGCTGACGCATGCCGCTCGCCGATCCTCTCACTCATGACCGCCAAATGTTGTCTATTGAAGAATCACTGCCGGACCTCTGACAAGGTTTTCATCGTCCTGCTACAATCCACGTTTGACGGTCACCACGATTCCTGATTGCAGCTTGTCCCGATTCTATGTACCTCATTCAACTTGCTGATCGCGTGGCGAAGGGCCTCAAACAGATTTCTGCTGACCGCATTGCGCGGCATCGTTTTTTTGTGTTGTCGCAGCAGACTGACAAAGGAGGCTTCAAAGGACGCGAAGGCGATGCCGATCTCTATTATACGGGCTTTGCAGTCCGAGCGCTCGCCGTGAGCGGCGGGATGGATGTGGAGTGCAGTCGCAGGGTGGCAGAGTATCTGCGCACGATCGATCCACTGACGCTGGGTGTGATTGATTTGCTGAGCTGGCTCTACAGTGCGCTCGTGGTTCAGACTTCGGACGGAACCGATCTGTTGCGGGAACTGCCGCAGGACTTTGTTCCGCATGTGATCGCAGGAATCGAAAACAACCGCACGTCGGATGGCGGATATGCCAAGTCAAGTGAAGGCGCGCTGGGGAGCACATATCAATCGTTCATGGTGGCGCTCACGTATGAATTGCTCGGGCAAAAATTGCCACGTCGAAATGCGATGGTGCAGTTTCTGTTTGATCGCCAGCGCGACGATGGTGGTTTTGTCGAAATCGCGCCGATGAAACGCAGTGGGACAAATCCAACGGCTGCGGCCGTGGCGCTGTTGCGACAACTCAACGCGATCGAATCAGACATCGCTGACGACGTATTAGGGTTTCTGACGGACGTTGTGAGTACCGAAGGTGGCTTCCAGGCGAATACACGAATCCCGTTTGCGGACGGTCTGTCCACATTCACGGGATTACTGACGGCGCAGGATCTTGGCCGTCGTGATCTGATGCCACCAGACAAGATCCTTGACTGGGTCACAAATTCTTTAGAGATGCCCACTGGAGGATTTCGGGGAGCCAGCTGGGATCAGCAAGCCGACGTTGAGTATTCATTCTACGGCCTCGGGATTCTTGGTCTGCTTTTTGCATCGCGGTGATGCAATCCGTTATCACTGAACTTTGACCGACGTCATCCGTTAACGTGGTGGTCTGCTCGTGTCCTTCCGGGAATTACCCATGGAAGAGGCTCCGCATGACGTGGATTCGAGACTCTCGATAGAGGTCCGAAATCGTGGAAGAGAGCCCAAAACAACGCAAAAATTCCGCATGAACCCCTTATGAGGTTGCATTCGGCGAGTTTACCTGACACGCTGATTTGCGATGAGTGCCGACGTAGGCGAGGTTCGCTGGGTCATCCTGACTGGACAGTTTTCATCGTGTCGGGCAGCGAAGAATGGCGTTGCGTGCTGCATCGCGGCGAACCGATTTCGCCGATGTGGAGGTGTTTTGTGGCGTGCAAACCGGTCAACCCCGGAGACTTCTTTCAAATTTGAAAACCAGAGAATCCCAAATCTGACCCGGAAACAAGTCAAACAATTGGATGAAGGCGTTGACGTAAACCGGGGTTCAAGCGAATAATCCGTCGCTGGCGACAGTTTGTGGGCTTTTTGCGGGGTTTGGAGTTCGTTGGTTGATGGACCAGGATGGTTGAATATCAGCAACGTGTTCTGAACCTTATTTTTTTGCCAGCTGGTTCGGTTGATTTTTCAGATTCATGGGTATGCTGGATGGTTCAGAAGAACTGGCGGTGAACCGAGTGAATCGGATCGAGCCGTGTTCATGTCGCTTCAGTGGATTGTGAAGCGAGGTGTAGGTTTTGTCAGCGAAGTGCTGACGGAAGTTTGGATCGTGTCAGCGGTGTGCTGGTGCGAACGTGTGTCTCGCCACGAAGGTACGGACACTCGACAAGGCAATCGGGGCGTATCTCGCTCCGCCATCAGAATCAGCATTGAGAGAATGCTGTTCCTGATTGGAACTTTGACAAGGGGAAACGCGTGTATCGTCTGGACCTGGGATTGAAGGCGATCATCGAGGCAGGGAAGAAGCGAGGGTTTGTCACGGTACAGCAGGCGCATGCCTGGCTACCGGATGAAGGAGGCGACCCAATCATGGTCGATAACCTCATTATGGCTCTCGACGAGTTCGGAATGAGCTTTATCGAAGACCCGGATATTTCGCTTGAGCCGGAACCGGTTGGCGAAGAAGTCAAGCAGGCTCAGGCTGAAAAAGCGGCTCGCGCGTTGCTCGGGCCGGAAACGTCGGCATTGTCGTCTCGCGACCCGATTCGGATGTATCTCAGTCAGATGGGCAACATCCCGCTGCTGACGCGCGATCGGGAAATCTTTCTGGCAAAGCAGATTGAGATCATGCGCAAGCGCATGCGGCGGTGCATGCTTGAGTCTGATTTTGCGCTCAACATCGCGGTCGATACGATTGAAAAAGTCCGACGTGGTGAACTGCCGTTCGAACGAACGCTGCGTACTTCCGAAACCGAAGAAGTCCGCAAGGAGCAGATCGAAGGCCGGATGGAGATCAATCTACGGACACTTCGTCATTTGATGGAGGTGAACAAGGATGAATTCTTCAAGTGGCGTGACTTACCTGAAGGTACAAAAGAAAAAGCGGCGCTGGCCGAATCACTGCGAATTCGCCGTCGCAAGATGTGCAGCCTGTGTGAAGAACTGAGCGTTCGTACGCATCGATTGCAGCCGGTATTGAAACGTATGCTGCAGATTGGCGAACGCATCGAACAACTTCAGGACGAAATCTCCTGCCTGCGCGGGATGAAAACAGCAGATTCCGAACGCATGGCTCTGGAACGCGAACTCGAAGAGTACGTGCAGATGCTGATGGAGACGCCGGATCATTTTCTGCGTCGCTGCCGGGAACTGAAGAAGCGTCTGGATGGCTGGACAGATGCCAAACAGAAACTCTCGGGAGGTAACCTGCGTCTGGTGGTTTCGATCGCCAAAAAGTATCGTAATCGCGGCTTAAGTTTCCTGGACCTGATCCAGGAAGGCAACGCGGGTCTGATGCGTGGTGTCGAAAAGTACGAATACCGTCGCGGCTATAAGTTTTCAACGTATGCCACGTGGTGGATTCGTCAGGCGATTACGCGAGCGGTTGCGGATCATGCTCGTACGATTCGTATTCCCGTGCATATGTTCCAGAGCATTTCGATGCTGAAGGCCAAGGCTGAGGAAATTCGCCAGAACACTGGTCGCGAACCGAGTAACGAAGAGCTGGCTGAAGCGGTCGGGATGAGTATCGAAGAAACCGAACGCATCATGAAGACATGGAAGCATCCAATCAGTCTGGATACTCCTGTGGGCGAGAGTGAAGACAGCAGCTTTGGTGAGTTTCTGGAAGACAGCCATGAAAGCAGTCCTGCGGAATCTGCAGCCAAGCAGATGCTGCGTGACAAGATCGATCATGTTCTCAAGAGTCTGACCTACCGCGAACGCGAAATCATTAAACTCCGATACGGCCTCGGTGATGGTTACAGCTACACGCTGGAAGAAACCGGGCGCATCTTCAAGGTAACTCGCGAACGTATTCGACAGATCGAAAGTAAAGCGCTGAAGAAACTTCAGCACCATACGCGAGCCATTCATCTGAAAGGATTCGTGGATATGGCGGATGACGATATGCCGCTGCCAATTATCGAGGAAGTCAGCGAAGAAGTGGCGGTTCTGGAAGATGTCAGTGTGGCTTAAAGCCGCGATGGCCGATTTGCTCGCTGCTGAGAAATGCAAAAGCCCGGATGTGCAAAAACATCCGGGCTTTTTTTGGGTGTCGCTCACACGGTATTCCGTGTTCAGGCTTTTTTCACTGCGGCTGGAATGCCCGGCTTCTTGGCATCCTTCTTGACCTTTTTGTTTTTCTTGTCATTTTTCTGACGGTTGTCGCCTTTTCCCATGATGATCACTTCTTCTGAAAGAACCGTGCATGCTCAGCAGTGAAGCACGCGAGTTTGTTGTCTGGAGGCAAACGTCTGCACTCCATGAAACGTGAAGAATACCAGATTTCTGTGAAATTTGGACAGATCAGGCGTGTTTCGTCCGGACTGCGAATACGGTTGTTTTTTTTTCGTGAAGGGTTACCGTTTCCGCATCTGGCTCTAAAATGAGGTCAGGAACCAATAGCCAAATGGCCCAGAGGGTGCTCTGCACTATTGGTTCCTGACCCCTTTTTTTAAAGCCACCACGTTGTCTTTGAAAGGTGGATTCATGTTTCTTCATGTGCGTCGTCTGGCGATGATCATTGGTGTGGTTTGTCTGAGCAATTCTCTCAACGCAGCCGATTGGCCGCAGTGGCGTGGCCCGGAGCGCAACGCTCATTCAGACGAAAATCTGGCCTCTACGGATTGGGAAAAAAATCCTCCGAAACATCTTTGGACTGCGTCCGGTTTTGGTGAAGGCTATGCCAGCGTCGCGATCGTCAAAGGCACGCTGTACACACTGGGGGATTCGGACGGTGGCCAGGCAGTGATTGCAGCAAAGGCCGATGACGGCAGTATCCTCTGGAAGAAAGTCATCACGGACGCCAATCCGAAGCATGATC
>CAZFDW010000117.1:5950-14343 GCA_964517865.1 uncultured Chitinophaga sp.
TGTCTGGACAAGATGTCCGGCAAAGAGATCTGGGAGTGCAAGCCTTCATTCGAGGGTCAGGCTGGCAAGGATGGTGCCGGCTATTCTTCGATCGTGATTTCGAACGCACTCGGCATCAAGCAATACGTGCAACTGACCGGCAAGGGACTGATCGGCATGCGTGCGGACGATGGCAAACAGTTGTGGACGTACAATCGAGTGGCAAACGGCGTAGCCAATATCTCGACACCAATCATCGATGGCAATCTGATTTTTGCCTCGACCAGTTACAACACAGGTACGTGCCTGGTGGAGCTGAAAAAAGTCGGTGATGCCGTTGTCGCGGACAAGAAATACTTCCTTGATTTCAATGTCTTCAATAATCACCACGGCGGCATGATTCTGCTCGACGGACACATCTACGCTGGCCATAAACAAAACGAAGGATTTCCTACGTGCGTCAACATGGCGACCGGTGATGTCGTGTGGGGCGGAGACCTTCGAGGCCCCGGAAAAGGATCAGCGGCGGTCTTGTATATCGACGGTCACTTGATCTTCCGATATCAGGACGGCACCGTGGCATTGATCGAGGCAACTCCGACAGCGTATCACCTGAAGGGCAGCTTTACACCGGACTTCCAGGAAGGTGACAGCTGGGCGCATCCGGTGGTCGTGAAGGGGAAATTGTACCTTCGCGAACAGGACAAGCTGATGTGCTACCAGGTGGGCGTCCCTCATTCTGCAGACGTTCGTTAATCCAATGCGTGAGTGCCTCGTTGAACGTGCCGTAAGGCTCGCCACGGTAATCAACACGGTAGTAGCGACCGTCCTGATAACACTGATCGATTCCAGGACAGGGACTTTTGAGCATTCAATGACTCCCATAAACTCCACTGCCGCGACAGCCATATGAAAGCGGCACCACCCTGGGTTTTGGAAGTCTTGCACTTTGGGAGTGCGGTGGCTTGATACCGCTTTGGAATTTTTGGGCGGAGCCCTTTCGATGCAGCGTCGGGTGAATCCGGGCCGTGACAGTCAAAGAAAGTCATTGCGCGACGTTCCAAAGCTCCGTCAAGCCGGAGCACTCCCAAAGGTGCGACGATTCGAAAGCTCCGTCGAGCCGGAGCACTCCAAAGGTTGTCGGATCCTGGTTTAAGTCTTACGAACCTCGACTGTAGGCGCGCCAGACGAACGACCAGATGACGGCCATAAGAGCGATAGCGGTGGTGAGGACCGACAGCCATGTCTGGCGTTTGGCGCGATCGGCGACGACCTCCACTGGCGAAAGAGCGGCCTCACGGCGTTCCTGCACGACGACCATCCAGCCAATGTCACTCACCGGAGCCATCGCGGCCAGCCAGTCGCCCTGATAGACCTTTGAGCCTTGTTCCGACAGCCGCCCGATCGGGTCTTGATACATTTTCAGCCGGACTTCCGCGGAACCGTCCTGAGCCTGCGCGGCTTGGATCGCTTTGACGGCCGACTCGTCAATGAAGAGTGTCTCAAACAACTCAGCATCTTTGTTACTTTCCTCCGCAGCCCGGACAACATCTTCCGTCAGATAGGGATGATCGAGCAATCGGTAGTGCGTGTTATCGCGGGCTTCAACCAGCGCGATGACCCGTTCAACACTGTCTCCATCTGGTTCCCGAATCAGGCGTCCCATGCGTTCCTGAAGATCGCCGAGATTTACCGAACGCGCCAGGACACCGATGACTTCGCCCTTGCTGTTTCTGACCGGGACACTCAGCGCGACTGTCTGCCGCCCCGTCGTGGTGCTCTTGTACGCATTGCAGACGTGGGGTTCCTCCAACGGTGCGATGTCTTCAGGAATGCTGTCAGGAGAATAATCTTCCCCGCGTCCGTGAAAATAATCCCGATAGGAAAAATTCTGCCCCAGCGTCAGGGTACTGAATTCCCGACGCCAGATCTGAGTCCCGAAACGGTCATTTAAGAACCAACTCGTGTCCGTTACCAGGTCGTGCTTTACGTTCGCGGCATTGCTCCGTGCCCAGGCATCGTCCATCAATTGCAGCCAGCGGGGAGGTATGGATTTTTCATGATTTGCGTATTGATACATTTCATCGACCAGATCGTCCGAGTTCCGCAGCATCGCCGTTTCAAGCGCGTCGGCAAGTTCGCGGTCCGCCAAAATGGTTTCCAGTTCCTCCAGACGATCACGCAGTTCATGGTCGAGCGAGGCGGCCTGTAGTCGGGCCGACAGGGTATCACTTTCCAGCGCCCGGTCAGTGATCTCGTCCAAAGTGCTCTGCAGATTATCATTCATCGCCTTCGTAAAAATCGGAATCATGGCACCCATCAGCAGCATCGGAGCGAGCACTCCCAGAATCAGCAGCGGGCGCAGCGATTTGATTCGATCACGGCGATCAAGTGCATCGCGAATTCCCTGCGCGTTCGGGAATCGCTTCGACGGAACAGCGTTCAGGCACCGATCGATAATGTCGGCGAGTCGGCCGTCCACGCCCTTGAGCTTGCGGTGACTGGTCGGCACACCGCTGCTGGTGATGATTTTCTGGTAAACCTTCAGACGTTCATCAAGCGTGTCGGCTGACTCCAGAAGCCGCTGCGTGACTTCGGTGCGATGGGGCGGACTTCCAGTCAGCAAATGGTAAAACAGAGCTCCCACGGCGTAGACATCCCATCTTGCGTCCGGCAAGGCATCCAGATCAGCCTGCTCAGGTGCCATATAATACAGTGTGCCGAGCGCAGGGCTGTGTTCATGCGACATGCGGGCCTGGCCAAAATCGCAGAGTCTGGCATGCATCTGACCATCGAGCAGAACGTTGTCGGGCTTAAGATCACAATGCAGCACACCGGCGCCGTGAGCATCAATGAGAGCATTGCAGATTTCGCGCACAATGCGCACAGAATCGTCAACGGACAAGTGGCCTCGGATAAGAAAGTTTCCGAGTGAACCATTTTCAACATACTCCATCACGAAATATGGCGGTTCCGCATTCCAGCCAACGTCGAGGAGTCGGACAATATTATGTGAGGTGTAAACTGCCGCCAGTTTCTCAACTTCGCGGCTGAGCATCGACCAGTTGAGTCCGCGTTGATGCGGATAAAACTTGACCGCCACCATGCGGCCGGTGCGATCTTCCCGCGCCAGCCAGACGGTCCCGTACGCGCCTGTTCCCAAGCGGCGCACGATGGAATAGCCTTCGATTTCTGCTGGCGGCGTATTCCCCTGCAGGCTTAAACGGCGCGACCGTTCGCGATCATCGTCGCCTTGAATTTCCGTATCGTGTGAACCGGTCACAATGGGGCTCATTCAACAAACTGAGTGAAATTGATGACTGAGTGCAATTGTACTCAGAGTCACTCAGTTTAAAAACCGGCTCCGCAGCTACGCTGCTTTCTTCTTCTGCTGCGGCTGAGTCTTAATGGCTTCGTTCGCGTTTGTCTCTGTCTTGCGGATGATGCGGACGGGCTCCATCGGTGCCGGCTGATGCTGTGCGACCAGCGCGAGAATCGGAGGCATCAGGAACAGTGAGACGAGCAGACTTGAGGCGACTCCCAGAGAAAGCAGAATGCCAATGCTGAACATCCCGTAATGTGCGGCAATGGTCAGGCTTCCGAAGCCGACAATCGATGTCAGCGAAGTCACAATCACACTGCTGAGCATATCAGCAGATGGCTCGAAGGTCTTTTTTCCCGCCGCAATCTGCTGACGGCAATCGGCGACCAGATAGATTCCGTTGTCGATCCCGATCGCGAAAACCAGCGGCAGGGCAATCAAGTTCAGGGGATTCAACGTCAACCCGAGCAACGCCATGATTCCCAACATCAGCACGCTGCCTGCAAACGCGGGAACAAGCGTCAGGGCGGTATCCCGCAGATTGCGATAGTCCAGCACAGCGGCGATAAACACAACCAGCCCCAGGCAAATCAGTACCAGCATTGTCGGATCAACAACACCGTTGCGTTTGAACAGAGTGTAACCAATAAATGCAGCGACAGCCACGGGTGGGACGACGGTCAGAAGTTTCTGCCCCGGTCGCAGATAGTTGAACAACAACATCATCGAGATCACCGCCAATGCGTAGAGCCCGATACTGGCATAGGTGGTGTGCATTCGGCCGGCAGATTCGAGATTCTGGACGGGCACACCTGTCACTTCCGGATCGACAGTTCGCAGTTCTTCCACGAATGCTGTCAAAGACGCTCCGTTCCATACGTCGTGCTTCGGATAAATCCGCAGCGCCCAGTGCTGAGTGTTGTCAGCATCGACTCGCACATAGCGGTTTTTGAGTTCGCGGGGCACATCGCGAAGTCCTACAGGCTGGAAGTCATTCGAACGAGCGATATCGGAGTATTCTGCAATCAGCCATCTGGCGACCATATCGTTATAAGCAGTCAGCACTTCGCTGGACCGGCGTCCTGGTATTTTTGACAGATCCTCAAGAAACTGATCAAGTGCCCTGGCGGCCCGTTGCGCCGTCGGATTGGTTGATTTTCTGACAGCCGCGAAGAGGGAATCGACTTCCTGGCCAACGGCATTGTGACTGGCAGGAGGGATGACAGGCGCGTTCTTCGAGATGCCTGCGGCATTCCGCTGCAATTCCCGGATCAACTGCATCGATCGATCGTCGGGTGTTTCAGGCAACTTGCTGGCACCATCGCTGACTCGCCCGACGGAAGGCAAATTCAGAAAACGGCGTCGCAAAGCTATGGCATCTTCCCACGTATGAGCAACTGAGACGGCGTACAGGACCGATTCGGAACCGGAATCGGCAAGTCTGCGTTCGGCCGCGACCGAATCCAGTCGTGGATCCTGAAGCGCCAGCAGATTCGAGTCATAATTGATGCGGCAGGTCACGGCACCGTCAGAATACCGAAACGCCTGATAGCCAAAGAATCCAAGGATCACGGCGGCGACCGAAATTGAAATGACCGGCCATGCCACCACCGTTTTGCGGAGCATCGGTGCTGAAAACGGCTGAGGCAGGCTTTCGACGTCAATACCAACATCCGACAGAGCGATCAGTGCCGGCAGGAATATGAACGTTGCCAGCGCACAGAGCAGCACGCCCATGCCGGAGATCAGTCCAAGTTCCGCAAGTCCAGGGAACCCGGTGACCAGAGCCGTTGAAAAGGCCAGTGCCGTGATAAAGGCGGATGTCAGAATTCCCTTGCCAGTGGTCTCAGCAGTCTCACGAAGGGCTTCGGGCAGTTCGTAGAGCTCCTGGCGCAGTGCAAGATAGCCGTTGATGAATGAGACGGAATAATCGATGCCGAGTCCGATCAGGAAGATCGAGAAGCAGACGCTGATGATATTCAAGTGACCGATGACAAGCGTCACTGCCCCAAAGGTCCACGCCAGCGAAACAATCAGCGTCAGCAGTGCCAGCATCGGATGTCGGACGCCGCGAAACGCCAGCAGCAGCATTCCGCCAACGACGAAGAATGCAACAATTCCGGCGTTTCGCATATCGACGGACGTACTGTGCATCTCGTCATGTTCAAGTGCCGGAATTCCGGTGAGTGAAATTTTAAGACCGGGATAGTCGGCTGCACGTGCGATCTGCACAGTCGCGATATGTTCGCGCAGGCGGCTGATGACCCTCGCATTGCCGCCTGGATCGTCTTTCTGAGACAGTGCGGCCAGTTGCAGCACGCCGACGGTCTTGTCGTTGTTCAGGACGTAGGCGGTTTCGTCGTCCGTCAGTTTTTGATCGGCGGCAATATCCATCAGGTCCGGCAGCGGGGACATAAATGACTGCGTCTCTGGTTTTCGCGTTTCCAGCGAGTGCCGCATGAATATCGAAAGGCTGTTCGCAAATCGTTCCACCGAACGGTATGTGGAGTCCGGAACAATTCCATTCTTTTGCTCTTCAACCAAAGACTTACGAAGTGACGACGCGAGATTCTCTGTGCGTATGTAGTTCCAGTTCTGATCGCGGACGACAGTGTCATAACTTCGCACGCGGGATGCAGTCTTCCGGAGATCAGGAGCCGATAGAAACTGCAGTGCCTTCCGCCGCATGGCTGACAGGTTTACGCTGGATTGCACATTGCCGAACAGCTCAGGTTCTCGTTTAAGCCGATCGCCCAGATCGTCAATCACCGTTTTGATCACCGTGGCATTCGGTGCGGGTGTCTCAACCACTATCATCAGATCTTTGTCAGCCGTGAATGTGTCTGCGTACTGCTTCCATGTGGCGGCAAATCGACTTGATGGATCCATCAGGTCTGAACGACTGGTGCGAATCTTGAGCTGAAGCACTGTCACGCCGACGGATGCACACGCCAATAGCAGTGAAAACCACAGCATCAGTCGAGGGCGTGCCGACACCGTTGCCACTGTCCAGCCCAGAAATCTGGCGGGAAGTGACCTCGGGGGTGCATTTTCCGACGGTCGGCTCATGACCATTCCTGGTCAAAATTTGACGGGGAGATACAGAAAGGATGCCGGCTCAGCTACAAGCGCACGCAGAACGTGATCGCGCAGAGTCAATCGTACTCGCAAGATCGGCACGGGAAGTCAGCAGGCTGGAGCAGAAATCATCCGTGAACGGTTTCGCAGACTTTTCTTGAGACTCGTCGCACGCGGATCGGGAAATCTGCCTGCGGTTTGTGCAACAATGCGGGTTGTGCTGAACTCCGCATGTTCGGAGTTCCGGGACTCGCGTTTTCGAAGTCGCACGAGTGGCAGCATTTGCCGAAACGCGGCAATGAAGTCTGGAGATTTGAGTGACAGATAATCCGGATCCATCGGGCAGTTGCCGTTTTCGCGTCCTGACCGCACCGGGGCCTGGAGCGGTCGCTGTGATTGAACTCACATGCGTGACTGCGGAGACAGCCCAACATGTGCTGCGACGATTGTCATTCGTTCGCCCCGGCGAGCGGAGCGGCGTCAGCCCTCCGGTACAATCGCACAATGTTCCACAGCAGTTTCCATCCACGCATGTGCTGCCTCCCACGATGTCAGTCGGACGGATCTGTTACGGACGGTGGAACGGCGAAGACCTGGTTTTGGTGCGGACTTCGGTGCGGACGTGGGAGATCCAATGCCACGGTGGCACGGTTGCTGTAGATCGCATTTGCAGTGACCTGTTGCGCGACGGCGTGTTGAACGGCGATGTGGACACTGAAGCCGTGACACTCGACACTGGCGCTCACGCCGCCGACGTGGAGGCTGAACTCCTGGCAAGCGTCCATTCGGTCGTGCAGCAAGCGATTCGAACTCGACTTGCGAATGCCCGCAGTCGCAGGACAGCCGGATTGATTCTGGCTCAGGCATCAAACTCTTTGTGCCACGATTTGATGATGACGCTGGATTCCCCGCACACAGACGCAGACGCGGTGACAGCCATTCGGCAACGACTGGCCTCTTGGCAGGACGTGGCCGATCATTTGACGGAACCCTGGTGTGTCGTGTTTGCGGGTGCTCCCAATGTCGGCAAGTCGTCGTTGCTCAATTCGATTGCGGGAATGGAGCGATCGATCGTCTGTGATCAGCCGGGCACTACCCGCGATGTGGTGGAAGTCGATGGTCTCATTGACGGCTGGCCGTTTCGATTTGTCGATACGGCGGGATTGCGGGAAGGCAGTGATGACCAGATCGAAGAACTTGGAATCCAGCAGTCCCATCGCGCAGCGTCACAGTGTGATGTGTTGTGCCTTGTGCTCGATGACAGTTCAGATGCTGCGGCCTGGAGCGATCGGCTATCGCGCGCCTTGTTTCCGGAACACACACTGCTTCTTCGGAACAAGTGTGACCTGATGGCAAAACATGAATTCCAGCAGGCACCATTCCAGGATCTTCCGGCGTTGTCTGGTCTGCCGGTGATTCACGTGTCCGCCCGCACGGGCCAGGGGCTGCCCGAACTCCTGCACTGGATCAAGCAGTCCGTCGTTCCCCGCGAACCAGATAAAGACACGACGTTGCCTTTGTGTTCACTCTGATTCGGCCCAGCATTCGGTCCCGATACTCCAAAACTGTCAGCCGCAAGGCGTTAGCGGTCTGTTGATCGAATCGTTTAACCCTGAGCCGCAGGCGACGGCGTCACCGGAAACCGTCGCCTGCGGTTTTTGAAGTTGCGCGTTTCAGGCCCGGAGGGCCGACATATCCAATGCCGGTGGCGTGAGCCACCGGAAAACGAGAACCAATAATCAGAGGCCTGAAGGGCCGGCACACTGGCGACTGTGTCGGCCTTTCAGGCCTGAATCGCGGTATTTTCCGCATTCCGGTGGCTCACGCCACCGGCTGACGATGTGCCGGGCTTCCAGCCCTGACAAAATACGCAACTTCAAAACCTGCGGCTCAGGGTTAAACAAATTTGCTGGCTGTGCATACTAAATCAACAGACCGCTAGCCGCAGGTAATTCGCCTGCAAAAACCGGCGGCTAGCGCCCAATGGCAGTCACTTTGAGTTCGTAGTCCCGCC
>CAZFDW010000118.1:0-14343 GCA_964517865.1 uncultured Chitinophaga sp.
GACGGCACATTCTGGCGGTCGTGGCAACAGCACATTGGTCGCCCGCGTTTTCAGCAGTTTTGAGGTCACCACTCGGGGTGTTCGAGTCTCGTTATGCAAACCTCCCGGACTCGTCGCATGCGGTTTTTGCGTGTGGAGCGGGAGATCCGTTTTCGATTGTTGTCAGTCGCAAGGCTGCACAGCAAAGTGGCTGCGTCACGAAGGGGCAGTTGGGGCGGGCCGGAGTCGCCGTCCACGGAGGACGCGTGTCCGCTGTGCTGGCTCAACTCGGATTCACCAGACGGGGATGGAGGAGCCCGCCATTTGGGCTGCTGCCTGTCATTGGGCGCTGGTCAGCGCGAGGGCCAGGGATGCGACACTGCGTCGGACTGCTGACAGCTTTTGACCCGCAAATCACTGGCCGGTTTTAATCTGCGCAATGACAGTTTCTGACGGGGAGGGACTATTCGTCTTTCATGAATTCATTTCTGTCCAAGAGTTCTTTGGTGGAAAAGATCCTGGGTAAGGGATGTCCGTCCACAGCGGCATGTTGGCGGCAGAAGTGATGAAGCGAAAGTCATGCTGGATTACAGACGCGGAAATCCCTGTCATGCACGATCTTGTGAACACTCAATTCAGTGACCAGTAGAGGGCTGCAGCAACAGAAGTGTGCCATCCCAGAGCTGGCGAAAATCCAGCCGCGAATGTCGAATCACACCGACAGCCGGATCTCCGACAATCACGTTGTTCTCATCGGCACCATACATCACGACATAATGATTGCCCCGAAGATGAGCGATCGCAGGCAGCGTCGCTCCAGTCAGGTGTGCATCGGAAATTCGAACGGCTCGGACTTTGAATCCCGCTCGTTCTGCAGCGCTGTGCAAATCCGCCAGGCTGGCACCGCGACTGTCGAGCGACATACTGCAGCGAACGGCGTCTATTGTGACAGGTAACAGATGGAATGCTGCGACCATCGCCAATGCCGCACAGCCGCATTCGGTGGCTGACTGCTGTTTTACAAACGGAAAATGGAGAGATAAGGCTTTCTTCGGCTGGCCAAGACTCTGAAAAACGCCATCCGCCTCGCTGGCACCAAACAGACTCTGTCGACAGACTCGCCAGCAGTCCACGGCCGTCTCAGCAATCACAGACGGAACATCGATATTGTCGACAAATGCTTCGACTCCAAACAGATCGGCAGGCGGGTTTACTTTCGCAACCCTGTCTGAGGAAAACTCGTTGCATCGCACTGTGCCCTTCGTCACGAGGAATATGCTGTCGGCAAACAGTCCGTCCGCTTGAATCGTCTCACCCGGTGCAAACGAGAGTTGCTGACAGTCATTAAGCAATGGCAGGAAAGATCCCCCTGACATGAAGCCCAGGTACGATTCGTTTCGAAGAAACCGAATTAGAAATTGCAATTTCACCCATGGCCGTAAAGAACCACTTCCTAACGTCGTTCGCAGTAATGCCAAAGATGGTGCCAGAGGCAAGTCCCAAATCTCTGCATCCGAGGAAACGCGGCAGGTTGCGGCACTGCGGTGTGGTTCCAGCAGAGAATAATCTCCGATCAGCTCGCCCGTTTTGCAGGTGCCAATCGTGATCTCGCGGCCATCTTCGGACTTTCGCAGCACTCGCACTCGTCCGGATTTGACGATAAACAACGACTGAGCCTTCTCGTGTTCACGACAAAGCAGCTCACCGGTGGAAACCTGTCGCAACCGCGCGGACTTTGCGAAATTCACAAGTTGATTGTAATCCGCGAGACTAAAAAGCGGATGTCGATAAAGAAGGTCCGGGTTCAGCATTTGCGGAGGCGAATTCGATAATTGTTGGAGAAAAATGGGGACTCGTAATTTTAATGTCACGCAGTTTCAGGGAAATGAAGTTGCGAAAAAGTTCCTCGCGGATCGCGGCCTGAGTCATAGCGTCAAAGGCCGGCGCCGGGAACTCTTCGACCTGAAAGATTTCAAATCCGTCCGGACCGTGAGCCGGTGAAGTGATGGCCCCTTGCTTTGTCGAAAAGATGGCGTCCCTTATTTCCAGTCGCAAGTTGTTCTTGAGCAGTATCCCCAGATCACCGCGTGTCTGGCGGGCGTGCGGATCGAGGGAATACTTGCCCGCCAGCACTTCGAAGTCTGCACCTTCTTCCTGGATCTGAACATAAAGTTCTCGCGCTTCATTGAGTGAAGATACGATTACTCTTCGGAGTTTGACTGGTGCCCAGTTGTCAGCAGTTGTCAGATAATGCTGTGCGCCGTACCTCGCAAGTAGATGATCCTTGAATTTTTCAGTCATGACATCCAATTCGACTCGACGTTCGAATTGCTCGACGGAAAGTCTTTCCTCTGCGAGCCATTCCAACGTTTTCTCCGCGGACACCAAACCGAGTTGACGTCGCAGCCGCTCCGACGCCTTTTGAAGCTCCTGATCTGAGACCGTCAAGCCTGAATTTCGGGCGGCATTGTCGATAATTGCCTCAATGGCAGCTCCGCGAAAGAGAGGCAGCAACTGGCCACGACGGTGAAGACTGGCAAAAATGTCTTCTCCGTTGAGATGGATTTGAGGCGTATCGATCGTTGACATGTGAGAATTCGTCATAGTCTTCTTCACCATTATCCTGATTGATCAGATTTATCGATGGAATTGCATCCACAGGCGCATTGCGAACATATTCAACTCAGCCAGTGGCTGCATTGACAAGCCATGGACACCAAACGGCAATGTCGGCTGATTGCCCTGGCGCGGCTTCGGACAACTCTGCGAAAAGTGCGTCGAGATCGTCCCCGACGAAATCATCCATCGCAACAAGTCTGTCGAACTGAGGTGCTATATAGCCTTCCGGAGGCTCCGGGGTACTGTATTGCATACCAGTGAATTCGGTCGGTTCAGAGGCATCAAAGGACTCGCGAACGCGGTCGGAATTCTCCTCCTGGTCGCCGATATCAAGTGGATCCAGTTCCCGCACCGACTGGATTGGAGACTCCGTTTCCGGGAATGGAAACTTAGCGATCATCTCAGGAACGTCAGGGACAAACTGAGTTGGCGGAGTCTGGTCGTGCTGCTGATCGAATGCTGTCGGGTCACTGGTCATTTGGGGCTCCAGTTGAAATGGCTGGTTATGGCATCTGATGCGAACACCACATCAGGTCCGCTGTAGACAACTGCATAGTCGTGGCCGGCCGCAGGCTGGCTGACAGATTCAGCGCTGCAGCCCTCGGGAAAGGTACACACATCAGGAGACCATTCCGGCAATTTGTTTGCCGATATCGGCCAAGCTTCCGGATGCGTACTTGTGATGGACAACAAATTCGATCTCAAACGACAGCGTGTTGAGATTGAACTGCAGTTTGGTCACCTCGGCGGACCCTTTATTTCCGATTGCGAGCTCTTCAAGCTGCGAAGTCAGCTTGCCCTTGATCCTGCTGTTCCCGGACAGGTCGATGATCGGATTTCCTTTCTTGTAGTTTGCCAGCAACTCTGTGGCATTCACACCCAGCATATCGCTGAGCTTGTTCATGACGGTCTTGTCAAGAGCATTGTCGGAGTCCACACCTGCGTGACCTGTCAGCAGAACTTCTTTGAGGAATTTCGAGCCTGGCAGATTGAGTTTTTTGAGTTCCCTGAGGGCCAAAGCGTTGAAATCGTCCATACCTCCTTTGAGCCTGAGCGACTGAAGGTTGTTGATTGACGCGGACAGGGGATCGGAGCCGGTGCTGCCCTTCCAGACGATTGCGAATGCGGAGTGAGAAACCGTGACGGAAGTTCCGGTATTCACTCCTGCAGCACTTCCCGCGGAACCAATCGCGCCACCGACGGAATAATTGAAGGTGAAGTCGACGGGAGTGAACCTGACGCTGAGTTGTGGCAGGTTTAATGCGGTCTGGTTAAGTACTGCATGCAGGATTTGCACCGCAAGTTTTGGGGCATCCTCGGCTCCTCGCTGCTGAAGCCATGTGGCCAGATCCTCGAGTTCCAGCGAAAAGTGGCTCTTTGCTTCTGCAAGTGTCTGTCCGCTGGCACCAGCGATCGCTGCTGCGACAGCGCGTGCAACGGTGCCGGGACCGGCCCATTCGGTCATGCGGCGTGAAGAGAAATAGACATTTGCGCCGGCACTGGCCGCATACTGACTCTGCCTGACCGATTCATAGTTCGTCGTGACGGAACTCTTCAGGCCGGAGAGCGTTGCAAGGGCCGACATGGGGTCAATCTCCGGCAGCTTGAAGTCGCCGGTCATCAGGGCTTTAAATCCCTCACTGTCCACCTTGAGACCCTTCAGCAGTTCAAAGTCTGCATAGTACCCACCGGTGGCAAAATTGAATGAGAGCTTACCCACGGAGTCCGCTGTGACCTTGAAGAGGTCTTCGGACACGAGTCCCTTCACGACGGCGACCACTTTGCCAACCGCAGCATTGCCGCTTTCCCAAACCGTTTTGCTCTCAGACACAACCGTGCCAATCTTGTCCTTCACACCTTGATAAGCGGTCGTCACTCCCAGTTTTACATCACCGACTTTCTTGTTTGTTTCGTCCAGAGCGGTCTTTGCGTCTTTCACTGCGGTGTCGCGAGTCTGCACGATGTACGATGGCGCAGTGCCGATGGACGTCTTAATCGCCTGCACCTCGCGACCTGTTGCCTGAAGAGTGCTATTCACAACGCGGTTTGCTCTCTGCCGCAACTCGTCCCATGACAGTTTGCTGAATGCCGTCTTTCGCAGGTCCTTCAGAGCTGCATTTGCCTCTGACAGCAGGGGAACGGTCTCTGCAATCCGTTTTGTCAGCGTTTTGCCCGCAGCCTCAATCCTTGTGATCAGTTTCTTAGTCACTTCTTCAAGTTTCTTTGCCTCCTCCGTGGCTTTCTTTGCAGCTTCAACGATCGGGTCAATTAACTTGCCATCGATCCACTCTCCTGCGTCCGCGACCGCAGCCCCTACGCTATCGGCTGCTTTCTGAGCGTCGCCCCATGACAAACTGAAGCCTGGCGGCATCGTCAGGTCGTAACATTTGCGACCGATGTTTCTGGTCTGAGTCGATTGCCAGTTGTAACCGACCAGAGTCGAAACCTGAGTCCACCTCCACGCAAAGTCCTTCACGACCGTGCCGTCCGGAGCCTTTTCGATGTCGGAAATCAGGCGTCCAGTTTCATAACGCCGCTGTACGACACAGGTCTGGATATTTCCGGTCCAGTTCCAAAGGTAATACGCGGACGCTGAGCCATTCAGCCACTCACGACGCTGAATTTCCTGCTGTCCGGCCTGCTGAAAGTCTCGCGATCGTTTGATCACATCTCCATTCGATCTATACTCCCATTCGACCTGCTGGATTCTGCTTCCTGCCTGATCCATCACGATGAACTTTTGATCTCGACCTGTCGCAGGGTCATAGACACGTCGACTCTCCGGGCGGTCACCTTTCAGGATCCATTGTTCTGTTTTCTGGCCCTTATCGTTGTAATACGTGCGGCATTGCGAATCGGCGTTGATCTCATGCCAGTGTATCGCAACTTTTCCGTTCGTATGGAAGTCGGTTTCCTCGACCTTTCGATCGCCTATGAACGACTCCGTATGCAGAACTCGTTCGTTGACTGGCACGCCATCTTTGTCAAGCTTTTCAAATACCAGGATTGAGACCTTTGCTGCTTCGGGATTTGTCAGATCCACGATCTTGTGTGTGGTGCCGACAAACGTCTCTTTCATGGTCGTTCTCAGGACGCCATTTTCCGTCTGGTAGTAGTAGCGTTGAGTCATTCCGGTCGAATTGAACCACACGCGCCTTTCCAGTACGCCGTTCTTCCGGTAACTGCTCATGGACACGAACGTTTTCGTGGTCTTTGCTTTTCCTGTGCCGGTGACCTCAGTCGTGTACTCGTATGTCTCGGTCCAGGTGTCACTGTAATACTGACCGTAGATCTTTCTCGTCAATTGCTGCCCCTGGCTGTCCCAGGATTCTTCTTCGAGTATGCCATCCGGGCCACTCACTGTCCGTTCGCGAAGAACGCCGTTGATCTTGTTCTCCCGAACCTGCTTCAAATAATCTGCCGGGTCGTAGGTGCCAGTGGTCTCGCGAGAGGTCAGCCAAATCTGATAGAGCTGTTGTCCGGGAACATTCAGAACATTCAGTGGGATGGCCCCGGTTTGGTAGCTCCAGGACTCGACTTTGATACGAGCGCCGTTGATCATCCACGTCTCACGCAGAATTGGCTTCGTGACCAGCACGGTAATGGCCTGCTCCATCTGTCCGGGATTGACAATCGTGTGTCCCGCTTTCTTTTCTTGTGCCACCTGAGTGGCGAGTGTGTCAGAAAGCGCCTTCAGATCAGAGAACCGTTCGTGCACCACCGGATAGCGAGTGACTTTTGTCTGGTTCGTGCCTGCCAGAGTCTGAGTACGAATGAAATACGTCCACTCGTCTCGAGTTCCATTGTTCACATTCGTTTCAATTTCATAGTTTCCGTTCTTCTGCCATTTCGAGATCAAGTCACCGCTGGCCGAATTCGTTGTCTGGCTGGTCTTAAATCCCCCCGACCATGTTTCTTCATAGATCAGGATATCTGCGTTCGATGCGTTCTTCTGGGAAATCTGCACGACTGCGGTCTTACCATCGACGTACGTGGTCACTTGTTTCTTTGAGCCCGTCCATGTCGTTTCGATAACCAGCTTGCCCTGATCGTCAAACTGTGTCTCCTTCGTCATCGTTGTTCCGTCAGCAGCGAAATCCTGACGGATTCGCTGAACTCCTGACTTCGATGTAATCACAGTGCACAGTTTGCCGCCTTGAAAATGAGCGGCAACCCACATGCCATCCTGAACACGTTCATATGAGACGAGTTGCCCGGTGGGTGAAAACACCGACTTCCGGATGACGCTGCCCTTGTCCGATTGTGTAAAGACCGTATTGCCGGCGGCGTCCTTTTCGACTTTGGATCCCTGCAACTCTACCGCGATGCCTGCGGCCGTCGGTGCCTGCACAAGGCCCTGTAACCCGGTCGCTGAGAATACTTCCCGGCGTTCCAGAAGTTCCAGGTGGACAATCCCCGGAAATGATTCCCGGCTCTTTCGACGAACTGGCCGCCCCGCCCCGTAGACTTCCTGCAATTCGACTTCACTGAGATCCTGGATTTCCGGCAGATCTGCGATCACGATACGAGACATGTCTGTACTCCTGATTTTTTGTTGGCGAATATAGCTCTTATTTCATAAAGCGAATCGACGCGAATAAACCGGACAGGAATTCTGACGGATTTCTGGATTGATCCTCAATTACTCGTTCTTGACCTGAGTTTTGTCACTGGAGCTTATCGACCCAAACAGTCTGTCCTTCAGTTCCGCGGGCGTGTCTGTGATGAGAATTGTCGGTCGTCAACCTGCTGTCACTGAGGAATCAGGCAATTTTATTCCTGATCGTCTTCGGTCAGGATTGAGACTGTCAGGAGGTCCAGGCAGAAATTCAGAATCACTGTCCAGTTCTGAGGACAACAAGCGCTACTTGAGAAAAGGACCGCTGCGTGTGTACCCCCCGAGATCATCTCGTGGACACACTTTAGTGCCACCACCCCTTTGACTACAATCTCCGGCGTCGATCTCTATGGAAGCAACCGTCCCTCTACTTATTTGCCATCGGATGGACTCGGGCAAAGATTGCAGAACAGCTGAATGTCAACGAGCGAACCATCCGTCATTACTGGCAGTTCGTCTGCATGCGGCTGAGTGAGATGCTGCAAGGCGATCTGCTGATGTGAGCCCTGTCTTAAATATGGCTCGTCACTACGTGGCGAGAAGGTCAACAGTTCGGGAACCCCAAGGTTTCGTGCAGGCGTCAGCAAATCGGTGCGGGACCTTCAGGTTATTCGGAATACAGGAAAGATCGGTCATGGCGAATGATCGCCTCGAACAGCTACTGGACGTCTGGATGTCGGATCGCGACCGCGGCGTCGTTCGCACGGCCACAGAGATCTGCGCCGACAATCCGGAACTTGTGGAGGAGCTGGCTCGCCGCATTCGGGTCGTTTCGCAGTTCGAACAACTCGCGGACGTTGGTAACTCAGATACGCTGCGCTCTCAAGTGGAGATCGATACATCGCATTCAGGAAATGCGCCCCCGTCAGCGATCGCTAAAGGCGTCTCTCTGCCAGAGATGATTGGTGGCTTCAAACCTCTTTCGATTCTGGGTGAAGGCGGCATGGGAGCCGTTTACCTGGCGGAGGACAGTCAACTTGGGCGACGCGTTGCCATCAAAGTGATGAAGAAAGAACTGGCGGCGGATCCGGATGCTCGGCATCGTTTCCTCAGAGAAGCGAGAGCCATGGCCACCATCGAACATGACAACATCATGATCATCCATGCCGTGGGTGAAGACCATGGCACGCCATTTCTGGTCATGCCGGTCCTGAAAGGAGAAACACTGGACGACCGCCTTTGCCGCGAGAATCGTTTGCCGGTGGCAGAATCCTGTCGCATCGGTCGTGAGATTGCTGCAGGACTGGCAGCTGCGCATTCCCATGGGTTGATTCATCGAGACATCAAACCCAGCAACATTTGGCTGGAAGGATCACAGGGGCGAGTCCGCATTCTGGACTTTGGTCTGGCTCGTCCTGCTTCGGATGACCAAAAGGTGACTCAAAGCGGAGCTGTTTTGGGAACTCCGGCCTACATGGCCCCTGAGCAGGCTGCAGGAACGGAAGCGACACTTCGGAGCGATCTGTTTAGCCTTGGGGCCGTCCTTTATCGCATCACAACCGGTCAGCAGCCGTTCGCAGGGCCCAACATATTGGCGACGCTCAATAACCTGGCGAATCGCATTCCGGAATCACCCGCAAAACTGAATTCCGAGATTCCTGCAGAGCTATCGACTCTGATCGACCGTCTGATGGCGAAAGCTCCGGAACGGCGGGCTGAGTCCGCAGATGCCGTGGTGCAGTCACTGCAGAGTATCGAACGACTCATGCTGCAATCGCTCACGACGTCGGAACCTGCCCTGATGTCGTCCGAACGGAAAAACATAGGCGACGAGACAAAGAAGTCCGTCAGTCCGAGGCCATTGGAATCACCCGCCAACCGACGCCCCCGAATTCCGAGAAATATCGTAATGAGCGGACTGGCTGTGTTACTGCTCCTGTTTGCAATTATTGTCTACCGCATCGTGACAGATCGGGGGACGCTCGTTCTGGCCATTGAAGAGAGTGACCAGATGACAGCGAGGCTCGACAAGGGGGCGTTGGTCGTCGCAGATGCCAGGAATGGCCGCACTTGGCGATTGTTCCCTAACGAGCCCAAAGCTGTTCCCTCTGGTGACTATAAGCTTCCTTCCGTGGATGGCCTTCTGCTGAATGTCATGGACTCCTCCGGTGCCGAATTTTCCACCAAAGAATTTAGTATCAGTCGTGGTGAAGAGAGAATTGTTTATGTGACTCTGGACCGAACTCCTGTGGTCGTGGACGACCAAAACGATGCGACGTTGGTAAGGGACATCACTCCCTTTGATTGGCAAGGCTGGCCGACGGATAGTCCCGCGCCAGCGATAGCCCCGTTTGATGCCGCACAAGCAACACAACACCAGAAGGAGTGGGCTCAACATTTTGGCGTACCGGTGCAATACACGAACTCGATTGGCATGGAGTTCGTGCTGATTCCTGCCGGCGAATTCACGATGGGAATTACGAACACCGAGATTAACGAGACAAAATCGGAGGCGAACAGTGAAGAGCGTCAGCACCGAATTCAGTCTTTTGCTCTGCAGCACAAAGTGATACTTACTCGGCCTTTTTACCTTGGTATCAAAGAAGTCACGCAGTTGCAGTACCATAAGGTTATCGGGAAGAATCCCTCTCGTTTTGCCAAACAATTGAATCCATATGCGGCCCGAGCTGATGTGGATTCCAGTGATCATCCGGTGGAGACTGTCAACTGGAATGATGCTGTCTTATTCTGCGAGACGCTGACGTCAAGGGAAGAACACGATCCCATCAATTTCCAGACTGGCGAACAGCCCGGTTATCGTCTGCCCACTGAGGCGGAATGGGAATTTGCATGCCGTGCTGGAGTTGTCGGGACAAAGTATAGCTCAGGGAATAGCGAGAAAGATCTGTCGATTGCTGGCTGGTATACCGGGAATTCCGACGGCGAGACTCATCCTGTAGGCCGATTGTCCGCGAATCCGTTCGGCCTTCACGACATGCACGGCAATGTTGCGGAGTGGGTGTCTGACTGGTTCGATCTGAATTACTACACCCGTTTCCAGACAAATCCCGCCGTTTCTCCCGCAGGGCCCTCCCAACGAATGACGAAACGCATTTTTCGCGGTGGAAGTTGGGCTGACCCTGGATTTCTTTGTCGCGCATCAAATCGAGATGGCTTTGAACCGTCGGTCTACCGTGGCGAGATTGGCTTTCGTGTGACGATCTCAGTGGATGCAGTCAAGGCGGCTCGTCCGCAGTAGTAACAGAGCAAGAGAGCGCTCAAGGAAATTGTCGCAGGGTATCTCAATCTGTATCAATGCGATCGTGTTCAGCGAATTTGCGAGTCGGGCAAATCGCTGAAAGAAGCCCTTGCGGCGCTCTGCATGCGAACCCAGAAACGGGCCAGTGAGATGATCTCGCCAACAGTGTTGATTCACCTGTTCTGAACGCATCGCGATATCACTCTGGGAAACGTTGTTCCGTCACTCCAAGATGCAGGCTTTAAAACGTGGGATCGAATGGATGAGAAGTTTGAACTGGTCTTTCGGTCACCCATTGACGTAAGGGCGAATTCAATAGATGACGCGATTGTACTGCACCAATTAGCAATTCAAGCAGCGTCGAGAGCGACGACAAGACGGCTCGGACGACTGAGAGGACAGTTCCGGTCTTCATCCGCTGCAGATCAGCGGTCTGCTGGTTCAGTTCATTGAGCGCCTTGGTGGGGTGATCACGAGCCAAGTTGCGGCGGCCATAGCACCGGCACTACGAAACCCAGTAACAGGTGACGAAAGACTGATGCCCCTAAGGCGAACGCTACCATGCCGATGTCAGATGGTGGCCAGCTCGATTGTTTGAACGGAATTGAGAAACTGAGCGACGGACAGAGTAACGACGCCGTCATTGGTCCCATCGTTCAATGTTCCACCGTCAGTCCCCCATGGATTTCGCATTGTGATTGCCGTAACAACACCAGTGCTGTTGCGAATAAACCCAGTCACCATGTAGGCGTGATTGCGGACAAGTACCGAGTCGACAGCAAAAAACTTCGAGCTCACAGTGATGTGAATACCGAATGACCAGGCGTCCGACAGAAATTTCGCGACCGTAGACCTGTCGAAGAGATCGAGATCGCTTGCTCCCGCTTCCAGTCCGAACATCCGGAATGCCCTCTCAGGCCGTCCCCCGTCCAAATATCCATAGCGTCCATCAATACCCCCAAACGTGGCAAATGCTTTCTCATACAGCGCGACCCATGCCGAATTTTCTGCGCCAAAGCCAGCAAATGCCAGTTGGCCGTTTGACACCGGCAGGTCCCCATCGATTCGAACGAACGAAAGGGCCACTTTTACGCCATACGTCCCGTCCCCGAAATCTACAATCCTGGATCTGATGTAGTTAGGATTTCTGAGCGCCAGTTCTCCCATCGCTGCCAGCAACCAGCAATCACCGAGATTCCCCTGGTGGATATCTCTGATCGAGGGACCATCGGATGAGAACAGCCGGAGTGAACTGTAGTTGTTTGTTTCGTAACCTGGCGAACTCGGATCGTTGATGCGATCCCCATTCAATGTCCGGTCGGCCCCGTTCTGGAATTGTGCCACTCTGTGAACGACATCTGACGAAGAGACATTCGACGCTGTATCACTTGAGCCGTTGCTGTCGATCCAGACGAGATCATTGCCGTTTCCTCCGTCGATCCAGTCGCTGAATGCGCCGTCGATCGCAATTAAGGTGTCGCGATCGTCCTGTCCGTACATCGAATCTCTGCCGGAGCCGCCGTTGATCTGATCATCGCCACTCCCACCGTAGATTTCATCATCGCCATTATCACCGTTAAGCAGATCTCCGTTGCTTCCACCATCAAGCCGGTCATTCCCTTCTCCGCCCCAGAGGACGTCACACCCACTGTTTCCATACAGTTTGTCATTTCCGGAGTCGCCATAGATCTTGTCCTTTCCGGAACCGCCATTCAGTACGTCATTACCCGCCCCGCCAAAAACAGTGGAGTTGAGATCGCCGATCAATGTGGCTCGGTCGTCGCCTTTTCCCATGCTCAAAAGCAGTGAGCGAACCTGGCTCCGCTGGACACTCCCCTGCAGCCTTCCGGAAACGGAGATTTGAATGATTCCCACCGGCGTCTCAGTAAGAGTGCCTGATGGCCCGGCTGGAAGTAACAGACACCTCTGAACCACCACACCGGAACTGTCGGACACAACATGCACGATATCCTGATTGTCAGTTCCATCGACTGTCAGTACTCCGGTGGGCGACAGGGCAGCGGTGATGGCCGCAGCCTTGACTTCACGAATCTCAAGCGTTTCTGTCGATATGCAGAGCGTTTTGTGTTTTCGAGATCGCATGAGAGAGCCTTCAGCAGGGGTTTATTGTATTTTGCGTTTCGAGACAGTTTTCGAATTCGCGTCTATCCCCATAAGCGAAACAGCTCTGCCGATCCGGACAGGGATATTCTGGAATTCCACATCTAACGCGTTGTGAACCGAAAGAACGGCTGTAGACACATTGCAAAAATCCGTTTTGGTTCCAAGCGGGACGCTCGAATGAGAATTCCGAACGTTTATCCAGGAAGCATTTTATCTCTCTGATGTACTCGTCCGGATCTCGCGGGTTTTGATCTTGGTCTGGCTGCTCAGACAGGAGAGAAAATCTGATTCGCATGAATTTGTGCCTGCTCCGCAATCTCACTGAATGTCCGCAACCCGCGAGTTGCTTCCACTGCGATCATTGACCTGTGCGTGCCATCCGAGAACTCCGATGGCGGCCACGATATTCACAGCAACTCGACTCCCGATCAGAAAAGTCCACCTTCATCAGTGGCTCGAGAATCCGGGGTCCAGTTCAGAGAAAACGTCATCGAGCGACGAAGCTTCGTTTGAATCACTGCTGGTAGTCAGCAGCTCAGGTCGCGAGTAGAAGGTCGGGTCCACAGAGCCGATCCAGTGGCCTTCAGCTTTGCCAGAAACCGTTTGTTTGAAAATGGAGCCTTCGGGAGTGATGAAGTGCCAAAGATCACCGGAATCCTTAAACCATTTTTCTTCCTTCCCACCCCAGTTCTCGAAGAGCTTGTCCTGAAGCTCAAATCCATGTTTCGCGTCCAGTGCCATTGCTGATTCATAAACAGCGACCCCATAAATCGGCCGGATGGCATTGTGGACCTGCGCGACAAGTGGCGCGCCATCGGTAAAAAATAACGCACCGGATTTTTCTGGCGGGGAGACCACATTAACGTAAAGCGTTACAGAACCGTTGGCGTGAACCAGTCTTCCGGTTTTCGGCCCCGTAAATTCAAAGCGGTTTCCCTGTCCGAGATTCAGCACGACGCCGTCAGCTGGCATCATGCCCGGATCGGCGGCAGTCGTCAGTTTCTCAGGAGACTGATGAAACGACGGGTCGACTTTCGCGACCAGCGTGCCTTCCGCCTTTCCCGGTACGGTCCACAGAAAAACTGAACCATCCGGAGTAATGAAGTGCCAATGTCCTTTAGCACCCCAGAACCATTTTTCCCCTTTTCCGCCCCAGTTCTCAAAGTCCTTTTCGGTTGGAGAAAACTGGTGCTCTAAATCCAGCGACTTCGCCTGATCAATGAGCCTTGTCCCGCCAAATCTCACATACGAGTAAGCGCCCTCGTCAGAGACTCGCTGCAGATAATTGCCAATACCATCGCCCTCACCGGTGTACCAGCAATCAGACGACTTAATATCCAGCGTTGTGATTCCATGGCTAGCGCTTCTGCCCACCTCGAAATCCAGGTTCACATAAGTTTCACGCGTCCCGTCCGGATGCACCAGGGTTCCTGACGTCGGGCTGTCAAATTCGAATCGACGTCCATCACTGAGTTCCAGCATGACTCCAGCTGCAGGTTTTAGATCAATCGGAGTCATCGATTGCCAGGCACGGCTCCAGCCGGTACTGCCTAACCTGTCTGTTTCCGCTGTTGCAGGTACGTCGCTCAACTGGAGATTTGATACATCCGACAATGCCGCCGTGATCGCTGCCGCTTTGACGTCGCGGATTTCCAGGGTTTCGGTGGCTTGGCAGAGGGCCTTGTGTTTTCGTGATCGCATGGAAAGTTTCTCCGGGGCAGGATTTCACTGGAATCTGCGTTTAGAACACTCGTTCAATTCCGCGTCTATTCCCACAAGCGATAGCGCCCGGGGCAACCGGACA
>CAZFDW010000119.1:0-12199 GCA_964517865.1 uncultured Chitinophaga sp.
TTCCTGACACCTTTGTTTTCCCAGGTAAAATGCTCCGTGATGGGCTGCATCAACTGATGCCAACTGTTTAACGCCGACAGTTATTATTACGCCGATCCTGAGCTCACGGATCCACACTTACGATACGGCCACCGTAGAATTTCTCTGAGCCCGGAAGCGGGGCATTGTTTATTTGGACGAGTCCAAATCGCTTTGAAAGGGTCGCGTACCGGATCCATCACCGGATGCAGCGCCGGCGTCACTTGGCAAAGGTACATTGCCGTCGGACGGTGGGAAGAATCGACCGCTGTCGGCATCAGCAGGCTTCTTGAAATCATCCGCCTGCCCCGGTGTTGTCCCCGGAGTGCTGTATGTCGAACCACCCGGCTGATAGAGCGGAGCATTTGACGGAGGCACAACGAGAGTGCCCGACGGCGCAAAGTTGCCCTGCGGCCCGTACATTTGCTGGCCGTACGGCCCCTGCTGGTACATGGGCGGATACATACAGCCAGCCAGCGCAAACAATGACAAAGGTGCGGCAAATTTGGTGGGGAACCTGGACATCCTGTCGGTTTCCTGCAACGTACTAGTAAGCAATTCGTGCGTTTCAACGTATGAACGCGCAGAATCTGCTGCATGTTTACCGCATCGGCGAAATTGTGTCCAGATCAGTAATCGACGCCACAATTGCGTTCAATTGATCGGGCTTTTTCCGAGACGAACATTTTTCCCCACCACGGATCGGGGTCACGCTCGCGGTCGTAATCGGCCCGCCCTTCGTCGCCGACAAAATCCCATTCGCCCTTGTCCTGGTCCGAATCGTCACCGTTATCGACAGGATTTGGAGTAAACTGGCGAGTCATCCTGCGCATCGCCACGCGAGGTGATTCAACCATCGCGCATCCGGCCAGTTGCAGACCGATCAGGCTGGCCGTGAGCAATATCAGTCGCGATCGTATCATCAAAAATTCCTGCACAATGTTGCGCCGGGAGTGCTGACGCGGAGAATCAGGAACGTCACACTTCGTCACATCCAAAGGACAGGATGTGCCAAACGGGGCGACAAAGTTACAATGGCTTTATCGCTCTGGAAGTGTAACCCCGAATTAACCTGCGCACAGAGGACTTCATGCTGCCACTCGACATCCTTGTCGTCGCACCTCACCCTGACGATGCCGAAATCAGCGTAGGTGGCACAATTGCCGTTTCACTTCAGCAGAATCTGCGCGTGGGCGTTGTCGAACTGACGTCCGGTGAACCCACACCACATGGCTCGATTGAAACCCGCCGCCGAGAAACAGAAGCGTCAACAGACATTCTCGGACTCACGTGGCGTTGTAATCTGGAATTTCCGAACCGGAGCCTGCAGCCGAATCTTGAAGCGCGACGGAAGCTGGCTGAGATCTTTCGTACGGTCCGACCGCAGATCATCCTTGCACCATACTGGCAGGACGCACATCCCGACCACGTTGCGGCGAGCAGTCTTTGTGACGAAGCTCGGTTCTGGTCGAAGCTCGGTCGCTCCGACATGAAGGGCGTCCCATTCTGGCCACCACTCCTGCTGCATTATTTCAGCATTCATCTGCGAATTCATCCGGCACCTTCGATTGTGATGGATATCTCTTCACAGATTGAAACCAAAATGGCGGCGGTCAGAGCATTTGAAAGTCAGTTGATCACCGGGCGCAAGCAGGAGTTTCCCACTGTCATTGACGACATTCGCGACCGGGCACGCTATTGGGGCTGGTCAATCGGAAAAGCCTTTGGCGAACCCCTTGTCAATCGAGAGTCCACCGGGATCGCTTCGCTTTCATCGTTGCTGCATTGAACAGCAATCAGCGCAAACGCGGCGGTCTGCGTGGGCGCCGGATTTCATCGGTGAGAATCTGCACATCGTCGATGATGTCAATGACTTCGATCTCATCAATAACTTCGACAACATCCACGATGTCATCAACCATTTCGACATCCTGAAGGACATCGACATCCTCGATAATTTCGGCATCGATAATTTCGGCGTCGATAATTTCGGCATCGATGATCGGCACGGACTGATCCACCAGCGATGGAATTCCCTTTGCGCCACCGTGTTTGCGGACTGCCACTCGTGGCGCGGGCTGCACGTTGGCGTGAAACTGAAAGATCACATCCCCAACAGCAACTTCCGCCCCTTGAAACAGTTTGGCGGATTTTTCAACACGTTGCCCATTCACCCGCACGCCATTCATGCTGCCCAGATCGCGAATGTAGTATTCCGTATCGACCTGAACGAACACACAATGCATCCGGGAGATCTTGGAGCTGAAATTAATGACGGCATCGCAATCCGCACTGCGACCGACCAGCACGACCGCTCGATCAATCACAATTTGCGACCCCGGTCCAGTTGGATGCAGCACGGCAACCATTGATGATTTCCGGAAAGTCTTCCCGGCTCCGTTAGCTAAGTTCTGATACTTTCAGGGCGATACGAACCAGCGCAGAATTGGACGTAGTCGTGATTCTGCCGCGAATCGACATACGCCGCTACTGATTTTGTCGCCGATCACCAGAAAAAAACAGAATGCGTCTGGCGGACCGGCAAGTGCGACTCGGAAACGCCAGTATACTGAGCAGGAATCCTGCATCGACAGCGTTGGACCAGATGAGAGTTGACTATGAACCTTTTTGAAGCAGCGGAACAGCAGAATCGTGACGGAGCCAAGCCGCTGGCGGCGCGGATGAGGCCGGTTGTGCTTTCTGAATTTGCCGGCCAGCAACATATTCTGGCCGACGGGAAACTTCTTCGCCGAATGCTGGACGCTGACCGCATTGGTTCCATGATCTTCTACGGCCCGCCCGGCACAGGAAAAACAACGCTGGCCGAACTGATCGCCAAACAGACTCGTCGCCATTTTGAACGTCTGAATGCGACAACATCGGGAGTTCGAGAGGTCCGGGAAGTCCTCCAGGCCGCTGCCGATCGACTGGCCGCTGACGGGACTCAGACGATCGTCTTTATTGACGAACTGCATCGCTTCAGTCGCAGTCAGCAGGACATTCTGCTGCCTGACGTTGAAAGTGGTACGATTTCACTCATTGGTGCCACTACCGCCAATCCGTTTTTCTCACTTGTCGCACCGCTCATCAGCCGCAGTCAGGTCTTCGAATTCAAGGAACTGGAGAAATCGGATCTGATCACTTTGATGCACCGTGCATTGAGCGACAGGAAGCGAGGACTCGCAGGGCACGAGGTTGCGGTTCACACAGAAGCTCTCGATTTCATCGCAACATTGTCGGATGGAGACGGTCGCCGTGCACTCACGGCCTTGGACATTGCGGTGCTGTCTGTTTCACGCACGACAAAAATTGTGGACGCGGCAGTCGCGGAAGAGTCCATGCAGCGGCGAGTGCTGCGGTTCGATCCGTCCGGTGACGATCACTACGACGTCGCCAGCGCGTTCATCAAGAGTATCCGCGGCAGCGATCCGGACGCCGCACTGTACTGGCTGGCTCGAATGCTGGAGTCCGGAGAAGATCCACGATTCATCGCACGACGTCTGGTAATCGCCGCCTCCGAAGACATCGGAAACGCTGACCCGATGGGTTTACTGATTGCTACGGCCGCATGGCAGGCCACAGAAACGATCGGTATGCCCGAATGCCGCATCAATTTGGCGCAGGCGACCACCTGGCTGGCCTGCGCTCCGAAGTCGAACGCATCGTATGCCGCGATTGATGCAGCGATTACCGACGTGCGGAAAAACACGCTGGTTCCGGTCCCCATGCATCTCCGCGACGGACATTATGTCGGTTCTGAGCGACTGGGACACGGGGTCGGATATGAGTATGCTCACGATTCCGCCGACGGCTGGGTCAATCAGGATTACATGGGGGTGGATCGACAGTACTATCATCCTGTGGATCGAGGAAAAGAATCAGAGTTTCGGCAGCGTCTGATTGAACTTCGCGAACGCCGTAAACCTGCAGACGTTTGAATTCGCAGAAGGACTGATTCCGAACCTATGCTGCACCCTTCCTTCCTTCGCATCCTGCCGATTGCACTGTGTCTTGTGCTGGCGGCATGGATCACTTTCGAAGTCGCGGATTTACAAACCCAGGCTTCGGAAAAAGATCTGGATCATCGCGTCGTCAAGGCACTGCGCGATCCACAAAACGCGGCACGCATGATTGGTCCGCCAGCCATTGAAGAAGCGATGCGGGATTTCACAGCACTCGGCGGATACGCCATGCTGTTCATGACCACCGTTTGCTTCGCCCTGTTTGCTGCTGTCGAACTGGGCCGCAGTACACTTTTGTTTTTTCTGCTGACCGCCATTGGTGGCTATGCGACATCGACCTTACTGAAGCAACTTGTCCACCGCGAAAGGCCGTCGATCGTACCGCATCTGTCGCATGTTGGCGGCAGCAATAGTTTTCCAAGTACGCATTCCGTCATGGCGGTGGTTGTGTACGTCACCATCGGCCTGCTCCTGATGCAGCGAACGCATGACCGACATCTGCGGCACCTGATGATTGTTCTGCCGCTGTGGCTGGCGACGCTGGTTGGCATCAGCCGCGTCTGCATGGGTGTTCATTATCCGACCGACGTGCTGGCCGGCTGGTCGATCGGTCTGTTGTGGACATGGCTGGCATTCCGCGTTCGCGGGCGATTGCGGGATCGGGAGCGTCGGAGACAGGACCGAATTGTCCCAGCCGACTGAAATCGAGCCTGCGAACGAGTCGGGACAGTCGAATTATTGAGTAGCGTGGTTGCTTCGGGTTGTGTCAGAATCAATTGTCGTGAGTCGCGGAATTGCGAAGCTGCGAACTCGGGTTTCCGCGAACTGCAGAATGCGGGAAGCTGTGGGTGCGGCGACGGTCCCGCCGTAATGAATTCCCGACGCGGTGGGCTCGTCGACCATGACGAGCACCAGCACTTCCGGTGATTCCGCCGGTGCTCCGCAGACAAACGAAACAACCCAGGCTTTGTCTGAATAGGTACCCGTGAGCAGATCCAGTTTCTGAGCAGTCCCGGTCTTTCCAAACATCGACAGGCCGGGGATTCTTGCCGACTTGCCGGTCCCGCGTTCGACAACCTGCTTCATCGGCTGCTGCACCAGCCATTCCGCAATGTCAGAATCCAGCACCGCTGACTGCACATCGGCTCCCGGTTCGACGATCTGTGAGCCAGACACGGAATCCTGTGCCTGATCGTCCGCTCGTTTCAGCAAATGAGGTCTGACAAGTCGTCCGCCGTTTGCGAGCGCGGCGTGAGCGGTGATCAACTGCAGTGGAGTGACGGCGAGTTCCTGCCCCATCGGGATGGACCCCAGCGAATACACATTCCACAGCGCTACAGGTCGCAACAAACCGGAGAGTTCGCCCGGGAGTTCGATGCCCGTCCGGCGACCGAAACCAAACGCGCGAGTTGCTTCGTAGAGTGACTCAATGCCGATCCGCTCGCCGATTTTCGCCATCCCGATGTTGCTCGATTTCACCAGCACGTCTTCGACACTCAATGCGCCGTAGGAATGATGGTCGTGCAGCATGCGTGGACCCATCCGATACACTCCAAAACTACAGTCGATCATTTCGTCGAATGCCAAAGCGCTGTTTTGAATCGCCCAGCCCACGATAAATGGTTTAAATGTTGAACCGGGTTCGAAGACGGCGGACACCGCCAGATTCTTCCACGCGGCTTCTGGCACATCCAGTAAGGCGTTGGGATCGAAACCGGGGCGGGACGCCATGGCGAGAATCTCACCGGTACTCGGTGCCATCACGATGGCACAGGCTCCGATTGGTCCCCATTCTTTCATCAGCGCATCGAGTTGCCGTTCTGTCTCGATCTGTGTGAGTAAATCGATCGTCGAAACGACGGTCTGCCCGTGTTTCGGCGAATGAGACCGTTCGGCAGTGACTTCCATCACGATCCCGCGGGCATCGCGCGTCATCACGCGGTTGCCATCCACGCCGCGAATTACTCCGTGCAGACTCTGTTCAAGTCCGCCCTGTCCCACGTTGTCGATGTTGCGGATTCCCAGCACATGCGAGGCAAAACTGCCTTGAGGATACTGCCGTTGATATTCGCGGCGCAATCCCCATGTTGTCTTCGGGAGATTCAAATTACGAATGGCCGAGACTCGTTCATCGCTGATCCGACGTTGAATCCAGACGAATCGCTTGTCCGCGTTGTCGGCGATTCGATGATAAAGTTCGTCGGCGTTGAGATCCAGGACGGGACCGACGCGCCACGCAAAGTCCCACGGATCCGGAATTTCTTCGGGAACGGCAAACAGACTGTCGCAGGGAATTGTCATCGCCAGCACCTGGCCGTTGCGATCAAGGATTTCACCGGGGCGTGCCGGAATGACTTCTCCAAAAATACTTTGCCGCGTGACGCGATCATTCATCAACTGCCGCTGCGCACCCTGCAGTTGAATGAGCCGCGTGATCAGAACCGCCCAGCCCATGAATAAGAGAACAGAGACTAATCCGAATCGCCACGATCGTCGATCGGCTGATGGTGACTCGCTTCTCAAACGTGCGTCGGTCAAAGGCGCGCCCGGCAATCCATCAGCGACATCATCCGCAGTATCGCAAACCTCTTCCTCCGATTTTCGGGCAGACGAATTCTGCACCTGAGGAGCGAAAACGCCATCGACTGCATCGCATGGGACCGAAACTTCGTTGTCAAGAACCTCATTCATCAGTCGATCCCTTCAGGATTGAAAGGATGCTGAAATCGCAGCAACGGCAACCGACGGCCAGTCGATTCGGATGAATCTTCGTTTCGATCCTCAACACGGCTGCTGCGGCGTTCCCTCTTCGGCGGTTGCTTCGAAGAGCGTTTCTCGGCTGCCTGCGTGATTGCCATTTGAGCGGGTGCCGTGAGTTGCTGAGTTTCAAGCCGCTGGCGCACGAGAAGGTCCAGGAGTACGTCCGTTTGATAGTATTGGACGCTCACCGTTCTGCGCATTTCAAGTGTCTGCTTCTCCAGCCACACTCCGGCCATTGAAACAAGGACGACGAGCATCAGTCCTGCAGCGAATCGAAAGTACACGATTAGTTCCTGAACATCACTCGACTCGGAGAGTCAAGCTACGGAGGTCAATAGTCGCGCAGCAGAAAGCCCCGCGAATTCAGAAACTGCGCGGGGCTTTCGCTCACTTGTGATCTATCGAACGGCACCTGCTTACGGCACCACATTGACCTCGGCGGCATCGGCAGGAAGTGCCAGAATCAATCCGGCTTTCAGTTTGTTCGGATCGTTCACGACAGACTGATTGAGCCGATAAATCTCAATCCAGCGAGAAGACCGGCCCAGAAATCGCGCTGAGATCTCGGAGATCGTTTCTCGTTCGCCAACGCGATAGGCTGGAGTGCCGTCTTCCAGCAGCAGGAATTCTGCGGGCTCGGGAGTCTTAGATTGTGAATCGACAAAGAATTCCGGATAGCGTTCCTCAAGAACTTCTCTGGCGGGCACCAACACCACCATTCCCGGCCGCATGTTTTTCGGTTCCGAGATGCGATGCTGATTGAAGACGGCCAGCGCCGAGAAGTATTTCACGGTGCCGTAAACTCGTTTTGATATTTTTGTGTAGTTGTCGCCGTTCTGCACAACGACAGAATCAAACGTCGAGCCATCATCAGGAGCGGACTGCGAAACGCCATTCTGATAGTTGAACGCGGCCAGACTGAATTTTCCGTCCGCACCCGAGCCTGCAGCCGTGCGAATTGAGCTGCCTGGTTTTCGCCCGCCAGGATTCTTCACGGCATTGAAGCCACGCGAATCCGAATGTTGTTTCGGCGGTGCGGATTTGACTGTTTGTTCTGAGAGCGATGGAAAGACAGACGGAGACTCAACCGGTTCTTCCTGCGGCGCTTTCGCAGTCGGAGGACTGTCGTCCTGCAAAAATCCATTTGCGAAACCGTCCGACTGTTGCGGTTCAGACATCGCCAGCAATACCGGCTCCGGTTCCGGTTCCCGCTCGGGCTCTGAGGACGACGTTGCGTCAGCAGAAATATCAAAACTGATCTCGCCTGGTTCCTGCTGTGCCCCTGAAGTCTTTGACTGTGCCATAGCAGGTTCTTCTTCGATATCCGCGAACGCCCGTGTGGACTCCGGAATCGAGGCTGAGGCGTCAGTCGCTGCTGGCGATTCAGTCACGGTTGGCGTCTCGGCAATGACAGTGAATGCCGATGATTCAGTTTCACCTGGATCTGACACAGCGAAATCCGGCAGCGAAGGTGGCTGGTCCACGACAAAAGTTGTCGCATCTTCGGTTGGTTCCCGTCCTGCAACCTCTTTGTCTGCAAAATGGGAGACGACGGGTGCATCACCCTCTTCTGCCCCCTGAGGCTGCGTGACAGCAGGTTCGTTCAGCGTGTCAAAAGATTCTGTCACCGATCGATTGTCGGACGCCTGATCCGGCGACACCACATCCGAAACAGTAAATGGTGAACCATCAGTCAGGTTCGTCATCTTGACGAGCGGATCGTTCGCTGCTGTCATGATTGATCCCGTACTGATGATTCCAGCGACAGGACTGGCCTGTGTCACATCAGGCGGCGTGGTGCCATTCGGTGCAATTGCAGCCCTCGTCAGGTTTTGCTGATGGAGGTCCATCTTGTGATAGACAAGGAAACCAAATGCGAACACCAAAATGGTGATCACCATGATCCCCAGCCTCGCCTCGTGGCTGGCGGCAGGCTTTGCTTCGCTGGACTTGAGCGTACTCAGCAGCTTTCCTGCCACCGTGCTGCTCTCAGCTTTGCTGATCGGCTGCGTGGGTTGAGTCGAATTTCCGCCGGCGACGCTTCGAGCGGCGCTTTTGTCAGAACTTGCCATCCCTGGTGTCCTTTGAACGCATTTTTAACGATTCGGTCTTCCAGCGAATGGAACGTCAGGATGACCGCGATTCCGCCGGGATTCAGGATCGTCGGCAGGACGTCGGTCAACATGCGTTCCACATGCTGCAGTTCATCATTCGTGGCAATTCGCAGTGCCTGAAACACGCGAGTTGCCGGGTTACGACCTCCGGCAGCACGAGCAGCTCCAACTGCATCGCGCACACAGGATTCCAGTTCTTCCGCCGTCGTCACCGGATGCCCCAGTCGTCGCCGTCGGATAATTTCTGAAGCAACCTTGCCTGCCGCAGGCTCTTCACCGTGCGTGCGAAAGATGACTTCCAGTTGTTTTTCATCAAGTGTTCGAAGTAGTTCTGCGGCCGGTCGCCCTTCATGCGGATGAAATCGCATATCCAGCGGACCACCTGCGTCAAATCCAAATCCTCTTTGACGATCGGAGAGTTGATCCGATGACAAACCAAGATCCAGGATCACGCGATCAACACCGACTATGCCAAGCTGGTGTAAAACGCTCGAAGCGTCTGCATAACTTGAACGCAGAAGGTGAAAATTCTTATGTTCTTTCTGTAGTAGCATCCGGCCCGCGATGGCTAACATCATCGGGTCGCGGTCAAGCCCGATGAGCTGCCCGGTTTCGCCAAGAGCCTTGAGGATGAGTTGACTATGACCGCCCGCTCCGACTGTTCCGTCCAGCACGGTGAGGCCCGATGTCAACTGCAACCAGTGCAGCACTTCACGAGGCATCACCGGAACATGCACCGGACGATGATCAGCAGAGGGCATGAGTTTATGGAGAGGACTGAGGAAAGGAATAAACCACGCCGAAGGAAAATCGTTGGCGCAGAAGTGACTGTTGGAGAGAATAGTATCGTACGCAGGACTGAACTTTAGAGAAAGATCAGATTCATGCCGACATTGTCCGACAGCCGCAACCTTACCCGTCAAAAACCAGCAAAATCTGCCGAAGAGACTGATTGATCAGTAGGTCCTGCCTGCCGGGCAGGACTTTGCGACCTGTCGCAACAACGACCAGACAAGGTTGATGCAACGGCAACACGACGACGTGGAGCACGTTTTTAACGTGCTCGGCACGATGGAATCGTGCCCCACTTATTTCTGTCTCAGTCGTAAGCCAGACTCAACCAGCAGAGGGAGTCGTAGGGGGAAAATCCCCAAGGAACTCAGCCGCCTGTTTCCTACCGACTTCCATTTCGGTCGCGGGAAACAGACGGCTGCGGCCTTATGCAGGCCGTCCCTGGGACGAATCACAATCCCTGTTATCGTCGAAATCCGCTTAAGCCCGGTAAGACATGCGGCAGTTTCCGACTGTAAAGTGTTCAGCGACCTGTTGCCGCCGGACACTTGTGCTCACGAAACTCGCGAGGTTTTCTAAAGCGACTCTTCCATGAACCGCTGATCACAGTTTTTAACATGCTGACGGTCACTGGAACTACCCCTGAGGCAGAGACAGATCCAAGGCTTCCGACGTCAATGCATCAAACTGCGACCCATTCTGAGACAGAAACGAATCCCACCGTTCCTTGTCCCAAATTTCCACATGGTCATGAACGCCTATCAAGACCACGTTATGTTTTAACTCAGCCATTTTCACCAGTCGCTCCGGAATCCGGACCCGCGACTGCTTGTCCACTTGCACGCATTCCGCCTGCGAGTAGTACAGTCTGAGAAAATTACGAACCTGAACTCGCCCGGTTGAGACACTTGCCATCTTCGTCGCAAAGGCTTCGAAACCCGCTTTCGAGTAGATCGACAGACATCCCTCGTTCCCCGGTGCCAGAAATAATTCTTCTGAATCCACCTCCCGAAAACCGTCCCGCAGCTGTCGAGGAATGGCGAGCCGCAGCTTGTCATCCATCGTGCGTTCGTATGTTCCCGTCAGTGCCATTCAGAAGACTCAACAACCGATGTTTCGCAGGAATCTGCAGAAGCCCACACGGTCTCCCATTTCTCCCCACAAATCACCACTGACGAGCAATTTAGCCATCTGGAATTCCCCGTCAAGCGAAGCCGCGCCATGCAGTGACAATCCATCATCGGACAGATGCCATCGCAGTAGGCAGGCGCTTGAAAAAAACGATTTTGACAATTTTCAAAAATGATTTTTTTCGCCATCGATGCACACCTGAGTACGCCAGGTCACGGACAATTCACGTGCCATGTGATCGTGCATCGGGTTTTCGTAAATCATTGTCGCGTATATGGTTACGGATAGTTTTCTCGTGGTGATACTGTGGTCGCCACTCTATTTGGGGCTTGCCGATTTCCGGCAACACAACATGCAGGATCAATCCCGGACAGTGCGACGTTTGCGGGTTGGAAAACGTTCGAGTGCGGCGTCACGGTTCAGCACTGGAGTCGCCGGGATTGGGGAGTTCAAGTTCGAAACAAAGTGCCCCGTGTCTCAAACGCGGACTTCACCGACCTTGCACGTTGAAAAACGGACTCGGAGTCTCTCGAGGCGGTGTGCCCTGTAGAATGAGCATGCGTCAGAGAGTCGAGGAACATTGTGCCTCGACTCTCTGAGGCGAGATTCTTTTTTGCCATTGCCTCGAAGATTTTCGATGTCTATCTGGCACTCTGCCCGGCGCGAAGTTCTGATTCAGTCGATGGGACCGTGAGTTCCAACAACATGCCTGGTAAAAAAATCTCCGGCAGCTCATCCAGAGATCGTTCATCCAGTTGTACATACTGAAGCCGTTCTTCCTTCGCCAGCATTTCGATTCTGCGAATGGCACTGAGGCAGCCATAGGCCAGCCACATTCGTCCATCCGGCCGCAGTCGTTCGCGAGCTCCTTTGACCAACGAATCGAGCAGCACGAAACCGGGATCGTAGAGTGCGAGTTCTTCGACACTTTTCGGTTTATCATTCTCCCACGGCGGATTCGAAATGATGAAGTCGAACCGCTCATCTGGCTTGATCACTGACCATGCCCCGGGATTGCGACGCGGAACAAGTCTCGCCTCCAGGCGATTGGCGTCATAGTTTACTGCGTTGAATGTAACGTTTTGGACAGCTTTCGGATTCAAGTCCGTGGCAACGACGTGCGCTGCTCCGGCCTGCAGGCAACACAACGACACGAGGCCGGAGCCCGTACCGATTTCCAGTACGTGGCTCCCTTTAATGGTCGGCGTACTGAAGATCAGCGTTCGCAGACTTTCCGTGTCGGCAGGCTCCCAGAATACGGTCTCCATAATCGCGACGTCGTGAGTCAACGGAGGCACTGTTTCCCAACGCACGATGCCTGGCAGCGAAGGCACCGTAATGGACGATGACATGGTCGGATCGACTACTGATCCATCGACGGTTGATCCATCGACGGTTGATTTCATTGCTGTGGACGTTCGT
>CAZFDW010000119.1:12299-14114 GCA_964517865.1 uncultured Chitinophaga sp.
TGATCCATCGACGGTTGATCCATCGACGGTTGATTTCATTGCTGTGGACGTTCGTGATGGATGTGCGACCGGCACAGTCGATTCCGAACAACCAGCAAACAGGATTGCGATCAGAATTCCGACTCTCAATGTCCACCGATGCAATACAGAACTTCCTGCCGTCGTCCGTCAACATCATGAGCGATGCGGTGGTAGATTCTGCCACCACAGATGGCAGGTGTCGCGAACACGCTGTTGCCCAATTGATTGGTGGCGACAATTTCCAGTTTTTCCGTCGATGCCTTAAACACGAAGGTCTGCCCTTCTTCGTTGGCTGCATAAATCAGGTCGCCAATGAGCACGGGCGAACTGCTGAATGTCCCGCTCAGACGCCCCTTCCAGAGTTCTTCACCCGTATCGCTTTTCCAACACATTACGATCCCGGAATCCCCCACAGCAAACAGGAAACCATCGCGAGTCAGCAGCGATGGGACGTAGCTTCGAGTCGGATTTTCCCAGACAACTTTGCCTGAACCGTCTGCCGCGACGGCTGAGACATGGTTCTTCGGATACCCGCCGCTCGTAAAAATTCGGTGGCCGTCTGTCACCGTCGTCGTCACGCATTCAGTCGTCGCACCTTCAACTTCCCAGAATGTCTCGCCTGTTGCCGGATTCAGACTTGTGACCAGGTCGCACCCAATCAGGAAGAGCTGATCTTTCCCTTCGACATTGAAGATCACGGGTGATGAGTAGTTCGGTTTCGCCGGTCGAGTCTTTTGCCAGACGATGTCTCCCGTTGCACGGTTCATCGCCACGATCGCTCCGCCGCCTTTGTTGTCCGAAACGCCGATCACCAGATTCTGATACAACAAGGGTGACGATCCGAATCCCTGATGATTGATATAAGCGGACAGTTTTGTCTGCCAAAGTTTCTCGCCCTGTCGATCAAGAGCCGTCATATAGACGGAATCGCCGTTCAGAAAATTGACGAAGAATCGATCGCCATCACATGCTGCCGCAGCCGAGGCCATTGATGATTTTTCATTGTTTTTGACGTCCAGCCCCTTCTCATGGACGATGGTTTCCCAGACCTGCTTGCCAGTCCCGCGATCAAAGCACAGGACGGTCTGCACGTTGCGATCCGTGTCCGCTGCCGTGACCACAACCTGATCACCCACAACGATCGGCGAGCCATGACTGCGGCCAGGCAGATTGGCTTTCCACACAACATTTTCAGAATCGCTCCATCGCACTGGCGGATGCTGATCCGGATTTGCGACCCCATCATGAGTGCCCCCACGCCACCACGGCCAGTCCTGCGAAGGATCAACATGGATCGCCGACGGACGCACACCGGTCGCAGCAGATTCTTTGTCGTCGGCTGCACCGAATGGGCTGAATCCCGAGATGAATATCGATCCTGCAGTGATGTAAAAAAGTCGATTCAGGAGATAGCGACATGACGGAGCACAAATGGACATAACTCAAGCTTTCGTAAGGGCCGAGGTTCACAGGCTTTCCATCGGAATGCCATCAAACCTTTATATCAAGTGCGGTCCTGCGTGGCGACCATTTCGAGTCGATGCGCAGGGTTGGGTGCAATCCTCGATTCGGTAGGTTTTCCTTGCCGAGGAGGACTTTCGATTCGGTAGGTCCTGCTTGCCGAGCAGGACTTCGCGGCTTGCCGCGACCGGCGACCAGACGAGGTGGAAAGGAAGGCCACGCGGCGACGTGGAGCGGATGTGCGACCCACGGCGGTTCGCCTTGCGGCGAAAGTCCTTTCCGGCAGAAAGGACCTACAAAACACAGTCCTTTCCGGAAGGCGGAGCGACGCAG
>CAZFDW010000120.1:0-480 GCA_964517865.1 uncultured Chitinophaga sp.
AGTAGTGAGTAGTGAGTAGTGAGTAGTGAGTAGTGAGTAGTGAGTAGTGAGTAGTGAGTAGTCAATTTCAATCGGAAGGAGTTTTGCGATTCCGGGCTTCTATGCTCGATCGCAGTCCGGAAAGCATGCGTGCGAGTTCTTCGGCGTCGGAATAAATTGTACGGTGATCGTCCGGTGCCAAGTAGGCTTGGTTCAAAGCGATCTGAATCTGTGACACGACTTCCATCAGAGACCCAAATGAAATGTCAATAAAGCGGACAAATTCCTTCGCAGAACTTCGGCCTGAGCCTTCTGCGATGTTTGACGAGACGGATACAGCTGCGCGTCTGAGCTGCGAAACGAGGCCGAATCGTTCATTATCCGGAAAACGCGAGGTGACGTTGTAGACGCGGCCAGCCAGCGCAATAGCTTTTTGCCATACGTCAAGCTTCTCAAACCTGAACATCTCGTCGTCCCCGCAATCAAGTGAAGTAGAATGCC
>CAZFDW010000120.1:580-6377 GCA_964517865.1 uncultured Chitinophaga sp.
AACTACCAACTACCAACTACCAACTACCAACTACCAACTACCAACTACCAACTACCAACTACACACAACACCCTACCAGCCACCACCAATTCACTACACACTCAATGATTGTGTCCGGCGTGAGGATCGACACCGCCACCCGATTTATTCTTCAATGCCATCTGCATTTGATGTGCCCCGCGGAGCGCGATCACATCGCCGGGGAAGATCGATCCGTCGTTGACGACGACAACATGCTCCGAATCCCGATATGTAACCCGCACCGACATGCGGTCAAAATGGTCGCCGTTCTGCTGAAAGATAAATGATTCCGCGCCTTCCCGCGCAATTGCGTCCACCGGAAGGACGATCTGGTTGTCCCATTCTTCGACAGGCACAAGCAATTGAAGCCGCTGCCCGGGGCGGTACTTCCAGTCCAGAAATCGCTGACCATTCGGTGACGGAACCTCCCGTGCGACTTCGTTGGGCAGTCGCACAAAAAATGACAATGAGCGAGCTTCAGCGTCAATTTCACTGGCCGAATACACCAGGTCAAGATTCTCGATTCGCTTCACGGAGTTCGCTGCTCCTTCAAATACGGCTGTGATCTTCCAGTTTCGTTGAGCGCTCTGTGACAGTACTTCGAGGTCCTGCTCAAATGCGCGGCCCTCAATGTAAAGCTCGGAATAATCGGCCAGGGCTCCCAAAGTTGCTCCGGCAGAAACCGTTTCTCCTTTGTGGACGAGAACCTCCTGCAGAATGAGGGGGACTTTCGAATCATCGGGTGAATGGGTGGCGTCCTGCTCGGCATATTCATCCGCCAGCAGCCGTTCCTGTGGCATGGCAAGCGACACAGGAGTCGCCGCCGTGCTGGATAAGATCAGTTCTTCTGCACCGTGATGATCACGTCCCGGGGCTACGATCTGCAGGTCACGCAAGAGTTTGTGATTCGTTGCAATGTCGTCAATCTGTCGTTCAGAAAGCCCATGCAGTCTCAGGGCTTCACGCTGCGCGTTGATCAGGACTTCCAGCTTCTCTTTCGCATACTGACGTTCGAGCAATGTCTTCTGAGGTATGGCACCGGACTCGGTCGCTTTCGAAAGTCGCGCGATCTCGCGGTTCTCCACGTCCAGTTCACCGACGCTTCTTAACAGATTCGTCTGAGTGGAAACCAATTCCTCAGCCGTAATACGCAGTTCAAATAAGAGCGTGCCAGGATCAACCGCTTCTCCCTGCACCGCATGAACATGAGTGATGACTCCCGCCATCGGCGTCGAAATCTCCAGGCGAGTTCGCCCTGGCCTCCCAACGATAATACCAGGTACTGTGATGGACCGCCGAAATGTTTCCAGTTGAACAGGCTGCAGATATTCAGGTGTCAGACCAATGTTACCCTGCGCCTGAGCAGACAATGTCAGAGAAGTTCCTGAATCCTGGCCGTGGTCATGTCCTTCATGGTCATGACTGTCCAGTGCCGTTTCCTTGCGAGTGCCGGAAATTGTGCTTCGTATCCAGTCCTGCCCCGGCTCCCACCACTTGGCGCGTGTGGCGAACCCGATCAGAATCAATGCCACTGTGGCAATTCCCAAAATCCATCTGGAGGGCATGGCCTTTGCTGCAGATATCATGACTGGTGCTCTCAAACCGCAGCGTGGCAGCGTGCGAAAAATTGGTGCGGAGAAATGTGCCGAGGGCTCTGAAACGACGTCACAAATGCAGACATTCGACAGAGTCACAATCAACCATCACATGCAGGATGGGTGCCAGTTCGCTAGACAACCCAAACTTGGGTCAGCGCGCAGTGTTCCACTGCGGTAAACACACAGCGGTTCCTGTCAGCATTCGTGGGTGTCGTGGGCGACACACCCCGGTACATGAAGCTACTGGAGTTCAATATTGTGGCGTACGCATGCAGATCGAACGAAAATACGATTCGAACTGACTCAGCCGCAAGATAGACACAACAAACATCATCACACGGCTTGTCCTGTCCACATGGCGCAGGCACAAACGGTTTAGTGTTTTCGAGGCATTGAGCGGGAGCATGGCTGTGTTGACACTGGCCAGCGTGCGATCTCACCGTCGAACGCACGCAAGGAAGATCGCATTCGGAATGGGCGTGGTGCCAGCAACAGCCAATGATGCTGTGAATCAGCATCGGCAGCAGTGTTACTGAGACAATCAGCTTAGCCCACATATCGCAAAACTCCTCGGACTGATCCCTTTTATAGATGCAGACTAGAGTACTGAAGTGCTCGCCACAACAAATTCGCATTTCGCTTCAGGAAATTGTTCATTATGAAGTCTGATGTCACTCCGTAAACGTGTTGTTCGACGTCACTCCGATGACAACTATTGTTCTTTTGATGACACATCGAGAATCTGCCATGTTTTCGCAAAGCTCCCGTCTTCACATTCCGTTCGCGCCCCGCCGTCCATAAGTCAAGATCCTGCATTTTCTGCCGCCGGTTGACATGGCCGATGCTCAGAGTCTGCCGGCAAAGTGGAAAGCGTGTCCATTCCGCAGGACGTAAAGGATGGTGGACGAATCCGAAAGATTCTGTGCGCCGTCGAGTCCAGGACTTTCGACAATTCGGTCATTCGTGGCTCAAGACAAGCGATTTTAGGTTCGCGCCTGTACTGAGTCGCGGCCGGATTCTAAAATTTCCGACGGGATCCGAAGTTCGGATCCCGCTGGCGAATTTGGTTTTCAGCATTTTACCGTCGCGCGAGTCATACCTGCGGTCGGCGGAAGTAAGGATGAGTTCTCATGCGAAATGGATCCTGGATCGTGGCGCTTGCGATGGCAGCGTTTGTAACGGCCGGTTGTGAGGATAGTGACTATCAGGACTACAGCAAAGCTCCGCTGAGCGAAACGAAGGAGCATGTTCACGATCATGACCACGGCGAAATCGGCAAGCACGGCGGACATGTCCTGGAAATGGATGATGCACATGCGCATCATGCCGAACTGCTGTTTGATGCCACATCGCGGGATATCACCGTCTATTTTTATGGTACCGAAGTTGGTGTAGCGAAAGTCGCTTCGAATGTGACTCTGGAACTGCATGTCGCTGATGGTCACAAAGATCTCGCATCAAAGCCAATGCCTCTGGATGGCGAGACAGACGCGACGGCTTCCCGCTGGGTGATCAGTGGTGCCGATCTTCCGGCCGATATCAAAGGGGAAGAACAGCTTGACGGACATCTCGAAGCGACGATGGACGGCGAACCGTTCTCGTGTGTACTGAAACCGCACAGTCACGATGAGCATGCACATGCGGAAGAAGCACATGCGGAAGGGCACGAAGATCACGCCGATCATGGCGATGAAGAGGCCAAAGCAAAGTAGCGGCAAGTTCCCGTAGGATGGACATTCATGTCCGTGGCCTTAGCCAAAAGATCTTTCATCGTGCCTGCAGCCACCACACAGGCGAAACCCGATTCAACAACGCGAGCGGCAACCCTGTCGCTTCGGTCATGGAGGACCGCAATGCCGATCGCCGCACTGCTTATTGCCGCGTTGGCCGCAGGTTCTGCCCTGCTGCTGCCGAAACCATCAGTTGACTCTGCTGTTCCGCCGGTGACCAAAGCGGTCATGGTCAAAGCGTATCCTCACGATCGCACGTCGTTTTGTCAGGGTCTGGTCACGTACGAAGGGCGCTTGCTGGAAGGTACGGGCCAGTATCAGAAATCTCGGTTGCGACTGGTGGATCTCGAATCCGGAAAGTCCGTGCGCGATCAAAAGAACGCAGACGACGTTTTTGGCGAAGGCGTCACGATCTGGAAAGACCATGTGTATCAGCTCACGTGGCGCAACGGTTACATGTTGGTTTACGATGTCAAAACGCTGCAACGCAAGGGCTATGTCCGATACCGGGACATTGATCTAAAACTGCGTGAAGGTTGGGGGCTCACACACGACGGCCATTCATTGATACTCAGCGACGGCAGTGCGGACCTGCGTTTTATCAACCCGGACACCTTTAAGCTGGAGAAGACCGTGCGCGTAAAGTCCGGCTCGAAAGCGGTTGCGAAACTGAACGAACTGGAATTTGTCAACGGTCGGATTCTGGCCAACGTCTGGTACGAAGACCGTATCGCCTGCATCGATCCTGCGTCCGGCAAGGTGACCGAGTGGATTGACATGGCTCACTTGCGACCTCGCGAAGTCAAAAACGATCGCGAAGCCGTGCTGAATGGCATTGCCTGGGACGATAAAGCCCAACGCCTCTTTGTTACCGGCAAACACTGGCCCACGATGTACGAAATTGAACTGAGTGAGTAGTCTGCAATCCATGATGAATCACATCTTCCCTGAATTGCTCGGGCTCAAAATGTCACCAATTGACGCCGCGATCGTGGCTGTCTATCTCGCAATCGTGACGGGCATGGGTTTCTGGATCGGACGCGACAATAAGACCGTCTCGGACTATCTACTGGGCGATCGCAGTCTGCCCTGGTGGGCCGTGTTGGGTTCGATTGTCGCAACAGAAACGAGTACGGCCACATTTCTGAGCGTGCCTGGGATAGCTTTTGCGGAAGGTGGCAACCTGCAGTTTCTGCAACTGGCTCTGGGGTTTTGTGTCGGTCGCGTGATCGTCGCCACACATTTGATCCCACTCTACTTCCAGGGAAAGCTTTTCACGGCGTACGAAGTGCTGCATCAACGATTCGGCGGCATCACGCAGAAGACAGCGTCTCTCATCTTTCTGGTGACCCGAAATCTTGGCGACGGTCTGCGGCTGCTGCTGGCTGGTATCGTGGTCGAAAAAATGGCGGGCGCTGGTCTGCCGCAGAGCATCATCATTGTCGGCGTTTGCACGATTGCCTACACCTTCGTCGGTGGCATGAAGGCGGTGATCTGGAGTGACTGTATTCAGCTTCTGATTTATCTCAGCGGCGGTGTCGTGGCGCTGGTGCTCCTGATCCAGATGCTGCCCGGTGGATGGTCAGAACTGATGAGTTTCGCGAAAGGGCACGACAAACTGGCGTTTTTCGATTCGGGGATTGATGCATCGCGACCGTATTCCCTGTTCATCAACTTCACGAAAGCCAATACGTTTCTGGCCGGAATCATCGGTGGTTCTCTGCTGTCTCTTGGAACGCATGGCACTGATCAGATGATGGTACAGCGTTATCTGTGTACTCACAGTCAGCGTGGGGCAGCGAAAGCCGTCGTGGTCAGCGGCCTTGTTGTGTTCGTTCAGTTCTTCCTGTTTCTGATTATCGGCATAGCCCTCGCGGCGTTCTATACCACACAGCCGGACAGACCGACGTTTGATCGGAGTGATGAAGTGTTTGCTACGTTCATCGTCGAAAAAATGCCTGTCGGACTCAAGGGGCTGATGCTTGCGGCGGTGTTTTCTGCGGCCATGTCGACTCTCAGCAGTTCGCTCAATTCTTCTGCCGGCGCAGTCGTGAATGACTTTCTGAAAGACGTCGGAACGCCTCGCACGCAGCTTCGGCTGAGTCGGCTGCTGACGCTGGTGTTTGGTGTCCTGCAGATCGGTCTGGCGATTGCGGCCATTCAACTGGAACGCAGCGTGATCGACAATGCACTCGCGATTGCCGGATTCTCCAGCGGGATTCTGGTGGGCGTTTTCGCGTTGGGTGTGCTGACGCAGCGCGTCGGTCAGGTAAGTGCGATGATTGGGATGATCGAGGGCACAATGGTGCTGGGCATGGTAAAATTCTGGACTCCGATTGCCTGGCCATGGTATGCGCCGATCGGCGCAGCTGCGACAATCTCGTTCGGTCTGATTGCCTCAATGTCGTTTGATTCAGAGCGAGGTGCGACTCCTGTAGCTTGACTCTC
>CAZFDW010000120.1:6477-14093 GCA_964517865.1 uncultured Chitinophaga sp.
GAGTCGAGCGCGATTCCTGTAGCTTGGACATTCAAGTCCGAGTTTCTGCCAGAAAGCGTCGTTCATCCAGTCAGAAATCCATCCACATGAAATATCTACCTTTTCTTCTGATGTTCCTGATTTCGCCGAGCGTGCTTGCTCAATCGACATCAGACATCCCGTTACAGAAACCCGAAAGCGTCGGCATGGACGCCACGCGACTGAATCTCGTGGACGATATCGTGCAGGAAGGGCTGGGACAGGACAAGATGCCCGGCTGCGTCGTGGTCATCGGTCGCCGCGAAGGGATCGCGTTTTGTCGTGCTTATGGGTTTCGCCAGTTGCAGCCGGAAAAGGTCGAAATGACAGTTGATACGGTGTTCGATCTGGCGTCACTCACGAAGCCGATGGCAACAGCGACGAGTGTCATGGCGCTGATTCAACAGGGCAAACTGGATGCGAATGCCACTGTCGCCACGTATCTGCCTGAGTTCGCTCAGAACGGCAAAGAGACAATTACAATCCACCATCTGCTGACGCACACGGGCGGACTCATTGCCGACAACTCCATGAGCGATTATGTCGATGGAGTTGACGAGGCGTTCGCCAGGATCTACGGCCTCAAGCCAACAGCCGCCCCCGGTGAGAGTTTCACCTACAGCGATGTCGGTTTTATTGTTCTGGGGCAGGTTGTGAAGGCTGTCAGCGGCAAAGATGTGCATGAGTTTTCCCGGGAACACGTGTTCGAGCCGCTGAAGATGACGGAAACCGGTTACCTGCCAAACGATGAACTCAAGGCCCGGGCCGCCGTGACGGAACAGCGGGACGGACACTGGATACAGGGCGAAGTTCACGATCCGCGTGCGTTTGCCTTGAATGGCATCGCCGGCCATGCAGGATTATTCTCTACCGCACACGATCTGGCACGCTATGCGACGATGATGCTTGGCAGGGGGCGGTTGCACGACGTACAGATCCTGGATGAATCGACGTATAAACTGATGACCACGGCCGTTGACATTCCACGCGGACGGCGGGCCCTCGGTTGGGACGTGAAGACGGGGTATTCATCAAATCGCAGCGACCTGATGTCATCGCAGGCCTTTGGACATGGCGGGTTCACAGGCACTGGAATCTGGATTGACCCATTGCAGAATCTGTACGTCATTTTTCTGTCTAACCGAGTTCATCCGGACGGCAAGGGCCTCGTGAATCCTCTCATCGGCCGCATCGGAACGATCGCGAGTGCTGCGATCGTCCAGACGTCGGCCCGAGAAACTGGCTCGGCCCCGGACTTGAATGTGCTCAATGGAATCGATGTTCTCCAGCGAAATGGCTTTACGATGCTGAAGGGCCACAATGTCGGCCTGATCACCAATCAGACGGGACTCAACCGCGACGGTGTCAGCACGATTCGACTGATTCACGACGCAGAAGGGGTCACCCTGAAAACACTCTTTAGCCCCGAGCATGGACTGGAAGGCAAACTTGATATCCCGAAGATCGGGGACCAGCAGGACGCCGCGACGGGACTGAAAGTCTTCAGTCTGTATGGCGAGACGCGAGTCCCGACCGCGGAAAGTCTGGAAGGGATCGACACGCTGGTCTTTGATATCCAGGACATTGGCTGTCGCTTTTACACGTACGTTTCAACGATGGGTAACGCGATGAAGGCCGCTGGCGAACATAAAATTCGGTTCGTGGTGCTGGATCGCGTCAATCCGATCAGCGGTGTCGATGTGCAGGGGCCGGTATTGGACGAAGGCAGTGAAACCTTTGTGGGTTACCATTCCCTGCCCGTGCGCCACGGCATGACGACCGGTGAACTGGCTTCGATGATTCGCGCGGAGCTGAAGCTGGATGTGGAACTGGAAATTATTCAAGTCGAGGGCTGGACGAGAAATCAAATGCTTGATCAGACGGGACTCGTCTGGACCAATCCTTCGCCCAACATGCGCAGCCTGACCGAAGCGATGCTGTATCCCGGTGTGGGACTGATTGAAATGACCAACGTGTCTGTGGGACGCGGAACGGACACACCGTTCGAAGTCGTCGGCGCGCCATGGATCGATGCACGCAGATTCGCCGCGCATCTGAACAACGCCGGGCTTTCCGGTGTTCGATTTGTGCCCGTTCGATTTGTGCCCGCGTCGTCGAAATACGCCGGGGAAACCTGCGGCGGCGTGAACATTATTGTCACTGATCGAGCCGGATTTCACCCACTTTCAACCGGCATCCAGCTCATGTGCAGCCTGAAAGCACTTCACAGCGAACAGTGGGACAGGAAGAATCTTAATACACTTCTCTGCAGCCAGAAGACGATCGAAGCGGTTGAGGCTGGCCGCAGCGTGAATGAAATCCAACCGCTCTGGGCTGAAGAACTGGCTCGATTTCTGAACCGACGTCGCAGGTTTCTGCGTTACGAGTGAGTGTCTGCCGCCATGGCCAATCAGGATGAATGCATGTCGAACGTTGAATATGATGTGATTATTGGGCTGGAAGTCCACACGCAGCTCAAGACACAGTCGAAATTGTTTTGCGGATGTTCTACGACGTTCCGACCGAATGATCCGAACACACAGACGTGTCCGGTCTGTCTGGGACTTCCTGGCTCACTGCCGGTGATGAATCGTCATGCGTTTGAGTTATCGCTGACGACGGCTTTGGCGTTGAACTGCGAAATTGCGCCGTGGACTCGCTGGGATCGCAAGCAGTACTACTATCCCGATTTGCCGAAGGCGTATCAGATCAGCCAATACGACGTGCCATTCAGCAGCAAGGGCTGGCTCGACATCGCTGCTGATGATCCGACACAACCAGCACGAAGAATCCGGATTACGCGGGCGCATCTGGAAGAAGACGCAGGTAAGAACGTCCACGACGAAAGCGGACGCGGGGCGGAGAGTCGAGTCGATCTCAATCGGACAGGGACGCCATTGCTGGAAATCGTCAGCGAGCCGGATCTGCGGTCGGCTTCTGAAGCACGCCGTTATCTGGAAAATCTGCGTTCGCTGCTGCTGTTTATTGAAGTGTCCGACTGCAACATGCAGGAAGGCAGTCTGCGGTGCGATGCAAACGTGAATCTGCATATTCACAACGCGGACGGCAGTCGCTCGGCCACGCCGATCGTCGAGCTCAAAAATATGAACAGCTTTCGCAATGTCGAATTGGCCGTGGAATATGAAGTGCGACGTCAGGCTTTGCAGTGGCAGAAGACCGGACAGAAAATTGGCGACGCTCCAAAGCAGACACGCGGCTGGGATGCAGAACGCAGCGTCACTTTCGCGCAGCGGGAAAAAGAAGAATCATCAGACTATCGCTATTTCCCGGACCCGGATCTGTTTCCCGTAACAACGACGATCGAACAGATCGCCGCGATCCGTTCGTCTCTGCCTGAAACACCAGTGGCGCGGCGCGAACGGTTTCAGACACAACTGGGTCTGAGCGAATACGATGCGTCTGTGATCCTGGATCAGGGACCGGAACTCGCCGCATGGTTCGAGCAGGTCTCACAATTATGCGGCGATGGCAAGACCGCCGCGAACTGGGTGACGCAGGACATTCTTCGCGACCTGAACGCCGACAGCCTGACGATCGATCAGTTTCCAGTCACGGCTGAGATCCTTGGCTCGCTGCTCAGGTGCATCACGTCCGACCGTATTACTACGAGGAGCGCGCGGGATGTTTATGCGGCATTGAAAGAGGACGCAGCCAATGGTCTTGCGATCGGCGTTTCCGATATTGATCGCCTGATTGCGGAAAATGGGCTTGAGATTGTGCGAGATACGGCAGCGCTGGACGCAGCGATTGCTGCAGCCATTGCTGCGAAGCCGGACGCCGTGAACGATTTTCGCTCAGGAAAACAAAATGCCGTTGGCCCGCTCATCGGTATGATTATGAAACAAGTGGCCGGCGCGGATCCGAAGCATGTTCGCGAACTACTGATTGCCGCGATCCAAAAACGGGTCTGACCCTTTGGAGGCGAGTCGATTATGTTGGTGTTTCCGTCTTGCCGGAGAGGGTCAGACCCCTTTTCGGATATGTGCTCCTATGTAGGATGGACATTCTTGTCCGTCGGTACCCTGACGTCCTGCTGCTGTCACAAACAGGCAATGCAAATGATCATAGCGAAACTGAATTCTGCGAGAACTTTGTACTTGACCGTCGTTGCCGCGTATTCGCTCATATCCTCGACTGGAAATGCCGACGATCGGATCACATTCAATCGCGACGTGCGGCCTATTTTGTCCGATAAGTGTTTCTTCTGTCATGGGCCAGACAGTGCTAAACGTGAAGCCGAGCTGCGACTGGATGTGCGCGACGTCGCGGTGGCTTCAGGGGCCATTGTTCCGGATAAACCCGATGAAAGTGAGATGCTGCGACGCATTCTGAGCCACGATCCGGACGAACAAATGCCACCCGCAACGGCGAAGCTGGCGAAGCTCACGGACGCGGAAATCACGACGCTCCGCAGGTGGATTGAGCAGGGTGCCGAATACGAGGGGCATTGGGCGTTTCTGTCGCTTTCAAAGGACGCTCTGAGTGCTACTTCAAGCGACGATGTCAAGCAACGCATCGACGAAGTCATCGCGGCTGGTCTCGCTGAACGTGGTCTGCCAATGCAGCCCGAGGCCAATCGGAATACGCTGATCCGACGAATAAGTTTTGATATGACCGGTTTGCCGCCAACTCCTGCCGAAGTTCTGGCGTTTGTCGAAGATCAGTCGCCGGATGCCGTTGAAGCGCTGGTGGATCGTTTACTGGCATCATCTGCGTACGGTGAAAAAATGGCGGTCGATTGGCTGGATACAGCACGCTATGCGGATAGTTTCGGGTTTCAGGTCGATCGATCATGGGACATGTGGCCGTGGCGCGACTGGGTGATCAAGGCTTATAACGACAACATGCCGTTTGATGAATTCATCACATGGCAACTGGCGGGGGATCTGCTGCCGAACGCCACCGACGAACAGATTCTGGCCACAGCTTTTAATCGCCTGAATCAACAGGAATCCGAAGGTGGCAGTGTTGAAGAAGAGTACAGAGTTGAATACGTCTGTGATCGCGTTCAGACTTTCTCAACCACATTTCTGGGGCTAACTTTCGAATGTGCCCGCTGCCACGACCACAAGTTCGATCCGCTCACTCACAAAGAGTATTACCAGTTCTTCGCCATGTTTCAAAACATCGACGAAGCTGGATTGTATTCCTATTTCACAACATCACCGCCCACGCCGGCACTGACGATGCAGGATGCTCCATCGCATCAGAAACTGACGGAACTGAGTCTGGCTGTCGCCACCGTGGAGGCTGCTGGCGAAGAACTTCGTCGAAGCCGCGAACCGGCGTTTGCGACATGGCTGAATTCGCCAGTTCGAAACGGGAAGACTCCATTGTCGATGCCGGAACTGGGCCGTTTTGAGTTCGAAACACTCGAAGGTGACACACTCGCCAATTCCGTAGCACCTGATAAACCAGCCCTGCTGAAAGGCGAAAACAAACTCGCTCCCGGACGTTCCGGTAACGCAGTGGAATTCACAGGCGATGACGCAATTGACCTGCCGTTCGGAAACTTCAAGCGCGAAGAATCGTTTACGGTGTCGCTGTGGCTGAAGACACCTGACGTGAAGGAGCGAGCCGTGGTGTTTCATCGTTCGCGAGCCTGGACAGATGCGGCAAGTCGCGGCTATGAACTTCTGATCGAAAACGGCAGACTCAAATGGTCGCTGATTCATTTTTGGCCGGGAAATGCCGCGTCAATCTCTGCAAAGTCGGCTCTCCCGGTGAATGAATGGGTACATGTGGTGGTGTCATCCGACGGCAGCAGCCGGGCGTCTGGTTTGAGCATCAGCATCAATGGTGCGACGACTGATGTCGAAATCGTGAAAGACAATCTGTCTCGCGAAATCACGGGCGGCGGTGGTGACAATATTGCCCTCGGGGAACGCTTTCGTGATCGTGGCTTCAAAGGCGGAATGATCGATGGTTTTCGTGTGTTTTCAAGACGATTGAGCGACCTCGAAGCACTGGCGACGTTTGATGAAGCCGCCGCGACCAGTCTCCTGACTCTGCCTGCCGAGCAACTTAACGAATCACAACGCACAACGTTGTTTGACCATTTTCTGATGGCGACCGACGACTCCTGGACGAAGCATCTGGCAGCATTACAGGCAGCGCGCGGATCGCTCGCGCAGTTCAATGATGGTCTGAAAGAAATCATGGTGATGCGCGAGCTGCCGGAACCGAAAAAGGCGTACGTGCTTTATCGAGGTGAGTACACGCAGAGACGCGAAGAAGTTTTCGCCGGAACTCCGGCAGCACTGTCGCCGTTTCCCAAAAGTGCGCCAAAGAACCGGCTGGGATTGGCAACATGGCTGACGGACCCACGACACCCGCTCACGGCGCGCGTGACGGTCAATCGAGTCTGGCAGAGTCTGTTTGGACGCGGACTGGTGAAGACGGCAGAAGATTTCGGCAGTCAGGGAAGTCGCCCGTTGTATCCGGAGGTGCTGGATTCTCTGGCGCTGCAGTTGATAGAATCAAACTGGGATATGAAACGGCTGGTACGCTCAATCGTCCTTTCGAAAACATACCGTCAACGCAGCATCGCCGACGACAAGACAATGGCCGACGACCCGGACAACGAATGGCTCGCGCGCGGACCGCGTTTTCGGTTGCCTGCGGAAATGATTCGTGACAATGCACTCGCTGCTGCGGGACTGTTGAACCGCACAATCGGCGGTCCGCCCGTCAATCCTTATGAGATGGCCGAGGCATTCAAGCCCGCCGCTGCCAGCGTTGGCGACGATGTCTATCGGCGGAGCATTTATACAAACTGGCGTCGCACAGGTCCGCCACCCGCGATGGTTGCCTTTGACGCGCCAAGACGAGCCGTCTGCGCCGCGAAACGGGAGCGAACCGATTCTCCCCTGCAGGCCCTGATCCTGCTCAACGGGATCCAGTACGTTGAAGCCGCCCGAATGCTCGGAGAATCACTGCACCGCGATGCCTCAGGCCGCGTCGACGCAATGATTGAGCAAGGTTGCCTGCGATGTCTCAGCCGCCTGCCTGATGAACGCGAAACAGAGATTCTGACACAATTGTACAATGAACAGTTGGAACATTTTCGCAGTCATCCGACGGACGCCGATGAGTTGCTCAAAATCGGCCAGTTCGCCCACGACACCAACATCACCCCCATCGAAACCGCCGCCGCCACGATACTGGCCCAGGCACTGCTCAATCATGACGAATGTGTCATGAAGCGATAAGTACCGCATCGAACTTTCACTCATCAAGTTTTTGAAAATCCATGATTGCTTCTCTCCGGCGTGTGAGTAGGATTGAACATTTCGCCGCAGCAATTGCCCCCGTCACGCCGTGAATCATGGCTGACTTGTGGTGTTATGACACTATTCAAAACTCGCACGACTGAGCGTTTGCAGTGCATTTCGAGTTTTGATAAATTCCCATTCGAGTTTTGATTATCCTGATTCCCAGAGGGCTGCTACCTCAAACTGAGTTGGGATGACTGGGATGTTCGCATTCAAACACAATTGGCGTGCTCGTGCTCAGTGAAACAGTGCTCGTGCTCGTAATCGAATCGAGGCATCCTTGACTGGGTGTCGATTACGAGC
>CAZFDW010000121.1:0-14067 GCA_964517865.1 uncultured Chitinophaga sp.
CCAAACAACGCTCCACTGCCAAACATCGTCACCTGAGGCCAATCTTACCCTCAGCGGCAATGCTTGGCCACACGACGGACATGAATGTCTATCCTGGGTCGCGTTGCTCGACTCGCGGATCAAACTTTGCTGACTCTACCGGATTCTATGTGCTGGATGTTTGAACCACGAATCGACACGAATAAACACGAATGTTAAGCAATTCATTCGTGTCCATGTGTGTACAGTCGTGGTTCTCGGTCTGGAAATCGGGCTTCAATTTGCGGACACATAGAAAACAGTACAGTCAGAAATATTGATGGCAAATCTGCAGTTTCTGCTGCTGTACGAGGTTCACCGGCAGTGACAAATTGTCGATTTGAGGAAAACCGGGCGGCGTTGCTCGCGAGTGCGAAAAGTCAGAAGAAAGTGATTGATCGCTTTCTGTTTTTCGGATACGAATGCGCTTGGCCGACTTTGGAAAAGGGGTCAGGAACCAGGAGTGCGAAGCACCCTTCGGGCCATTTGGCTATTGGTTCCTGACCCCTTTTCCAAAATCACAGGACGCGTGTTTTCGCGTTGAATTATGGCAGCTCCGGAAAACCGGAGCGTCGTGCTCCGATGATCATGCAGGTGCAATCTGTTCCGCGCGGAAGAATCCTCCGGCGCAATCTGAAGGCGATGAACGCAGATGGATTTTCCTTCAGTGTCATGGTCGGCATCGCAGAAACCTATCTGCCCGCCTTCGTCCTTGCCCGCGGTCTGGGAGAAGTCAACGCCGCGTTGATCGCTACCGTTCCGGTGCTGTTGGGCAGTGTGCTGCAACTGCTGGCTCCCATGGCGTTGCAGCGTCTGAAGTCCTATCGTCGCTTCGTTGTGATGACTGCGTCCGTCCAGGCCAGCAGCATGTTGATTCTGATGACGATGGCTCTGCTGCCGCACGTCCCGGCATGGGCCGTATTTATTCCTGCCACGCTGTATTGGGCGGCCGGGCTTTCCACGGGACCGGCCTGGAACACATGGGTCGAGTATCTCGTCCCGCAGAAAATCCGCAGCGGCTTCTTCGCTGGTCGAAGCCGCATGTGCCATATTGGTGTCCTGCTGGGATTGATCGCGGGAGGACTGTTTTTGAGATGGTCCGTGGCGCATGACCTGACCGTTGCCGTATTCGCCGTGCTGTTTGGCATCGGTGCGATTGGTCGATTTGTGTCCGCAGGTATGCTGGCCCGCCAGACCGAACAGCCAAACTGGCACGGAGCGGGACATGATCGCGACGATGATCGAATACATGGTAATCGCAGGAAGAATTCATACGCCACGGGCGAGTTTGGCAAGCAGGACACTGACCCCTCGGAATTTCCGAAAATTGTGTCGGCGAAGGAACGATTTGCTGCGGTCGTGCAGGCTCTGAAACACCCCGGATCAGCTGGTCGCCTGGTGCTGTTTCTGATGGCCGTGCAAACCGCCGTGCATGTGTCCGGCCCGTACTTCACGCCGTATATGCTCAGAATTCTGAAGCTGTCGTGGATGGAGTACATGGGTCTGCTCTCGCTGGGCTTCATCGGGAAAATGATTGCGCTTCCCTGGGCTGGCCGGTTTGCAAATCGATTTGGATCAGATCGTCTGTTGTGGGTTGGCAGCATTGGGATTGTTCCTGTGAGCGCATTGTGGTTCTTTTCGCACAACGTCTGGTGGCTTGCGGGGATTCAGATTCTGAGCGGGCTCGTCTGGGGCTGCTATGAACTCGCCATGCTGCTGCAATTCTTCCGCCAGATTCCTGGTGAGCGACGTGTGGCGGTCCTGACGCTGTATAACCTGGGCAATTCCGCTGCTATGGTTCTGGGCACAGTCATCGGCGGAGTACTTCTGAATGCCCTTGGACGCGGGATGGATGCGTATCTGACGCTCTTTGTTGCGTCCGGCTGCATGAGATTCTTCGCTCTGCTGGCAATGCCCGGCAGGCAGGCGGCCGTCGATACGACGCGCGGAGTGGTCTCTGGATGGGTGGAGAGATCTGTTCGCGGTTATGTTCATTCGGCGCATTCGAAGCGAGCGGTTCAGCAGGTTCACATGGATATCCCTCAGACGTCCAGAGTCAGCGACCTTGTGCTGAGCATCCACGAAGGATCATCGATTACGTCACGAGTGATCGATGATGGTGGCGCTTTAAAGCGCCGCGATGGTGCATCCGTGTCGCAAAGCGGGTGACAGGGGTCGTGGTCGTTTGCGGGCGTAGCCGCGAATTTCGGCAGGTCCCGCTTGCCGAGCTCATCCTTACCCGGAAAAAGTGACAAGTATTTGTACAGGTTACAAAGTTGACGGCAATGAATCGATCAAAAGCCTGTGGATTCGCGGTGAGCCGGGTTTGGCGAGGCAGGTGCGGTATGTCCCGGAGTTGCCACTCAGGGACGGCGGGCAAACCATCTGGTGTGGGCTCAAAACTCTCATCCTCGCCCTTCGCGGTTACCACGCCGCGCTCAAAAAATGTGGGTAAGGATCAGTCCGGCAGAAAGGCACTACTTTAACAATCATTCGCGACTGCCCCGTCAGATCCACCCTTTTCGACGGAACCAGAACAGGAAACTGCTGGTGATCGTCAACATGACGGCAATGGTCAGAGGGTAAGCGTAATGGGATCTAAGTTCCGGCATGTAATGGAAATTCATGCCATAAAACCCAGCGATGAAACTCAAAGGCATGAACAATGTCGCAATCATCGTCAGTGTTTTCATCACCTCGTTGCTGCGAAGACTGATCTCTGCCAGATGAAAGTCCCGCAGATCTGCGCAGAGTTCCCGATAAGTTTCAATCACGTCCATCAGTTGAATGGTGTGGTCGTAACAGTCGCGGAGATACGTACGCGTCATTTCCGAAATCAGCGTGCAATCGTCACGCAGCAGTACCGCTATCGCTTCACGCTGTGGCCAGACCGTGCGGCGCAGGAGTAGTAAGTCGGCACGCACGTCGCGAATTGCCAGTCGCTGTCCGGGATCGAAACCGACCTCCAGTTGATCGTCGATGAGGTTGAGTCGATTTCCGATGCCTTCGATGATCGGAAAATAGTTGTCGATCACAAGGTCCAGAATCGTATACAGCAGATAGTCGGCCCCGTACTCGCGAATCCTGCCTCGAGCGGTCATGATGCGTTGCCGCACGACTTCCAGTGCATTGCAGCCCTCGTGAATGGAAATCACAAATCCTTCGCCGATAAACAGGCTGACCTGTTCTGTGATCATATCGCCATCGGCCTCATGCGTAGGCAGGCGAATGACGACAAACAGATGATCGCCGTAGTCTTCCACTTTGCATCGCTGATGCGTATTCACGACATCTTCCAGCGCCAGTGGATGCAGTTCGAATGCTTCGCCAAGTCGTCGCAGCATCTCTGAATCGGTGGCACCTTCCAGACGAAACCAGTAAACGCGGTCCTCCGGGACCTCTTCATTCAGTTCTGCCACCGTGTCGATGACTTCTTCTTCAGCCAATGCAGCGTTGTAAGAAATCCGCGTCAGTCGACACTTCTCAGAAATCGGATCGGCCCCACCTTCAATCGAACCCGGCAGCGCCCCGATTCCGGTGGAACGTCGGAATCCGCGATACACGCCATGTTTTGAAACCGGTGTCATGCTGAACTTTCTGAGTTTTCCCGACCACACACCTTTGATGCCATATACTGCTGGTCACTTTATGATCAATGCCGACTATTGTACAAGAACGACCAGATTGATGTTCGATGCCTCTCTCGGTTCTCACTCAATTCGCACTGGTTTCCATGACTCCCTCGATTGAACCACTGGGCGATTCTGCGGCAATCGTCGCGTGGCATCTTTTGGACGAAGCTGCTGCCTGGGGGGCCGTACAGGATGCCACAAAACATCTTGAACACAACCGCATTGATGGTGTGATCGCCGTCGCTCCTGCGTTCAAGTCGCTGACAGTCTATTATAATTGTGGAAAACTGGCATGGGCGCAGGCAGAGCAAAGGATTTCTGATTCCCTGCGTTCTGTGTCGATCACGCTGGAAACGACGCGACGGCGGCTGGACATTCCTGTCTGTTACGATCCCGAATTCGCACTCGATCTGACCTCAGTCGCTGATGCGCACGATCTGCATGCCGACGACGTGGTTCGCCTGCACTCGAACGCGAACTATGTCGTGCAGATGATCGGCTTTTCTCCGGGATTTCCATATCTGGCCGGACTGCCTCCGTCACTGCACACACCGCGCCGGGCGTCTCCTCGAATTCAGGTGCCAGCCGGTTCCGTGGCGATCGGCGGTGAACAGGCCGGAATCTATTCGTGCAAATCGCCAGGTGGCTGGAATGTGATCGGACGGACTCCGGTGCAACTGTTTGATCCGCAGCGTGATCCGCCGTGTCTGCTGCGAACCGGCGACGTCATCAGATTTGTTCCGATGGATCGACAACAGTTTGATGATTTCCCGGAACGAACATGAATCGAATTCACATCATTCGCTCCGGACTTTGTTCGACGGTCCAGGATCGAGGCCGCCCAGAATTTCGGCACATTGGCGTTCCGCAGGGCGGCGCGATGGATTCCATGGCGCATGAACTGGCAAATCAACTCGTGGGCAACTCCATCGATGCGGCAACGATCGAAATGACGCTGACCGGCGATGAGATCGAATTCGTCGATGACTCTCTGGTTGCCATCACGGGAGCGGATATGGCACCGACACTGCACGACAACAGCGCGCGGTCGCAGCCCGTTGCACAGCACTGTCCAACGGTGATTCCCGCTGGCTCACGCATTCGTTTTCACGGAGCGCGACGCGGATGCCGTTGCTATCTGGCAATTGCGGGCGGCGTGGATGTGCCGATCGTCATGGGGAGTCGATCAACCGTTCTGGGTGCGGCCTTCGGTGGCCACTGCGGCCGAATGCTGACGACCGGTGATGACCTGGCGATCGGCACGCCGTCTGAAACCGCCCGTCAAACGTTTGAGCGGCTGTCAGCACTCAGATCTGGCACCGGGCGAGCAGTTCACCCACACTGGTTCGTGCATCCGATCAAACTTCCGAATCCGGACTCGGCGACGCTGCGAATTGTGGCCGGGACGCACACGCCCTGGTTGAGTCGCTCCGGACTTGAACGACTGCTGGATTCAGCATTTCGCATCTCAGAAAAGTCTGACCGCATGGGTTATCGCCTCATCGATCAGCGGCTTGAATTCGAACATCGCGAAGAGATGCTGTCGGAAGGAGTGATCGCCGGGACAATTCAACTGCCTCCCGACGGCAATCCCATTTTGCTGATGGCCGACTGTGCTCCGACAGGCGGCTATCCTCGCATCGGGCATGTGATCACTGCAGATCTTGAAATCGCAGCACAATTGAGACCCGGTCAGTTCGTCCGGTTCGCAATGGTTACGCTTGATCAGGCTCAGGTCTTTTTCAGACAGCAGAGACTGATGTTGACGAAAGCCCTGCTCATGGCCGATCTGATCATTCATCGATAGACTGACCAATATGTTTTCCATCGATCTGAACTGCGATCTTGGTGAAATTGACGGCATGGAGGGCGAAACGCTCGATGCGAGGCTGATGCCGTGTGTTTCGTCGATCAATGTGGCATGCGGCGGCCACGCCGGAGGCCCGGATCGTATTCGCAAAGTCGTTGAACGTGCGCTGAGCCTGCATCTCGCAATCGGCGCACATCCAGGCTACGCCGATCGCGTGAATTTCGGGCGCATTGTCGTACCGATGTCGCCGCAGGAAATCCACGATCTGGTTTCGCAACAGATTCAGGTCGTAGCGCGGATTGTTGAAGAATTCGGGGCCACGCTGCACCATGTGAAGCCGCACGGAGCTCTCTACAACCTTGCGGCGACGTCGCCGGAGACAGCTTTCGCGATTGCAGAAGCGGTCCAGGCGTTTGATCCGGATTGCTATCTGGTGGGACTTTCCGGCAGCTGTCTGCCGGAAGCAGCGAGTGCGGTTGGCCTGCGGACTCTTCATGAAGTGTTTGCCGATCGGAATTATCAGGGGGACGGATCACTTGTGCCGCGAAGTCAGCCAAATGCGATGTTTCATGCCTCTATGATCGCTCCCCGGGCTGCTGAAATTGCCGAAACCGGACACGTTGTCGCGATCGATGGCAGGCGACTGGAACTGCAACACGATACGCTCTGCATTCACGGCGATACGCCAGGGGCGGTAGAGATCGCGTCAGAAATTCGTCAGGTCTTCGCCGATCGAGCGATCACAATTCGGGCCTTGGGCCGTTGATATTCCGCGCGGCGTCAAACGACACATTTGAGACCCGGGCATAATTCCGTGTGAGCGGCAAGGCGCTAGCCGCCGGTGTTTCCTGCAATTTAAGGTGCCGACACCGGTGGCTAGCGCCATTCCGCTCACAAAGTCACCAGCCTACTTCGTCATTCTGGCACCCGGTGTCACGAGATCATTGAACCGATCGATCGGTTCCTTTGCGGTCCAGGCAATCCCTCGCAGCAACAACGTGCGAAACAGAGGATCGTCGAATGTCCAGCTGTAGTGACCGGGAATGCTGACGAAGACTCGACCGTGGCCCTTTTCTGTCGTCCACATTTGAGGCGTCGGCATGTCGTCTTCGGTACTCGTCGCCAGCAACGTGACGTCCTGTGGTTGCCCCGTGAGTTTCCAGTAACTTTCGTCGTAAAGTTGCAGCTGTTCGAAGTTGCGGACAATCGGATGATCGGTGTTGTGAATGTCAAGATTCAGCGGCCCGTGACGAAAAGCAATGCGGCCGCCCCACGATGCATATCCGATGCGCTTTGAGAATTCCTGCACCTGGTCGTTGCCGTTGACGGCCCAGTGAATGTAGACCGCTCCGCCGCCGCGCGCGAAGAATGCGTCCATCTTTGCCGGCCGGTCGGGCTCGAAACTGCCTTTCTGGAAAAACAACAACACGTCCGCCGAAGCCAGTTGTTCGTCGTTCGGAAATTCTGTCGCCGTGGAAACCGACACGTTGTCGGCAGCGGAAAGAAGTTCTTCCCAGACGGATTTCCACGCCGGATAATCGTGCTCGCCAGGCCCGTGATCTTTGGGCCCATCGACCAGTACGAGATTCAATAGACGTGTGGGTTCCGGAACCTGCGGCGATCCCGTGAGTGCAATGGCGACCTCCGCCTGTGTTCGTAACGGTGGTGCGGTAAGTGGCGATGCGAGCGACATGTGAGGTGGCGGCGTCATCAGATAGCTGATCAGATCTTTCAACTGATCAGCGGTCAGCTTCTGGGCAACTCCGGTCGGCATGACGGATGTCTTCGACGCAGTCATGGATTCAATGTCTGATTTCGCAAGCTTCGTGACGGTGCCTTTTTCATCGCCCAGCAAAAGTTGATCTCCGTCCGTTTGCAGGACACCTGTGAGAACGCGCCCGTCGTTAAAAGCGATCACATGGCCGATGTAATCGGGGTTAATTCCGAAGCTCGGGTTCGCGACATCGCGCATCACTGACGCATAGTCACGATGCACGAGGTTACTCAGATCCGGTCCGATTCGTGCTCCACCGCCGCCCACGGAATGACATTTGAAACAACTTGCCGCTTCGCTGCGGAACACTTTGCGTCCGCGAGCCCAGCTGCCGCCGTCCAGTTCAGCAATCTTCAAAGACTCGGCCGGCGTTGCCGAATCACTCTTCGAATTCACGTCAACCCACGGCAGAAGGAATCGATGCAGTTGCAGAGGCCGAAGGGAAGAATCCTCGTTCGTCTGAACCGAGACCTTCAGTTCAGGAATCGGGCTGCCTCCCGTTTGAATCGCGACGACGACATCGACAGGTTCAGCATGATCCGCAGAAGTCCTGAACGTCGCCAGTTGCCATTCTACATTGGACTGATCACAGACAACGGCGATCTCGGTCTCAGGCTGATTTGCATCCGTAGCGCGGCTTGCCTGAACTACCATTTCGTAATCGCTGCTGAATGTGACGATTGCTTCTTCTGCAGGCCATTCGTAGTCAATGCTGGTTCCTGGCTGAATTGCCGGTCGCAGGATGTTGTGCAGGTTGAGCCTGGTTTTAAGCGTCAGGATTCCGGGTTGCTCAAGTGCGGTCCAAAGACCTTCGTGACCTGCGCTGCCTTCAAGCATCGCCTTCGCAACCGTCAGATCAGGATGCGGCAACCAGCCGGACCATGCAGGAGTGGCATTTCCTGCGGCAGGAGTCCATCTGGCCTCAACGCCATGAAGGGTAAAGTCCACATCCAGCTCTGACTGCATGGGAACCGTCACGGCGTAATGGTCGTTCGATTTCATGGGAGCAGTGTTGATGATGAGCGTACGCATATCGCTGGTCACTGCCGTTCCTGCCACACGTAACGCGAAACGCGGTTTGATCAACTGGGCGCGGACGGCGGCATAGGGAGGCATCAGATTTTCGAAGCGATCTCCGGCGCGAACGTGTTCGCCGTATTCAATTCGGATGCGTTCCGTCAGTTGATGAAGCTCTGTGGCATCCAGAGGGCGGTCAAACGCAATTCGGATCTCCTGCGGTCCCTCAACCCAGGTCGCTACCGGACGAGCAGCCTCCGGTTGTTCCATTTGAATTCGAAACAGTTTGCCGATCCCTGTTGGTCCTGTGCCCCAGTCGGGCGGTCCACTATGACAGGCCACAATCAGATCTCCATCGGGAGCCACGCATGCATCGGTCGTCAGCATCTGCAAACATGCAAACAACTGCGAAGCCGCAACGTATCCTGACGGTGTTTTGACTAACCTTGTCCGCCAGAGTTTTCCACGTGATTCGCCGCACACGATTGCGTCGCCGGCCCACAATTCGGGTCCAAAGACGCGACCGCCATTGACGGGTTCATTGAACACCATTCCGCACGTTGATTGATGCTGCGGCGCATAGTCGAACGTCGAAGGTTCGTCGATGACGTCGGGGTTGTGACGTGGATGTCGCGGCGGAAATCCGTAGTGTCGCTTTGTCGCTGGCTTACCGTTTGGGCCAAAACCATCCAGTGGAATATGAAGCAGTTCGTCATGCGGATTTCCGTTGGGAAGCCAGGTCGCTCCTTCCTGTTCGGTACAGAAGAGATCGCCAGCCTGATTGAATGCGAATGCGATCGGAAAGCGAATACCGGTACAGATCGTCTCTCGCCGATTGAAATCGGCCGAAACTTTCTGAACAGTTCCTCGCTCTGATGAAATGTCATATTCGGCGACGCCCGTGTCGCTGACAAGATAGGCATTCGCGTAGTTCACAGTGCCGAGTCCAAAGTAAAGATTGCCATCTTTGTCCATTGTAATCCCGACGGCATCAACATTCTGTGGGATTTCCTTCCAGCCGGTTGCCACGATGATTTCTTCATCCGCTTTGTCATCGCCGTTGGTATCGACGATCAGTGACACCTTGCCCTTGCTGGGCACAAAAACGCCACTGCCTTTTGCGTAACCAGGTGGAGTCAACAACATGCCGATGGGGCCACGAATGCTGCCTTCGTTTTTCCAGAATAACTCCGCTTTATCTTCGATGCCGTCGCCGTCAGTGTCGCTGAGAAGATGAATGTCGCCGTTATAACCCAGCGTGACGAGTTTCCCGTCGCCTCGATAGCGGACGTTGTTGACGTTGGTAAGTGCGACAGGGATCTCGCGAACAGAGAATCCCGGCTGCAGCATCTGTATCGCCGGAGGATTATCCGCCTTGACAAGCGGCACGCCGCCAGAACTCGCCAGCTTCAGTTCACCCGGCAATTCCTCCGCAAGCCTTTCATACTTCTTGTTGAGATATTGGCGAACGCTTGTGGTCTCTGCATCCGTGAGGACCCGGTTGTAAACAAGCAGCTCGGCGATATCCCCCTGAAACGGTCCCCGGACTTCCTGAGCCCCCGGACCATTGGTATAGAATCGTGCTCCGACGGTCACTTCATCGAACGACAACTCAGACGGCGCGAACAGGCGACTGCCTTCCAGCTTGCCGTCGAGACTCAGCGTCACCTGTTTTGCGGTCGCATTAAACACGGCTTCGATGGTATGGAGCGTTCCAATATCGCTTGCGGAATTCAGCAAATCGTTGGCCCCGCTAAAACCTTTGCCTTCAATGTTCAGCTGGTCGAATTTGAACGATGGCCCCGGTCCAAGATCAATAGTCATGCCCGACTCGTAGTCTCGACGATCCGAAGCGTTGGTCGCAAACAGGCCTCGAAAGTCACCGGGATTTGCATGTGGCGCGGCGACGATGAACACAGTTGCGGCCTGCAGATTGAGCCCGGTTCCCGTCAGGCGAAAGTGGTCATCGTCACCATCAAATCGCATCAACCATGAACTGCCCACCTGGATCAACCTGGGGCGAGACTTGTCATTTTCCTGAACAAGATAGCGACCGTAATTCGCGCCGTCCGGCCACACTGGCACCGGACTGCCAGAGCCCAGTTCAGAATTATTGATCGCCATGCGAAAATCGTTGATATGAGATGCGTCCAGCCAGAGCTGCAGTCCGTCGTGTACCGCAAGATCACTGTCAGCCCATGCCGCAACCTGCGCACGCGCTGCGACTGTCACAGCCCATAACAGTAACAACATCAGCATCAGCAAACGCAGTGAAGAATGCAGCACAGGGACAGCTCCGGTTCAAAACCTCGGCAAGGCGTCGCAGGTTATTTGCTCACCTCAAACCGTTGCATTGTAGAGCATACCACAATTCGCCACACCTTCTCAGTCAGGTGCTCCCGCAAAATCACGACTTTCTGCTCAGGTGTCGAAATCTTACGTGCCGACATCAGGCAATGCCCTTTCCGGAATCGCTGAACTCCAGCACACGTTTTCACACTCGGCTGAAGTCTGGGCAATACAGTCCAATTACGCTGCGTTCATAAAGAGAAGTTATAACTAAAGTGACGCTGTAACGATATACCTTATACCTTATTGACAAAGTCGTGGGTGACGGTCAGAGTCAAACATGTATCGCCGAATCAAACGAAGCCAGTCAGTGTGTGTTCCACGGGACGGCAATATGTCGGAGTTTGCTGGGAAATCCAGCGAATGGAAGTCTGCATCCCTGGACCAGAGAAGCAATTCGACGCCGTTTTGCGTGGCAATGTGCTGGTCCGTCCTGGCGATCCTTCCTCTCATTGCTTTTTACGCAGCGCACCTTTTGCAAAAGGGTGTTCCTCTCGGCTTTGTTGTAGCTGATTTACCATACTATTCAGCAAATGGTCGAGAGGCGTTCGAACGTGGAAATGGAGTGGCCTACCCGAACCCTTATGATGCGGCCCCGGATGCGCCTGTCATCTACTTTCAGTGGCTCATTTGGCTGTTGGGTGTTGGAATCGTCAAATTCGGATTTGACCCAGGAATTCAATTTGTCGTCATCGGACTTTTCGCTTCTGTGATTTCGGCGTTCCTGACGTTTCGGGTGGTCGAATTCGTTCTTCCAACTCGCCAGTGGCTCGGTCTTTTGTATTTGCTCACGATGTGGGGAGGGGGCGTATTCGTGCTCTTCTCGATTGCGGCGAATCTTGCTGCCGGCGACCCGGTCATGCTCAACGTGACACGGCTAATGCCCTTCGGTGGATGGTGGTTTCTCAGTTGGGGGATCAACCATATTCTTCCTACTGAGGCTGTCTATCACGGGCTCGTTGCTGCGACATGGTTGATGCTACTGAAAAACCGACTCTGGCAGGCGGTCATGTTCATAGCAGTTCTGGCTGCCACTCATCCGTTTTCGGGGCTTCAGCATCTGATAGGCGTCGGGGGCTGGCTTGGTCTGCAGTTCCTGAGGCAGCCGAACTTGGCGTCGTTTAAGCCGCCGTTTGCGGTCGCCTGCATCCTCTCGGTCTTCCTCGTCTATTACTTCGTGTATCTCCCATCGTTCGAAGCTCATTCTTCGCTTCAAAATAACTGGTCCCTGACGTGGATTCTGACTCATCAAACGCTTGTTTTTGCCTACGTTCCGATTTGTGCCGCTGCGATCTATCGATTGATCCTCGATCGCGACTGGCTGAATCCAGGGATCTCCATCTTTGCCGTCTCATTTGTATTCTCTTTCCTGTTGGCAAAACACGAACTATGGACTGATCCTAAACAGCCCATTCATTTCACGCACGGCTATCTTTGGATGCCTTTGTGTTTGATTGCGCTTCCAGCAATTCAACAACAGCTTGTCGCTCTCTGGAACGGCGGAACCGGATTTCGACGAACGGCTGTCACTGCGGCACTCATCATGGTTTCGACATCTGACAACATCGGCTGGATGTTCTCCGAATGGCCGCGGCACTCCGGGAGTCAGGAAGTTTCATCAATTGAAGAGAGCGAACCGTTTGTGCTGACGGAACATCAATGGGAAGTGATTCAGTTTATGAAGACGACATATGACTCCGGCTACGTCCTTTGTACAGACCCGGAAGTCAGCTACCTCTTGCCGACATATTCACCTCTGAATGTATATCTCGGTCACTTTTTCAATACGCCGGAGATTGATCGACGGCGGGAGAATGTGGACCTTTGGACACAAACCGGTGAGCATGATGGATGGTTAGAGGACATCACGCATATCATTATTGATGAGAAGACTGATGCACACCTGTTGTCCAGACAGTGGCGCATTGTCTACTCAAACCCAGATTATTCGATATTTCAGCGTGTCGGCGCAGGAAGGAATTCGCAGTGACTGAAGCTTCCATACGCGGTTAAATTTGCAGAACGGCCGATATCAGCGAGAAGAGTGACCGTGATCCCTGAAATGTTTCAGGGCAAAACGAGCAGCGGAGCTGCAGCTTTGGGAACAGCGGCCTGGTAGTCGTAGCCCAGACATGCAGCCACGGTTGCGGCGATCTGCGACTGAGTCACGGTTGTGCCGCGAATTATCTGATGGGGTGTATCGGGGCCCATGACCGCCATCCAGATGTATTCACAGTCCGCAATCTTCTCGCCGTGATTCTTCCAGTCGATGCGATTGTCTCCGCGACCGTGATCGGTGGTCAGAATCAATGTCGTGCTGTCACGGTATTCGGGGATCGACTGCAACTGCTGCCAGAGTCGTCGAATGTAGTCGTCGGTCCGAAAGGCCGAATCCAGATAGAGGTCATATCGGCCCGCATGAGCCCAGTCATCGGTTTCTCCCAGGGACACATAGATCAGCCTCGGTTTCTTCACCCTGATGAATTCTTGCGCTCCCCGAAACGTGACAAAATCGTAGCGCACTTCCGGAAAGTAACGCGGGATCTCAGTCGAGAACTCATCCAGCTGCCGCAGTACCGCCGCTGCGTCCGGTTCCTGCAGATTCAGACTGGCGTCTGTCGCCAGCGGCTCCCAGCCGGCATTGACTGGAATTCCGCTGCGAGTCTCATTGATGATGAACGGAAACACGTCCCAGCTGCAGAAGGCCGCGACCGAATTTTCGAATCCCGGTTTCTGCTTCAGCCATTCGAGCACATTCACATTCACATTATCTTTTTTGGCATTGGAATCAATGAGCGGATCTGCAAAACCACACAGGATCTCACTGTAACCAGGGTACGAAAAATTCAGCCCGTTCGTGACGACGGCCTTCGACTCCTGTTCGGGGTCACCAAACACGATCCCCTGTTTCGCGATGGCACTCCAGAAAAATGGCATCAGAGCTTCACGACTTTCCCGAGCCGTCTCGCGCTGGAAACGTTTCGTGAGCGCCGGCAGATCTTTCACACCGCCCGCATCTTTGTCCATGAGTGTCACGTCAGCACCACCAAAAACTTCCTGCCAACGCAGTCCGTCCACTGTGATCAGAATGACATTTCGAGTTCGCAGTGAAGGTTCGATTCGTGCTTTCTCTGTCTGTGCCTGCACGCCCCCGACACTCAGCCAGAGACTCGCGAAAAGTCCCAGGATCGATCCTCGCAATCGCAGTCTCCTGCGTTGTTCGATCAATCGAGGTGAGCTTTCAGCATGGGACAGCACTGCAATAGTCATTATCGTAGATCCGCTCTTATCATGTGTATTGTTTAAGCAAACTTATTTACGGGCCGTTCGAGTTCTTGCTGAAACCGCACACTGGCGGTCTATCACGCATTCATTGATGGGTTGTGTGCCACTGGCTTTGCCAGTGCTCCCGATTTGCAGGAAGCACTGGCAGAGCCAGTGGCACACATCAATACACGACTGACAGA
>CAZFDW010000122.1:0-14066 GCA_964517865.1 uncultured Chitinophaga sp.
CGAGCACCGTTTCACTGAGCACGAGCACGCCAATTGTGTTTGAATGCGAACTTAATTACTTATGGGGTCAAACCACCGGGATAAAGTGATTATCAGTATTTCTATCTCGGTGTTCGGTTGAAGTTATCAGGGGGAAGAGCCTACTACAAGTGTTGGGGTTTTACCCAACTTTAAAAAGTGAAAACCCGGTGAAGGTATGTACAGATCGGTGAAAGTGAGGTGAAGAATTGAGTCTTGCTGCGTTCCGCAGCAAATTGCATCTTGCACAATACGGGGAGAATGACTGATCTGCGTTGATCCATTCGGATCGAGGAAGGCGGCAGGCAAGCAGATTATGGGTAAGAAGATTGGGAATAGACTGAGTTCAGTTTTCTTACCAGTCATCTTCTCGCCTTAATGCAGCATTTCAACAATGACGAGTAGAAATGGACATTCAGCCAGCTTTGTTCAGTTCCTGCCAGCGGGCCATCTTGTTGCGGAGCGTCCGGGCGGTGACCCCAAGCTCGGCTGCGGCTTCGGTCTTGTTCCCTCGAAAGCGTTTGATCCGTGACAGGATGATCATGCGTTCGATTTCGTCCAGTGGCAACGTCAGGAACTCGGTGGGTAAACTGTCATCGAGCGAAACAGCAGATGCCGAAGTTCCGAGATCTACCTTCTGAATCGTGGAAGTTTCGGCTTCGACGCAGGCCCGATGAACTGCATTGCGTAATTGGCGCACGTTTCCGGGCCAATGAAACGACGTGAGTTGTCGCAGGACATCATCCGAGACGTCGCTCACCGGCGTTTCATTTTCCGAGCCAAACTGGCTGATGAAGTGTTGCACCAGAATGGGAATATCTTCCGGTCGTTCACGCAGCGGTGCCAGACGCAGGGATAGCACGTCCAGACGATGGTAAAGATCATGACGAAACCGTTTTTCCGCAACTGCGGTGGTCAGGTCGCGGTTTGTGGCTGCAATGATTCGGGAGTTGACTCGCTGTACGTCGGTGCTTCCGACCCGAAGGTATTCTCCTTCTTCGAGCACGCGCAGCAGCTTCGCCTGCGTCGGCAACGGCAGTTCCCCGATTTCGTCAAGGAACAACGTGCCATCACCAGCGGCGTGCAGCAATCCATCGTGTCGGCGGGACGCTCCGGTGAACGCTCCCTGCTCGTGTCCAAACAATTCACTTTCCGCCAGCCCGTCGTGAAACGCTGCACAGTTGACACGGACGCATGGGCGATCGGAACGATTGCTGTGTTCGTGCAGGTACTGAGCGAGCAGTTCTTTGCCCGTGCCGCTTTCGCCGGTGATCAGTACGGTTCCTGAAGACCGGGCAAATCGCCGGGCCCTGGCAAGAATGGTATACATTAATAATGATTCAAAGATGAGCATGGGCAAAACGTTTTCAGTTTTCAGTTTTCAGTGTTCAGTTTTCAGTTCACACGGTCTTCAGGGATTTTTGATACGCGGAGTGCATTGATCGACGGCGAATATCGTTGTCAAGTTGCGGGGACATTTCGTTGCGAATGGTTTCAAGGATATCCTGCAATGAATTAATGCGACCGACAAGTGCCTTCAGATTCTCCTCGTGGCGTGCGAGAGAACTTAGAAGCATCGAGGAGGGCCGTGTTTTCAGAGCGGAAAACAGTGCATGAGCAGTTGATACTTTTTTTTGAGCGGACACGACCTGATCAAGAGATTTTTGCAGTTGAGCGACAGAATCGGGGTCACCAAGTTTTCTTCGCTCAGCAGCCTTTTCAAGTTTCTCAATCAATTGCACAGCACCATCAAAGATGATGCTCTGTTCCTGAATGCAGGCTGACAATTCCTTTTCGGCGTTTGATTCCGGATTTGTGCCTGTCATTTGATTCTGGCTAGTGGGACGGTGCATCGGGCGTTAACTCCTTGTGCAGGGACGGACCTGACGCCGGTGGAGCGGGAGGATTCTGGATAACATGCGTTGCTTTTTCCACGTCTTCGACCGCTGCGAGATGCTGATCGAATGCATTGTCTGCAAGTGCTTTCTGAAGGCTGCGGATTTCCTCCAGTGTTTCGACCCACCAGTGCGCCTGCTCGCTCAGCCAGCCGGCTTCCGCGTGATCGGCAAGTCTGCGATAGCGATTCGTTGCATCAGTCAGATTGCCCAACCGTCGCAGACAATTTGCCGTCTGATATTCCACCCAGAAGTGTTGTGCGGCCGTCAGGTCGGCGGCGGGCGTCTGCTGGTACATTTCCAACGCCAGCGGGTACTCGCCCGTGGCAAACAGATTGTTTGCCAGACCCAACCGATCGATCGGTCCGTCCACCACAATGTTTTCAATGATCGACGTATGCGGCGACCGGAGCGGTACATCATCCTGTGGATGGACTGCTTCAGAGTGCTCCGCAGGATGCTCGCCGTGCTCATCTGAATGCACGTCCGGAGTGACGGCATCTGCCGGTGAATCGCTGGAAGTCGGATCGTCGTCGAGTTCGCGCTGATCTGTGGAATGCGTCGGAGAGGTCACGTCGCTGGAGGGCCCAGGTGCATGTTCGACCGCTGACCCGGGCGCGTGCGGGCCACCATTCGAAGCAGGATGCTCTGCGGCTGCAGCCTGGTTCGCTCTCAGTTTGAGCAACTGCATCTGAAATCGCAGGTAGCGTTCAGCACGGTCGCGCACATAGGGGTCAGCACTTTGCAGGTCGATCTCCAGAGTTTGCGTGAGTCCGATGCGGGATTTCTGGATGTTCAGCAGCGGCTCTGGAATCGTGGAATCCGAATGAACGGCTGTCGTTGGCTCGACCGGTGTTTCACCAGCTGGGTCACTTGATGGTTCCGGGTGTTTCGATGTTGTTGAATGCTGCGACGGTGGGGTGGGCGAATTCATGATTGTCAATGATCCGGGAATCAATGACTGCGGCGCACCTTCGGTTGCTTCGCGTTGCTTCCGCAATGCATTCAACAGTTGTTCTCTGACGGAAAGTGACGAAGTCGGGGCTGAGTCGTCAGCTTCTGATGGGAGTTTCTGACCGGTTGATGCTGCGTCCGATGCGACGGCTGCCGACACTTCACCATCTTCAGCAACACTGGCATTCACCTGGCGGATTTCCGGCGACCGGGTTGAATTCGGGGAAGGAGTCACAGCGACATTTTCCGGGCGTGAGGCGGCACGATTCCAGGCACGAGAACCCGCTGATCGGTTCCGCGTCCATTCCGTAGTGCCGCGAGCCGGGCTGTCAGTTGAAGTATTTGCCTGTGACGATTCTCCCGACTTCCCTTTTACTTCGGACTCAGCACTCATCGCCAACGCCGATTGATTGATGAGAGTCAGTATCGCGAGTGGGGCGAACATGAGGAAATCTGATAGATACGACTTTCGATGGAAAGGCATCATTGGCCGTGCCTTTCATTGATTGAATTGTGCGTACCTGATTTCGCTGGCAAACCATCGAGCGTTTCGGTGGCGGATTCCTCTGGCAGCATTCCTGCAAAGCATGATATTGCAGCGTTATGATTTCTTTTCTGCTCATATGCCTGTCCCATGATTCGCAATGCGGCCCGTTCAAGCTGTGGGGTGTCCGTGGAATCAATCAGCAGTCGGCAGGTGCGAATCGCATCTTCAGGGCGATTCTGCTCCATCGCGACTGCCGCCGACCGCAGTCTGGCCTGCAACGCCATGTGATTGGCTTCCGTTGTGGTCAGGGTGGCCAGCAGCAATCGGGCTTCTTCAAATTCGTGGTCGTGTTGATAACGTGCGGCAAGTCGCAGGACCGTGCGATCCCGCAGCCATGACTGCGGCAACTTCCTGAGTGCCAGCAGATACGCATCGTTCGCCTGTGCTTCAAGCCCCAGTTCCTCGCACGCTTCTGCCACCAGGACGGCCCAGTGTCCGCCGCAATACTGTTCCGGCTTGAATTCCGCCAGAGCTGACACGACCGCCCAGCCTTCGCGTTCACGTCGATCTGCCAGCACAGCGGCTCGAAATCGTGCCAGAGCAGACACGAATGCAGCGGCTTCACGTCCCGGACCATTGGCCAGTTCCTCACGCCGCTCCATGAGCACGCTGTTTGCTCCCTGAGGGTTTCCGAAGATCAAATAGGCACTGCCCAACTGTAATGCAGCGTACGGTTCCATTGCCGAATCTTCGCTCAGCGAGACACCGCGCATCATGTTGGAAATGGAGAGTCTGCTCTGATCGTCTTCCAGCAACAATCGACTGACAAGAATATAGGCGGCGATTTTAACGTCGATCAATCCGCCGGCAGCATCGATGCTGCGGAGAAACGCTTCCCGCGATTCATTGCGTTGATTCAAAGCCATCAGACACTTGCCGAGATTGAATGCCGCTTCCGTCTCAACAACCGAACGCGGCTCCGATTCAATCTGCACCTGCAGAAACTGCACAGCATCGGCAGCCCGCTTCTGTTCATACAACAGGGTCGCCAGAGCCAGCCGACTGTGGCCCGTCTGCCGTGAGGCCGCTCCGTCGGTCACTGCCACTCGCAGCATGCGCTCTGCGGAACTTAATCGACACTGGCGAAATTCCTCCGGCGTCAATTCGTCGCGATGCAGGATCAGGATCCGCTCATTGCGTTGCTGCCAGCAGAGGTCGTAGGGGATCGTCATACCGTCCAGAAGTGCCGCCAGCCGCGAATCATCCACATGTACCTGCTGCGTTCGCCCTTGAAGCTGTTTTGTCGCCTGCGAAGAGATCTCAAATTCCAGGCGACACCCATTTAAAAGGTTTGTCAACAGCGGTTCCAGTCGCGTTGTGCCGCAGCTGAGTCGAACGGCGATACCATCCGGAGTTTCGTCTTCGAAGTGCAGCACCTGAAACTGAATGGGGCCGATTTTTGTCGGTGTCTCATGAATCAGCAGAGGAAGTTCATCAAGCAGTCTCGCGGGGTCTGCTGACCATTCGGGAACAGTCAGCGCCTCGTCATCCAGCAGATCAACCGAAGTCATTGAGGACTGTTCCTGCCACAGATCACGTCCAATCAGATGCAGCACCTCGTTGCGGACGGTCGGCAGAAATTCGGATTCGTCGAGCAGCACCCGCCGCAGCAGATCTGTCTGCAGTCCGTCGTGTCGCTTCACGGCCGCCAGGCATCGCGCCTCCCCGTAACGCGCGACTCCGGCCCATGCCGGATCGGCCTGGGTAGCAGCAACCTGGCGATAGGCTTCCAGTGCTGCGGCTCGACGACCAGCTGCTTCGGCACATAACGCCAGTCGCATCAGAATCGCCGTCCCGGGTGTTCCCTGAGACTTCTGGCGGATCGCCTGATACGCGCGCATAGCCTGTACGTAACTTCCGCTGGCAAGCTGTTCGTCAGCGAGAGTCATGAGATTCACGGCCTGCTGCGTGATCTTGTCTTCGCGTACTGATGCTGCAGCATCCGAAGCCGCAGAAGGAAGTTCAGAGACTTGCTGCAGATCAGGAACAGGGGCTGGGACGGGACTTGAGTCGTCCTGTACCAACAACGAACCTTCTGTTTCCGCAGGTAATTTTGCGACATCTCTGGATTCAGCGAACCCGAGACTCTCCTCACTGAATGGATCGGCGTCCAGCGATTGTTGACTGCTATCGATCAGATCGTTGTGACCCGTTTCAAAATGTCCCGAGGTTTGATTGGTCAGCGAATCGTGGTGAGCTGAAATGGTATGGTCTTCAACGACCAACGGATCTGCATCAACATGATGTTCGGAAAGCGTCGTATGGTCTGCTGAATCACGATTGTGCTCGGCCGCATGGCCACTCGTATCCGCTGGACTGGCATGGGATTTATCTTCGAGCAATTGTTCGCCAGCTTGAGTGCTCTCGCCCAGGGTTGCGTGAATCCCCTCGTGGCTCGCGGGTATTCTGGATCGCCATGTCAGCGCACCGGCTGCACCCAGCAGGGCCATACCGACCATCATCGCGACCAGGGAAAATGGTCGCGAAAGCAATGCAAACTTCAGTTTTTTTGGCGAGTCAGACACGTCACGCCCTCTTTCGCGGACCCCGGAAATGATGCAATCGGTATAACCGTTACATCCTCATCGTCAGTCGATCGTGAGGGATTGAGTCAAAAATTCCAGGCAAGTTTTTTCTGCACGCTTCGATAACGCAGTCTGACTCAGGTTTCTCACCGGGAGACAAAGCAATGCAGATTCATCGAATCGATATTCCATCTGGCGGAGACACAACGCGTGCCGCGCGTACGCCGGGAACGAATACAGATCGAGAACAGCCGTTGTCGGCGTCTCGAGAAAACGAAGCCGAGGGGGTTGCGGGTGGCAGCGAGCTGGATCAGTTGACTCGTCAGCTTGACGGGATCAGTGACGTTCGGCCCGATGTCGTCGCAGCGGCGAGAGTGAGAGTGCAGCGAGGCGATTACCTGACTCGCGCTGCGGCAGAACAAACAGCCGCAGCAATTCTGAGCAAGGATGCTTAGAGAAGCTTTCTGTCTGGAAGTGACACGGCTGGAATTTGTGTTGCTTCGGTCGATCGGTTCTGTTCAGGACCGGCAGCATGTGACTCTTCTTGCTGAAAGCACAGCTGGTTTCTTACTTTCTTGGTGTGGGCCAAAGCCGCCGTAACGCGGGGCAAGCCCCACGAATCTTTCAACGAAGGAAATGATCATGGGATTGTCAATTGCAAACAATGTTACGTCTCTGAATGCCCAAAACAATCTAAATAAGGCATCGATGAACGTCCGGAGCTCAGTTGAAAAGCTGTCATCCGGTCTGAAAATCAACCGCGGTGCCGATGGCCCTGCGGCGCTCGTGATTTCAGAAAAACAGCGTGCTCAGATTGCCGGGCTGAAGCAGGCGATTGAAAACACGGACAAGGCTGCGTCAGTTGTGCAGACCGGTGAAGGTGCTCTGAATGAAATCAACTCACTGCTGGTTAAAGTTCGCAGCCTTGCTATCGACAGTGCCAACAGCGGCGTGAATGATGCCGACGCTTTGGCGGCTAATCAGGCGGAAATCACCAACGCCCTGAAATCGATTGACCGTATCGCCAACAATACGCAGTTCGGTACAAAAAGGTTACTGGACGGTTCCGCAGGCATCAGCGGTACAGCATCCGACGCTGATGTGAAGTTTCTCAAAGGAAGCTCGGATACCCTCGCAGGCATATATGCCGTCACGATTACCACTGAAGGTGAACGAGCCACGGCAACTGCCAGTACGGCTCAAACGGCCGCTCTGACAGCGGACGAAACGCTGACAATTAACAATGTTTCGATCAGCCTGACTACTGGCATGAGTCAGGCTCAGGTTGTCAACCGCGTGAACGAGTTTACCGCCCAGACTGGCGTCGTTGCCGACGTTAATGCGGGTAGCACTCGCCTCTATACAAAAGATTTCGGGTCTGACGCCAGCCTTAGTGTTGTGTCAAATACAGCGGCCAGTGCGACCAGCAGTGGCATTGGAACAACGACGATCGCCGACAACGGAGTCGATGTGATCGGTACAATTGATGGGACATCCTATACCGGAAGCGGAAATGTGCTCACGGCAAATTCGGGAAGTGCCAAGGGGATTGTTATCCAGTTCGCTGCTGATACGGGGGCCAATGCAGCCAAGACCGTCGCGGCTGGCGCTCAGGGCAATGTGAGTGTCACCGACAATTCGCTGATATTTCAGATTGGTGCGAACCAGCACCAAACAGCAAAGATCGCCATCAATAAGGTCAATTCAAACGGTCTGGGGGTTGGTGTCAGCAACAACCAGTTCAGCAGTCTTGGCGACATCGACGTGACCTCAGCCAGCAAGGCGCAGGACACGATCGCGGTGGTCGATGCGGCTATCAGTGATGTCACCAATCTTCGTGGTACACTGGGCTCCTTCCAGTCGAATACGCTGGAGTCCACAGCCAACAACCTGCGAGCAACTCTGGAGAATACAACCAACGCTGAGTCTGTCATTCGTGACACCGACTTTGCTTCAGAAATTGCCAACTTCACAAGGGGCCAGGTGCTTGTTCAGGCTGGCACCGCAATGTTGAGCAATGCAAACCAGATTCCACAGTTGGTTCTGTCTCTGCTGCGATAATCGGTCAGTTGAGCTGATGATAACTCAGAACGGTCCGGCCGGAACTGGAATTCCAGTCTTCGGACGGACCGTTCTCCTGTTGGTAACATTTTTATCCTCGCAAGTACTTACTCGTGGTTGATGATCAGGTTGTCACTATGCCTATCAACATCAATGGTCTGGTTACAGGACTGGATACGGAAAAGATTATCAGTGGACTGCTGGAAATTCAGCAGCAGCAGATTGACCGTCTGGATGTCCGCAAGTCTGGCATTCAGTTGAAGCAGACGGCGTTCCGATCAGTCGAAGCAAAAATGCTCAGCCTGCGCGCTGACACGGCTGTGCTGGCACGCAATACAAGCAACCCCCTCACTCGTCTATCCGTAACCGCCAGCGATCCGCAAGCGGTCATCGCCACTGCCAATTCTTCGGCCATCCCCGGAGCCTATCACCTGACCGTGAATACCACGGCTCAAGCCCATCAGGTGGCATCGCAGGGATTTGCCGACCTGGAATCCGAGATCACTCAAGGGACATTTGGTATTCGTCTTGGTTCAGGCGACCAAAAATCAATCACGGTCGACGGCAACAACAACACACTGAATGGCCTTGCCGCCGCGATCAATTCTTCCGGGGCCGGGGTCAGTGCGAGCGTTGTCAAAGATTCCACCGGCGGCGCCACACCGTATCGGCTGCTGCTGACCAGCAGCAAAACGGGGGTCAGCAATGAAATCTCCGTGACCAACAATCTGGCGTCGAACAGTGGCAGCGCAGTGCAACCTCAAATTAATCTCCTGAGCCCCGTTCAGGCGGCGCAGGATGCCAGTGTCACGATAGGATCGGGTCCTGGAGCGATTTCCGTCTCCAGCAGTTCCAATCAGTTCCAAAACGTGATCGCCGGCATGAGTTTCGACCTGCTGCAGGTGTCAGCGGGGCAGAAGATCTCGCTCACGGTTGCTAAGGATAATACTGCCGCCGTGACCGCCGTCGAAAATTTCGTGAAGTCCTTCAATGATGTTGTGCAGTACATTGGCGACAACTCAAAATACAATGCCACTACGAATGACGGGGGCGTATTTCTGGGTAACCAGAATGCAGCACGAATCCTCCAAAAGCTGCGGTCGGCGATTCAGGACGTCGTACCCGGTGCAAATCCGCTGGCGAACCGATTGTCGTCCATCGGCGTGACATTCGATAATAAGGGTCAACTGACTCTGGACAAAACCAAATTGGAATCGGCATTAAACGGCGGTATCGAAGGGGTCACTGCAGAAGACGTGAAGAAAGTCTTTTCCCTCACTGGCGAGTCCTCAATCGCCGGAATCACATTTATCGCTGCCAGTACGAAAACACAGGCATCCACTTTGGGCTACGGAGTGGATCTGACTCAGGCAGCGGAGCAGGCCTCGCTCACCGGCGGGGTCAGCGTGGCGGCATCGACCGTGATCACGTCCGCAAATAAAACACTGGAACTGAAACTTGACGGTAAAGTAGCGACTGTCACCCTGAAGGAAGGCACATACACAGCACAACAACTTGCCGATAAATTGGAATCCGCCATCAACGAATCGCAGGACCTCCCGGGTCGAACAATCAAGGTCGGTCTGAACGGTGGTGCACTGCAGTTGACGTCCTTGACGTATGGGACTGCTTCTGATGTCACGACAAGTGGCGGAACGGCGTTGACAGATCTTGGCCTGACCGCAGGGCAAACAGACACCGGTCGCGACGTCGTAGGCAGTTTTATCGTGAACGGATTGTCCGAGATTGCTGTCGGTCGAGGCAGAACGCTTTCGGGCGATCCGAATAATGCGAACACGGCGGATCTTCAGGTCCAGGTGACACTTTCACCCGCACAGATTGTTGTCGGCGTCGAGGGTACCATGAAAGTCTCACGCGGGCTGGCATCTTCGCTCGATCAGAGACTTGGAGACCTGCTTGAAGTGCAGGACGGTTTGCTTGCCACTGTTGACGACGGTTTTGATCTTCAGCTGAAGAGTTTTCAAACGTCGATTGATCGCCAGAAGGCGACGTTCGACAGGCAACAGGCGAATCTGCTGAAACAGTTCCAGGCCATGGAATCAGCAATCAGTCAATTACAATCGACCAGCAGCTATCTCGGAGGCCAACTGGCCAGCCTGCCGCAAATCGGCAGTTGATCAACTTTGATAAATGGGTGACACGAGCGATGAATCCGTATCTGAAGTACAAGACAACTCAGTCACACGCATGGACACGCATCGACATGCTGCTGCTGATCTATGATCAGACCGTCGCAAATCTGACAGAAGGTACGCGGTTACTGGAAAAGAATTGCGCCTCTGAATTGCCTCCGGTCAGCCTGAAGGCCATGCGATCTCTGCTGATGATTGCCGATGGCCTCAATCTGAATCATGGAGAACTGCCTGCTCAGGTGATGCGACTCGTCGTGTATTCACTCGATCAGATCAAGACGAAGTCACCCGCAGCATGGCGTTCTGCCGCCGACGTCATGAGCAAACTCCGCGAGGGTTTTCAGGAAATCCAGGATCAGGCTCGCAAAGACGAATACGAGGGCCGCTTTCCTGCTCTGGATGCTGTTGGTTGAGACACCCCGTGGACTTTTTGGGCATACATGCATTTCGCCTGAGGTGCATTGTCCTTCTTTGTTTCTTCCTTGTCTTCACCTTCTGACGCTGCACGTCGTGATCGCCCGCCGTTTTCGCCGCGACCACTTTCACTGCCTCCGCCAAATCACCCCCGACCACGTCCCGCTCCGCCCTGCGGCGGCTAGCGAAAATAGACGCAGTCCACGATATTGAAAAAACGCCGCAAGCGGGATAGGCTTCATGATAATTCCCCGAACAGGTTGAAACCTGTCGGTAGCGACGGGATTTCAGTCGAGGTGCCTTGATGAACAATACAGTCTGGTCCAGACCGATCCGTGGTCCATGCACAACTCGATTAAACGTCCCCCGATGAATCACCTCGCGATTTCCACACGTTGGACACTTGTGACACGATGGTGGCGCATCCATCCGGATATGAAATATCCCGTCTTTTCTCCAACAGTCCTGATGCTCGTAGACTAAAACGCCTACGGAACTGTACAATTCCCCCCGTGATCATTACGGATCTCCTGATACGCCAGATTCAGACACTTGCTCATCAGACTGATTTGATCACTTTTTGTAAGTCCTTTACGCGGCAGAAACTTACGACGCGCACTTCATTTGTCGATGAATCGTTTTTACGAATTCGAGCGGCCGTTTCGCCATGAAAGCTAGTCTACTTGCGAGTTTGTTATCACGGGCAGAATCACATCGGAAAGCTGGCCGTAGAAAAAGGGCCAAATTCGCGTATCAGGAAATATTGGAAAAGCATTCGCAATCAACCGAAGCTCATTTTCAATTGGCCATTTTGCTATTCCATGAGCACGACATTGAGGGCGCCGTCCGGCACTTTCAATGCCTGCTGCAGCTCTCTCCTGAACTCGCGGAAATTCATTTCAACCTCGGAACAGTCCTTGCGATGCTCGGACGAAACCAGCAGGCGGCAGAGTCGTTCGAGAGGGCCATTTCCCTGCAGCCGTCCATGGCCGACGCACACAATAATCTGGGAATCGCATTGGGTGAATTGGGTCATATTGAACGCGCGATTACGAGCTTCGAATCAGCGATTCAGCATTCGCCACGATTTGTCGCTGCACTTCTGAACCTCGGAACCACGCTGATCGAGGCCAGGTGTCTGGTACGTGCCGTTGAAGTCTGCCGCCTTGCCCGCGACTTGGATCCGGATCTCGCCGACACGCACCTCGCGCTGGGACTTGCGTTGGAACTTGCAGGGGAGGACGTCGAGGCAATTCAGTGTTTCCAGGAAGCGGTTCGCCGAAATCCGCAGTCAGCGGATTGGCAATTTCACTTCGCGGCATTCATAGGAATGGAGGCTCCGGCGATAGCGCCCAGAGATTACGTGGCCTCATTGTTCGATACCTACGCCGCACAATTCGACAAGCACCTTCGCGGCAGCCTACGCTACCAGACCCCTGAGCATATTCTGAAAGCTGTCCTCGCCGCCGCACCCGATCAAATGTTTGACATCCTTGATCTCGGATGCGGGACAGGACTTTGCGGGGAATTGTTCCGGCCCTTCGCAAGCAGGATTGTCGGGGTCGATCTGTCCTCCGAGATGATTAGGGTCGCCAACAATCGCTTCTGCTACGATGCGCTGGAGGTCAACGACATTGTCAGTTTCCTGAAGAACAAAACGGCAATGTTCGATCTGATTCTTGCCGCAGATGTGTTCGTCTATGTTGGGGATCTCAGTGAAACCTTTCAGTTGTCGTCTGCGGCACTCCGAGCGAACGGCCTGTTTGCGTTTTCGGTCGAAGCGGCCGACGCCATTCCGAACGCCCCCACTTCGTCTGTAGGCTACCACCTGAATCGTTCGCGCCGGTATTCGCACTCACTGGCCTACATCCGTCAACTCGCGACAGAGCATGAATTCTTTGAGCACAGCATCACTCAGGAATCGCTGCGGACTCAGGGGGGACAGGACGTTCAAGGCTGGATTGTGGTGCTTGAAAAGTAAGAGCATTCGCCCCGCCACTCCTGTTCCTCCCGAAGAACATTATCACTTTTCCGCTCATCGAGATGCACAACAGCCTTCGCGGAACCTCGAACAGCGTCTGTGGATTGAATCCGGACGGGGATTGAAACAGAATGGTGAGGGAATAAGCCCTGACCCACAAACTGTTTCATACCACGCCAGAGTCCACTGCCATGAAATTAATCGCAAGACTGCTCTTCATCGTCATGTTCCTGAGTCCCGTGTGCGCCGCTGAGAAAGCTTTTCCTCTGAAAGCCAAACGCATCCTGTTTCTCGGCGATTCCATCACGGCCGCCGGAGAATTCGTCAACATGATTGAAATGCAGTTGCGACTGCAATCAGTTGCCCCGATGCCGGAATTGGTGAATGCCGGACTTCCAAGTGAAGGCTGCACCGGACTCTCAGAACCAGATCACCCGTTTCCTCGACCCGATATTCATGAGCGACTTGACCGAGCCCTCGCGGCAGTCAAACCCGATGTCGTGGTGGCCTGCTATGGAATGAACGATGGGATTTACTACCCATTCAGCCAGGAACGTTTTCTGAAATATCAGGACGGCATCAATCGTCTGATCGAAAAGGTTCATGCGGCAGGCGCAAAACTGGTCCTGATGACACCGCCGCCGTTTGACCCATTACAGCTCAAGGCTGAAGGAAAGCTGCTGCCTGAAGGAAGCGAAAAATTTGCCTGGTTCGCAGTTTACGAAGACTACGATCACGTCATTCAGAAATATGCAAAGTGGATTCTGGAACAGAAGGACCGCGTGGAAATGGTGATCGACCTGCACACTCCGATCACAGCCTATTGGGAACAGCAGCGAAAGCAGGATCCAACCTTTACCGTGGCACCCGATGGCGTACACTGCAACAGTACCGGGCATCAGACGATGGCGGAGGTGATTCTGAAAGCATGGAGTGTGGAGTCGTGGATACCAATCAGCCCAGAAATGACTCAACTTGTCAATCAGAAAGGTGCCGAGCTCCACAATTCGTGGTTGAGTCACATCGGTCACAAACGTCCGGGCATGGCACCCGGATTGCCCCTCGAAGAAGCGAATGCAAACGCCGCTGCGATTGACAGTCAACTCCAGCCATTGATCATGGAAGCCCGCAAGCCGATTTCGTCCAATCGTCCATAGTCAGGTGGTACCGCCCGATACAAGCGGTCTGTTGATTGAGTCGTTTAACCCTGGCGCGGGCTTCGCCCGCAACCGAAAAGATGCGCGCAAAATGCGCAGTTGTGGTAAAGAAAGAATCTAAGGCCGCAGGCCAATGGCACTCAGTTTGATTCTGGACTCACTAACCCGAAGCGTCAGCGAGGGAATTCTCGGTGAAAATAAACAGCCAAAGCCCCTCGCTGACGCTTCGGGTTACAAAGTAAGTGCCATTGAGCCGCAGGGGACGGCGTGTGCAGAAACCGTCGCCTGCGGCTTTTGAAGTTGCGAGTTTCAGGCCCGGAGGGCCGACATATCCAATGCCGGTGGCGTGAGCCACCGGAAA
>CAZFDW010000123.1:0-10971 GCA_964517865.1 uncultured Chitinophaga sp.
ACAATAAGAACCCCAAAAAAGCCTCCGGGGCCGCATTTCAGGCTGCGGGGGTGGAGTAATTTGCCAACCTGACGCATGCACGCCATTCTTCCCGGATTGCCGGTTTATCCTCAGTGTTGAAAAAGCAGAGAAGCGTGGGATACGGCGAATTGCTGCGGCTCGAACCGCCGAGATATACTTTGGGAATAGTCATATTGAGGCTGGCGACCGGGCGACCGGTTTCCGGCTGATAACTGAATTCGACGCCTGCCAAATAATCCCACCTTACGACACGATCGAGAAACTGGAGCGAGTTATGCGGCCATCCGCCGGATTGCTCTGTCTGCTCCTGCTGGCAGTCACAGTTGATGCTGCCCGCGCAGACGACACGCCGAGCCTCGCCGGTCAGTCCGCTGCGCAGGATTCGGTGCTGGAGCGTGGTCGCGCGGTCTATGAATCGCTTTGCATCAGTTGCCACGGTGTAAACGGTTCCGGTACAACAGAAGTCCCGGCCCCGATATTTGGTGATCGCCCAACATCAGATCTTGCAGACCTGGTGACACGCACGATGCCGGAAGGATCTCCCGAAGTCTGTATTGGCGACGACGCACGAGCAGTTGCCGAGTGGATGCAGCAGCAGTTCTATTCGCCTGAGGCACAGGCGCGGATCAATCCGCCGCGTATAGGATTCAGTCGGCTCACAGTTTCGCAGTATCGAAATGCCATCGCCGATCTGGGGACGAGTTTCCGATGGAAAGTTGAGCCCGGCGCGGAACGCGGCCTGAAGGCGGATTATTTCGCCAGCCGGGATTTCAAACATGATAAACGCATGATAGAGCGTACGGATGCGGTCGTGAACTTCGACTTTGGGGCAGCCAGCCCTGAGGCCGACAAGTTTACGAACGACGAATTCTCTATTCGCTGGAAAGGGTCACTCATCCCTCGTGAAACCGGCTGGTACGAATTCACCGTACATACGGAAAACGGAGCGCGGCTGAATGTGAACGACAACAGGACACCATTGATTGATGCGTGGGTTCGATCGGGGCCGGAGACGGATTTCACAGGCTCACGATTTCTGCTCGCGGGACGTGTGTATCCCATCGAACTGGAATGGTTCAAGTTCAAGGAAGCGACCTCATCCATTTCGCTGTTCTGGAAAGCTCCGCATGGTGTGAAAGAAGTGATTCCCGCAGCGAACCTGATTCCGGAAAATTCTCCGGAAATCACAGTCGTGGAATCACCGTTTCCACCGGATGACCGCAGTGCCGGTTACGAGCGCGGCTCCAGTGTATCAAAGGAATGGGATGAGGCGACAACATACGCGGCGACCGAAGTGGCCGACAAATTTGTCGCCGCCTTACCACACATTATTGACGACAAAGGCGATCGAGACGAAAAACTGCGGACGGTTGCGGCACAATTTGTCGAACGTGCATTCCGCAGACCCTTGACAGATGAACTGCGTCAGAGTCATGTGGACAGTCAGTTCGCCGCCGCGAAAAGTCCCGAGGAAGGCGTTCGCCGCATCGTGCTGCTGGCTCTGAAGTCGCCGCGTTTTCTGTACCGCGAACCTACGGGTGCCGATGACCAGTTTGATCGCGCGTCACGCCTGTCATTTGCTCTGTTGAATTCGATTCCCGATCCACCGCTGTTCGAGGCCGCTCAGAACGGCAGGCTGGCGGACGACAAGCAGATTCGTGAACAGGCATGGCGGCTTGTCAACGACTACCGTGGTCGTGCGCGGATGCTGGAGTTTCTGCGAAGCTGGATGAACCTGGAGCGGCTTCAGGAAATTGATAAGGATCGCGCAGTGTTTCCGGATTTTACACCGGAGCTTGCTGCGGACCTGCGCGTCTCCCTTGAGTTGATGCTGGCACAGGCGCTGGATGCAGACAACGCCGATTTTCAGCGTCTGCTGTTGACCGACACGATTTTCATGAACGGTCGCATGGCGAAATTTTACGGAGTCGATCTGCCTGAAGACGCGACGTTTCAGGAAGTGAAATTCGAACCGGACAAACGCGCGGGCATCGTTTCGCATCCTTTCATCCTGAGCGGCCTGGCGTACATGCAGACGAGTTCGCCCATTCATCGTGGCGTGTTCATGTCGCGCGGGATACTTGGGCGAGGCGTCAAGCCGCCGCCGATCGCGGTCGCTCCTACCGCACCGAATCTGGCTCCTGATCTGACGACGCGCGAACGTGTCACGATCCAGACCAGTCCCGAAGTGTGCGCGAATTGCCACGGCCTGATTAACTCATTGGGGTTTGCACTGGAAAATTTTGACTCCGTTGGCCGCTACCGGGAAGTCGAGAAAGAAAAGGCGATCGATGCGACCGGGCAGTATCTGCAACGCAACGGCGAATTTGTGCGTTTCGCCGGAGCGCGGGAACTGGCTACTTTCATGGCCCGCAGTGACGAAACGCAGCGTTCCTTTGCACGGCAGTTGTTTCATCACATGGTCCAGCAGCCAATTCTGGCGTACGGGCCAGATTCGATCGCGGAATTGTCAACGTTCTTCAAAGATCACCAGTACAATATGAAACATCTGGCAGTTGAGATTGCCTGCCGTTCGAACTCACACGGCTGGACACCGAATTCCGATCCGGTCGCCACGGCAAAGCCGAAGTAGTGCTTAGGCGAGCGGCAGTAAAGAATTTACCAACCCGAAGCGCCAGCGAGGCTGCCTCGCTGGCGCTTCGGGTTAGTGTGGGTATGTTCTTTACCGCCGCTCGCCTTAAAAAAGGGGTCAGGAACCAATAGCTGAATGGCCCGGAGGGTGCTTCGCACTATTGGTTCCTGACCCCTTTTTTAAAGCCGAAACAGGACTCACGTTAACTCATAAGCGGATCACAGACTCATGAACAATCGACGGCGCTTCCTCAAGAATCTTGGGCTGGGTGCCGCGGCACTGCCGTTCATTTCCAACCTCAGTGCCTTTGCTTCGCGGACGGCATTGAATTCCCGCAAACAGCGACTGGTCGTCATGTTCAGCCCGAACGGAACCGTCCCGTGGGATTTCTGGCCGGATGAAGAAGGCGAAGCGTTCACACTCAAGCGTATCCTGGAACCCCTGAAAGACTTTCAGTCACGCATGCTGGTGATGCACGGCGTGTGCGACAAAGTCCGCGGTGACGGCGACAACCATATGCGCGGCATGGGTTGCCTCCTGACCGGCGTCGAACTTTTCCCCGGCAACATTCAGGGCGGATCCGATACGCCGGCCGGCTGGGCAAGCGGAATTTCCATCGATCAGGAGATTGGCAACTTCCTGCAGTCAAAGGAAGAAACCCGCACTCGATTCGGGTCGCTGGAATTCGGCGTCATGGTTCCGGATCGCGCTGACACCTGGACGCGCATGAGTTACGCCGGGGCCAATAAACCAATCGCTCCGGTTGACGACCCGTACCAGATGTTCAAAAAGTTGTACGGACAGGTGAAAGACCGCGAGGTTCTCGCGAGTGTGCTCGACAGTGTGCAGGAAGATCTGAAGCGGATCAGTCAGGTTGTGTCCGCAGCGGATCGACATCTGCTCGATGAACACTCGACCTTTGTGCGATCGATGGAAGAACAATTGCGGCAGTCGCAATCGCAGGATTTGGGGCATGCGCTGCCGGAGATGGAACCAGGCATAAAGGAAGAAAACGACAACATCCCGCAGATCACGAAGATGCAGATGGATCTGCTGGTGAACAGCTTCGTCAACGACTTCTCCCGTGTCGCCACGTTTCAGATTACAAACTCCGTCGGTCAGCCGAAAATGCACTGGCTGGGGATTGATGAAAGTCATCACGAGTTGTCGCATGAGCCCAATGAAAACAAGGAAGCTCACGAGAAGCTGACAAAAATCAATACATGGTACTCGGAACAACTGGCATATCTTGTGCGTCGCTTATCTGAGACACCCGAGCCAGGGGGTGAAGGATCGCTGCTGGACAACACGTTGATCGTGTGGGGCAATGAGCTCGGCCAGGGCAACTCACACACGCTGGACAATATCCCCTTTGTGATGGTCGGCAACGGTCTGGATTTTGACATGGGGCGATCTCTCAAGTTTCCACATGTCTCGCACAACCGGCTTCTCGTTGCACTGGCGCACGGTTTCGGCCATCACATCGAATCGTTCGGTAATCCGGAATATTGCAAAGACGGTGTGCTGACCGGACTGACGTAGGACCACGTCATTTCCCTTCAGCCAGACGATGCAAAACAACCGCCGTTGTTTCTGAGCACAGCAGAACATCGTTGAATGATGGTCATTCCGATGTCCTCCTGTTGGCGAGCGGCTGGGCGTCAGCCCTCCGTGTCACAGCAAACACCGCCAAATCCTGCTCACTCCCATGCCCTTCCAGTGTCGAAGAAGAGTTCAGCAAATTCTGCCTGCTCGGGGAATGAAAGTGCATTCCCGCCGTAGTACAGCGAATTTTTTGAAATCCCGGACAATCGTGGAATTCCTGTCGAATTATGTCCCTCCGTTGGTAGGCAGCATTGCCAATCAGAACCAGGAGGTTTTTCCACGGAATCGGTATGGTCGTCAATAACAGCCAGCGATCATTGCTGCGGTGGCGGTCTTATTCCGCTGCAGCGTTTGCTCTTGCCGGAGCATTGGTGTTTCGCCAATGATCCTGCCGGAGAGAATTTTCAAACTGTTGGGCCATTCCTGTGCCATAACTCAAACACCACCTGTTGCGGTTTCTATATTCAGAAAGCGTCTGTATGAAATTCAGTTCATCTGGAACCAAGAGTCGCGCCTCGCAAAAAACCCGCCGAAAAGGCGTGTCAGCCCAGGCGGAAGCCTGCGAACTGAGATCCTTGCTGAGTGCAACGGTGATCAGTGTGGGTACTGTAGACAGTCAGGACTTGCCAATGGATGGAGATGAAGCAGCCTCCGCGAAAATCGATGCGACTGAAGTGGACTCAATGCCGGGAGCTCAGATCGACCCTGATCTTACCGAAATCATGCCGGGAGACCCTGGCGTTGACGACGCGATTTTCTATTGCGGTGTTGTGGACGGAGACTCGGGAATTCCGGTCGAAGACCCCTCAGAGTTCATTCGGTTCAATACGTTTTTCACTTCCGATGGTCCGGGCGCAAATGATGGCACGGACGGCGAGAAACTTTCGGTTGAGGAAGAAATCAGTTTCGCAGATACGCCTCCAGCTGAAGGCTGGGATCCTTCATGGCTCTACCGTACTTTGACGTATGTCGCGGGTGACGGCTCTGAAGAGATCATCGTTGACCAGGGCACCGGTTGGGAAGATGGTTTGGGTTGCGGAGTCGCGCCGGACGATTTCGTCGCGGGTGATCTGACACCGAACGATTTCGACGGTGATGGAGTTCCAGACGACATTGTGATGTATGCATTCGATCCGCTGCCATTCGAAGACGTATCGGGCGAGCCGGTGGATGTCATCTATTTCGGAGGTCTGAACCTCGAACCGGTTGACGGCGAACTTGCTGTTGAAGTTTATAAACCTGCTTCCGATCCGCACGAAGAAGTGGACTACGTGTTTGACCTATTGCCTCTGGACGATGCTGCAGGGGAGCCGGTCGATGTCGTGGAAGACGGAGAACTGGTGCCAATACGAACTTTGGAATCGTCTGATTTTGATCTGTCTGTCATATTCTATACTGCTGCTCCTGGCGGCGTCGAATTGCAGCGGACCAACGATAGTGGCCGTGTCCAGGAAGAAACAGACGTTGTTTCCACAGTCGCCATCCCTGTCAGACCGTCTTCATCGAATTCGCTGTTCAGTACCGACAGTGGTCGTTTGTCAGTTGGCATTCCGGTTGGTGTTCAATCAACTTCAGCCTTGGGTAGCAGCTCAAGTCCGGCAAAACGCATTGCCACCCAGCGGCGATCATCAACTCAGGTCACGGCAACAAGGCAGTCTTCTGAGTCTGAAGGTTTGAACAATCTGTCGCCACTGCTTGGCGGCGACGCCGGACCAGGTGAAAATGACTCACCTGAAAATCCTGTCGATGCGCAGCCCGTCGAATCCGGATCGATCGAGGAAACGATAAGCGGCAATGGCAATGCATCTTCCGCCTCCTCCGGTTTCGCAGCGAACCAAAACTCTGCTGCTCGCAATGCTCGCACAGCGATGATTGACCGGGTCATGTCCCAATACGCGGAAAACAGCTTCAACAGCTGAGTTTCCGATCGAATTGATTGAATCAACGTCCCGCGGTTCGCGTCTGAAGAAAGACTGAAGCCGCGCGGACGTTTTTCTTTTTGCAGAACAGTTGCAATTGACTTCCGTACACGGCTACTCTGAGCATAGTGAGGCCTGATTCAGTCGGCCTCCTTCCTCAGCTTTGCATCACGCTGCCGTGGACTGGACTTCACCGTTCGGCGTCACAAGCGGAAGTCTTCCTCCTCCCCGAGCTGCCTCATTCCCCCCCCCAAACCGGAGCTGCTCATGAAGTCGCCCATTTGTTTGCTGCTTGCCTCGTCGTTCTTGCTGGCCTCAAACCGTGGCTTGCAGGCGCAGGATGTCGGCGATTCCGACTTTGCACCGCTTCAGGCGCAGTATGAAAAATCGCAGGCGGCGGTCCTGCAGAAGTATTGCCTCAAATGTCATTCAGCTGCGGAAAAGCAGGGTGAACTGGATCTGGAGCAGTTTCGTTCGGTCGCCGACATGCGTGGCAACGTTGTGCCGTGGCAGCGCGTCGTCGAGATGCTGGATGATGGCGAGATGCCGCCGAAGGATGCTGAGTTTCAGCTGGCGAAATCGGAACACACGGCTCTGCGAAACTGGGTCCGTAGTGTGCTCGATGCCGACGCGAAAGCCAACGCCGGCGACCCGGGGCCGGTCGTCCTGCGACGTCTGAACAACGCGGAATTCACGTACACCATCCAGGATCTCACCGGAGTTCCGCTGGAACCTGCGCGCGAGTTCCCGGTTGACAGCGCGGCGGGGGAAGGATTTACGAACGTCGGCAATGCGCTCGTCATGTCGCCTGCGCTGGTGCAGAAATATCTGGATGCGGCAAAAGAGATCGCGAGCCATGCGATGCTGCTGCCACACGGGATTGAGTTTTCTTCGAAAACGACTTCCCGGGATTGGACGAATCAGCGACTCGACGAAATTCGTCAGTTTTATGCACGCTACTCCGACAGCGGTGGCGCGACGGCCGTCAATCTGCAGGGCATCCAGTTTGAAACCAACGGTGGCGGGAGATTGCCGCTGGAACTGTATCTGCGAACGACTCTGATCGAGCGCGACGCCCTGCAGACCGGTTCAAAGACGATTGCCGAAGTTGCTCGCGAACATGGACTCAACGAAAAATATCTGATCACACTTTGGATGGCATTGAACGAGACGCAGCCGTCACTCGTGCTCGACATGATCCGCACACAATGGCGTGATGCCAAACCGGACGACACTCCGGCGCTGGTCGCCTCGATTGTGCAATGGCAGCAGACTTTGTGGCGGTTCACCACAATCGGGCACATCGGCAAACGCGATGGTCCAACAGCATGGCAGGTTCCCGTCCAACCGCTCGCCGCGCGACAGGAAATCCGCATCAAGATGCCTGCGCCGCAGGATGGGAAGAACATCACGCTGTATCTGGCGGCGTCCGATGCATCGGATGGAAATGAACACGACTTCGCGGTCTGGGAAAATCCTCGCTTCGTTGCGGCGGGTCAACCTGATCTTCTGCTGAGAGATGTGCGGCACGCAGTCGCGACGCTGTCGGCTCATCGCGAACAAGTGCTGAGCAGTGCGGCGGCTTGTCTCAATGCCGCAGCGGAAGCCGGAGCATCAACTGATGCGGCGGCCGTAGACAAACTTGCTGAAAAGCATGGGATTGATCGAGCGGTCATGGCTGCCTGGCTTGCATACCTTGGGATCGGTGCCGGCGAAGCAAGAATCGATTCGTACATCACGCAGAAGATGGAACGTGCGGAAAACTACGACTTTGTCAAAGGCTGGACTGGTCCGGATGCGTTGAGTGTCATTGCAAATTCATCAGATGATCTTGTGCGAGTCCCCGGCGACATGCAGCCGCATAGTGTGGGCGTTCATCCCACGCCGAAACTGCGTGTGGCAGTCGGCTGGCGAAGTCCGATTGCGGGTGCGGTGAATGTGACCGGGCGCGTCCAGCGGGCTCATATCGGCTGTGGCAATGGAGTCACCTGGCTGGTGGAACTGCGTCGCGGAAATACTCGCCAGCGTCTCGCGGCTGGCACCGCAGCCGGGGTGGAAGAACAAAAGTTCGGTCCGTTTGAGAATCTCGTGGTACAGCCGGGTGATTTGTTGGCGCTGGTCATCGGGCCGCGTGATGGAGAACACTCGTGTGACATGACGGCGATTGATTTAACGGTCACCGCGAAGGATGCTGCTGCTGCAGAATGGAACCTCGCCAAAGACATCTCGCCCGACATCCTTGCCGGCAACCCGCACGCGGATGGACACGGCAACATGGGTGTCTGGCATTTCTACAGTGAACCGGACGCTGTTGGCGGCGAGGATTCGATTGTCCCTGCCGGTTCGCTGATCGCTCAATGGCAGGTCGCGCCGGATACGGAATCCAGAAAACAGTTGGCTGAAAAACTTCAGGCCTTCTTGACGAATGGTATCAGCGACATCGCCGCAGACGCGCCTGATGCCGTTCTGCACCGCCAATTGACATCGCTCAACGGGCCCTTGTTTGCTGTCGTGCGAAAGGAACTGCTGTCGCAGAAAAAGGATAACGCTGATGGGGCAGAAACAAACTTTGGACTTGATCCGGCCATGTTCGGCAAGCATCCGGATGGCGCGTCGATCGATGCCGCAAACCTGTGCGTGCAGGCACCGTCTGTGATTGAAGTCAACATCCCCGCTGACTTTGTAGAAGGCTGCGAATTCGTGGCCGCGGGTGCCCTCGATGCAACAACGGGCTCCGAGGGAACGGTGCAGCTGCAGGTACTGACGGCAAAGCCCGAGCGGCTTTCCAGCCTCGCCGCCAGCTCCACAAGCATCAAAGGGGGCAAAGCCACATGGTCTGACGGTGACAAACCTGTCAGCTACGACACACCAATTCTGGTGGCCGACAACAGTGCCGCCCGCGCACGACTGCTGGCTCACTTTGATGAATTCCGTGATCTGTTTCCTGCGGCGCTGTGTTATACAAAGATTGTTCCTGTCGATGAAGTCGTCACGCTGACCCTGTATTATCGCGAAGACGACCATCTGAAGCGGCTGATGCTGAACGACGCAGAAACTGCAGAACTCGATCGACTCTGGGAGGACATGCATTTCGTCAGTCAGGACGCGCTGGCCCTTGTCGATGCTTACGATCAGCTTTGGCAGTTTGCCACTCAGGACGCCGATCCCAGTGCCTTTACTCCGATGCGCGACGGAATTATGCAGCGTGCAGATGAGTTCCGAAAGTTGATGAACGACACGGAGCCCGTGCATGTGCAGGCTGTGCTGGATTTTGCAGATCGAGCCTGGCGTCGCCCAGAGTCGGATTCTGAGCGCGAGCAATTGACGCAACTGTATCATAAACTGCGTGAGCAGGAACTTTCTCACGATGCCGCGATTCGTATGCTGCTCGCCCGCGTCTTCGTGACATCGGCGTTTCTCTATCGCGGCGAATACGCTCAGCCCGGAACGGCGGCCACTCCGGTGGGCGACTTTGAGCTGGCGAATCGGCTGAGCTACTTCCTATGGTCATCATTGCCCGATCAGGAATTGCGGGATGTCGCGGCAGCCGGGACTTTGGATCAGCCCGAGGTTCTGCGCGCGCAGACGCTGCGGATGATGGCAGACGCGAAAACTCGTCGTATGGCGATTGAATTCGGTTGCCAGTGGCTTCACATTCGCGACTTTGATCAGTTGGACGAAAAGAGCGAACAACACTATCCTGAGTTCAAAGAACTGCGAGGTGCGATGTATGAAGAGGCCATTCGCTTCTTCGAAGATATGTTCCGCAATGACGGCTCGGTCCTGGATCTGCTTGATGCTGATCACACGTTTGTGAACGCTCAACTGGCTCAGTTCTACGGCATTGTCGGCCTGGACGGCGACGGCTGGCAGCGCGTCAACGGCACCAAAGGTGTGTCGCGCGGCGGTATTTTGACAATGGCGGCAACGTTGTCGAAGCAATCCGGAGCATCGCGTACCAGTCCTATCCTGCGCGGCAACTGGGTCTCCGAATTTCTGCTTGGCGAAAAGCTGCCACGGCCTCCAAAAGGCGTGCCTGTGCTGCCCGAAGAAGTACCGGCGGATCTCACGGAACGCAAGCTCACAGAACTCCACAGCAGCGATCCAGCGTGCGTGAAATGTCATCAGCGGATCGACATTTACGGGTACTCTTTGGAGAAGTTCGACACGATCGGTCGTCTCCGTGCTGAAGACGCATTTGGCCACGAGATTGACGCCAACGCGGTCCTTCCCGACGGAACAGCGATTCACGGTGTCGATGGCCTCCGCGACTATCTGCTCCATACGCGCCGAGACTCTTTTCTTCGCACCTTCTGCCGTCGGCTGCTCGGCTATGCTCTGGGCCGGTCAATTCAACTTTCCGACGAACCACTGATTGAAGAAATGATGAGCCAGCTCAAAGCCCACGACTATCGTTTTTCCGTGGCTGTGGAAACCATCACCCTCAGTCCCCAGTTCCGGATGATTCGCGGCACAGATGCAGCACGAACAACTGCGTCCGCAGAGCAATAATGGCTCTCCGCCAATTCTGTTGAAAACGTAGCAGGACTTCGCCGAGGTCCGGTGACTTATCCTCAGACAACGTTGCTGCAGACGGACCTCGGCGCGGTCCTGCTACTTTGAAGGCCACCCGCCGCTTCCTGCGGCGATGGATCGTGCAACAGCGGAGGTTATGGGTTCGTTCGACTCTGCTGAGACCATGGCTCGATCCAATTGTATCGGGCAAATCATTCGCCGATGATTTTTACGAGCACTCGTTTTGCCCGGTTGCCGTCGAATTCACCGTAGAAGATCTGTTCCCACGGGCCGAAGTCCAGTTGGCCTTTCGTCACC
>CAZFDW010000123.1:11071-14019 GCA_964517865.1 uncultured Chitinophaga sp.
CATTGATGAAGACGCTGGCGGTGATGTGCATGGCATTCACCAGGCACAGACCTTCCTGAATTCCGCTTCGCTGCAGAATGTCATTGACCTGCGTGGTGATATTCAGAAACCCCATCCGCTGTCGAATTGTAAAAGTCAGATACTCGGTCACCGAATTCATTTCCGCAGTCCTTCTGAATGATCCACTCTGCCTGGTCTCGCTATGCAGACAAATCGACTCAAACGTCGCGAACGACAGCCCAAACTTCCGCGAATATTGCTGTGCATATCACACGATCAGCAGAAACTGCCGGTGTACGACGCCTACGGCACTCCATGTTTCCCTGATTTTCGTTGTTCATCTCAAGTCCAAACCTGACGATCAGGGAACTTTGATATCAGGACACAATCTGTCAAAGCCGCTCGCGTCGGAATTCCGATAGTGAGTCAGAGCCGCATGGAACGCGCCGGAGCACGCCGGCACTGACCAGTCCTCCGCTGTGCGGGAACCCGTTAAATCAAGGTCTTGATTCGACGGGCTGGCCGAAAAGCGAAGTTTCGAATCCGCTGAAAAGACTGTGGAGAATTTGCAATGTCGGACGAACACAACGATATTATCAATGCTCAGCACCATCTCGCAACTGCGGATGAATTCGAAGAAATCAGCAGCGAAGAAGTCGATCGCGTCGTCGAAGCACTCGACCGACTCATTGCGGGCGTGCAGAGCGAAAACATCAAGCACTACCTGGAAGAAGCCGCGAGCAATATCTACTATCTCGTGTACGAGCAGGAAGTCGATGAAACTGACGAAGCCGTTGATCAGGCTGCGTAGCAGGCTTTGAAAAAGCCACGGTGAATCTTACCGACAGGCTCGTTTTTTCTGAAAAGGAAACTCGGGCCTGCTTGCGTTATCCCGCGAGAGGTTGAGGATCGCGCATTCGTTTAACCGCGTGGGCAACGCCCCGCGCGTTGGGCGTCGATTCGGCGGGACTGCGAGCGCGGCCCGCTGGGCACGCGGTTAAACAAGCCAGTGCCAACCGCGTGCGTTATGTCCTGGCAGACTATGGATTTCAGGATTTGGAAAGGAGATCAGCGATTTTCGATGCGATACAAATGCGCGGTCGATCTCAGAAACAGCGCCTTTCCGGCAACCGCAGGTGATGCCATAAAGTCGGCATCCAGCGTGTTCTTTGCCAGCTCTTTGAATTCATCGCCTGCCTGCAGCACAGTGCATGTGCCGTTCTCGCCGCAGAAGTACAGATGCCCTTCTGATACCAGCGGTGACGCTGAGTAGTCGCCGGACAACCGGTCGAACCAGACGTCTTCGCCGGTTACAGGATTCACACAGCGGACAATCCCCTTGTCGCTCACAAAGTACAGGCGATCGTCGTGCAGGAGCAGCGATGGCTTTTGAGGAATCTGTTTGTCGGCCTTCCATGTAACATGCGTGTCTGAAACGTCACCTTCGCCGTCAAGACGCACCGCAACTAATCGGGACTGCATGTAACTTGTGGCAACGTACACCGTGTCGCCCGAAGCGACCGGACGCGGAACTGTTGAAAACCCCAGCTGACCATACGATGCCTTCCAGACTTCACTGCCGGTCTCTGCGTCGTAGGCATAGACCCAATTGGCCGCAGGCGAAATCACAAGGGCTCGCGCTTTCACGGAAACAATCAGCGGTGTTCCATAAGCCTTTCTGAGTTCCGGAGTTTCGTCCATTTTTCCTGAACGCGAGGTTTGCCACGCGACTTCGCCGGTGGTTCCATCGAGGGCCGCGATGAACTGCTCGTCCGTACCGTCAAAATGAATAATGACCCTGTCGTGCCAGGCAACTGGAGAACTGCCCGGCCCGTTCTGATGATCAATTTTGAGTTTGGCATTTCTCCACAACACAGTGCCGGTTGTCCGATCGACCGCAGCGGTACCGTACGTTCCGAAATGGCAAAAAACCTTGTCGCCAGCGATTACGGGAGTCGGTGACGCATAGCTGTTCAGAGAATGCTTCGGTTCCGGTTCCCCGACTTCGAACAGGTCAATCGTTTGTTCAATCGCCCCGGTTTCACGGTTGATGCAGATGGCCTGCAGAGTCAGCGTGCCTGCGACTTTCAGTCCGTCTGAATTCTTGAGCTTTGCCAGCCGTTCTTTTTCCTGTTCCGCCGTGAGTTGTTTTGTGATGGCGGTCGTCAACCAGATCTGATTGCCGGAGATGACCGGTGAGGAGTGACCTTCACCAGGCGTCGCAGTTTTCCAGACGATGTTTTCCGTCTCACTCCATGTGATCGGCAACCCCGTCGCTGCCGAGTGACCCTGCCCCTCCGGCCCGCGAAACTGAGTCCATTCGTCCTGCGCATTCAAAGCACAACTGCGATATATGCAATGGGCAGTCATCAGAATACAAGCAAATCGTGAAACGAACGACATCAAGAACTCCCCAGTCCCAGTTGACTCTGTATTGATCACCAAGTCCCTTTAGTGAAGCAGTTGACACACTTTCGGCCAGATCATAACGTCTCAGGAAAAGATGTCACGTCGGCTTCCCGGCAGAACCGTTTCCTGCGGCACGTTGAACGCACGACACACCGCAGCAGGGACGTTTGCGGATGTGATGTCAGCGTTGAAGGCCGCTCGTGAAGCCGCGGGGTTGTCGCTGAGTGATGTGGAAGAGCGGACGGGGATCAACAAGTCCAATCTGTCGCTGCTGGAAAACGGCAAAGGCAAATGCCCCTTGCAACGCATCAGAATAAGGTTATGATATAAACCAACAAACGGCTATCAGGGGGATGATGGGTTTGTCACGAGTCATCTGGAATGAAGACCCTGGGGCGAACATCGACAAAGTGATGCAGCACGGGCTGATGCCAAGTGATGTTGATGCCGTGATTGCGAACCCGACCGGCTATGACGTTAGCCGTTCAAGTAATCGTCCAATTCTCTTTGGGTACACACCGGACGGTCGCTTTATCGCG
>CAZFDW010000124.1:0-13994 GCA_964517865.1 uncultured Chitinophaga sp.
CGTCCCATGGCGGTTCGCCTTACGGCGAAAGTCCTTTCCGGCAGAAAGGACCTACCCTAAACGATCTGATCCGCAATCGTCCGCAGGTGGTTCCAGGTAAACAATCCGGAGTCGTGATTGTCCGACCAACGCACGCGGAGGGCGTAGTTTCCGCAGAGGGAAATTTCAAGCACGCCGAGATCGGCGGGAACAGAATCGGGATTGAGCAACTGCTTGCCACTGAACTCATCCACGCACACGGCGCAGCGGCAGTTTTGGCGTACGACACGAAACGGAATCTGCGAGACGTCGGTATCGGTCCAGATGAGTTCCAGCGTACGCTGTTCTTTATGGACACGGATATTCTGCGGTGACTGCATAGTACTTTACTCAGATTCTTCTTCGTCCGGATCTTCGTCGTCATCCAGGTCATCGGCGTCTTCAGATTCGTCATCTTCTTCATCGAATTCTTCTTCGTCTTCATCCTCGATGTCTTCAGCATCGATGCCAGTGACAAAGCACTCGACAAGCAATTCGATAAACTCATCTATCGAATCGGCGACGGATTCAAATTCGACGGCGTGGTGCCGAAACTGCAACACGCCTTCATGTTCACCCGAAGCATCAATGCAGTAATAGTCTCCATCACCCGTTTCGCCAATGACCAGGAAAGGGGCGGGCCACCGAAATTCCCGACCCTCGGGATCGAGAATACTATCGAGTCGTACTTCGCGGTTAATTCGGAGCACATCAACGAGATCGGCGAGCAACTCAGCGTCAGAGACAAGACCCTCCGCATCACTTCCGTCATCAGCTCGCACAGCCCCGCGCAGCGCTTCGGGATAGTTCGTCAAAAAGGCCCGACACGTCGTCGGCACGGGTGCCTGACAAAGTGTTTCCAGTTCGGAAAATGCGTCCAAGCTCATCAGAATTACGCTCCGTCAGTCTTTGCCATAATGCTTCACGTCTTCCCAGTACTCTTCGAACTTGAATCCTGGACTGTTGTCACCATCATGACACTTGTTGCAGGTCTGTTCCACCTGCAGCAGCGAGACTTTCACTTCTTTGATCGCAGCGGCCTTGTCGTCGGCTTCGATGTACTCCACATGCCGATTTCCCGGACCATGACAGTTTTCACACTGATTACCAGCCAACAGCCCCTGCAGCTGCTTTTCCGCATCGTCGGCCGCGAACTCTTCGTTCATGAATCCACTCTCATATCGCAGATATTCCTCGGGATCCCAGCCCGTCACATGGCAGGCAATGCATTCCGGATCAAACGACTTATTCACACCGTGTAATCGTTCAAAACCTTTTCGTTGAAACGATGGGTCGAGGCTTTCGAACGCATGCGCATGAGGCGTTTTTTTCCAGATTTCATAAGCATTTGCATGGCATTCACCACACTTCGCCGCGCCGACATAAATGGCTCCTGTGGGATGCGGCACCGCTCCGTCTGTCCTGGCAATCGCTTCCGCCTTGAGACGATCCTGGTAGCTCTGCATCAACTGCGTCATGCGGTCCGAATCCGAAAATAGTTCGCCGCTCAGCGGCACCAGTTCGAAACGCACGGGGTTCTCTGCGTCGTCCGGATACAGACCAATCACCCCCGCCGCTTTGCCCTTTTTCCCTACTTCAACTAACCGAACGCTGCCCACCATTTCGGCATTGTCGGCTCCCTCGCCAAATCCGTTGGCCCGCACGATGAGCGTGAGATTGGGGAAATCTTCCGCCATTTTCTTCGATTCTTCAAGCGTCGTTTGAGCAAGCAGAATCCGGACGGTCACACTGGCTTCATCGAACTCCTTCAGGACAGCCGTCAGTGCCTCGGCAGGATCGGTCCACTGCATTTCCGCGTTGGCAGCCTGCTCGGGCGTCATCTCGGGAATCACTGCCTTCCGGATTGAATCACTCATCACGCTCGTGACTCCGACCTTGATTCCGTTGACTTCAAAAACTGCAGATGACAATGGCGTACCCAGATCTTTCGATCCGAAAAACATCAGATTGGCTCCCAGAAATTTCAGGGGCTCATCGCCGTCAGACAGATGCTGCGAAAGCAAATACCCGGCTTCAAGTTTGAGCTCTTCCGGCCCCATCGCGAGGGCAACGTATTTGAGTTCCCGCAATGCCTCGAGCGTTGTTTCGAATTTGAGCCTGGCCTGCGTTCCCGTGCGACGCGAAACGCTGCCGACATCGATGCCACGTGCATCCCAACCCAGTGATTGAATCTTTTCAAACAGCGATGCACGACGCGACATTCCACCCAGTTGATTGGCCGTGCATCCGCAGGGTTCGAAATAGCCCAACTGTTCACCAGTGGCGACGAGCGCCAACTTTGGAGTCGGCCATGACGGAAACTTCAGCGATACCATCGGAGTTGCCGCGCGTTTGTCCTTGTCAGCCTCTTTCCCGGCTTCAACAAGTGGCACGTTCGACGAAGTTGTCTCGTGTACCGAGGCGTCAGGTTGGGCCGATGCAGACGACGTCACTTTACTTCCGGAAATCCGGGGACTTACATCGCCCGGTTCAGCGACTGGCGGCACGTTCGGCGCCGAATCCCTGCGCAGCATAATCAGCAGAACTGCCACAGTGATAACGCAAAACAATCCCAACAACGCAAGAGTCGAACTGCGCATTTCGCTCACTTCCTTCAATCTTCAATAGCTCGGCATTTCGCAAAGGAACAAAGTCCGAAACTGCGGACGATAGTCGCCTGCAGATTCAGAGAGAACCCCAAACGACCTGTTTCGTCCAATTGGCACGACTCGCTGGCACGCAGTATTCGATTCCCCTTCCCGAAACGTGAAAAAGGTTTGAAGCGTCCGTCGCTGTGAGTTACGATCCGCCCGCTTCGGGTCAACACATTGCACAACATCAACGGCCATTCATGATCAACGGCCATTCAGAGCAGCTTATGAGTTTATGTAAAAAAGGGATTATTCTGGCCGGCGGAACCGGATCACGGTTGTTTCCGTTGACTCTCGCGATCAGCAAACAAATGGCGCCCGTGTATGACAAGCCCATGATTTACTATCCGCTGTCGGCTTTGATGCTGGCCGGAATTCGTGAAGTGCTGATCATCAGTTCGCCGCGTGACCTGAGTGGATTTCAGACGTTGCTCGGTGATGGTGCCGGATGGGGCATGAAGTTTTCTTACGTCGAACAGGCGAAACCCGAAGGGCTGGCGCAGGCGTTTATCCTCGGCGCCGACTTTATCGGCCCGGATCACGTCGCCTTGATTCTCGGCGACAACATATTCTATGGCAGCGGATTCCAGAAGATCCTGAATTCTGCAGCATCCAACGAAAGCGGAGCCACGATCTTTGGCTACGAAGTTCGTGATCCGGAACGATACGGCGTGGTGGAGTTTGATCCGCAGGGCAAAGCGATTTCGCTCGAAGAAAAACCGAAACAGCCAAAATCAAATTTTGCGGTTCCCGGATTGTATTTCTACGACAATACGGTTGTCAAAATTTCGCAGAATCTCAAACCGTCCATCCGGGGAGAACTGGAAATTACAGACGTGAATTCTGAATATCTGCGCCGAGGCCAGTTGCGGGTTGAAATGCTGTCACGCGGGTTTGCCTGGCTGGATACGGGGACTCACGATTCGCTACTGGATGCCGGAAACTTTGTCGCGGCGATCGAGAAGCGCATGGGACTGAAGATCTCCTGCCCGGAAGAAATTGCGTTCCGGCGCGGCTTCATCGATCGGACACAGTTGCTCCAGTTGGCGGCGGCGTTTCCGAATGAATACGGCGAGTATCTGAAGCGCGTTGCCCACTGATACACTTTTTGCACGTCGATACGGATTGATTTGATGTTCCTGATTCTCGGTGGAAATGGCTACGTCGGCACGGCGTTTCAAAAGCATCTGCAGCAGATGCGGCTGCCGTTTGAAGTGGTTTCACGATCCGTTCTTGACTACTCAGATGAATCATCGCTGATGCGCTTGATTGATCAGCGACGGCCAGAGTTTTTAATCAATGCGGCCGGCTACACGGGTCGCCCGAATGTCGATGCATGCGAAGTCCATCGCACGGAATGTCTGCAGGGTAATGCCGTGCTGCCCGGAGTCATTCGATCGGCCTGCGAGAAAGCCGGTTTGCCGTGGGGACATGTTTCTTCCGGCTGCATCTACACTGGGACAAACCCAGATGGCAGCGGTTTTACAGAAGTCGATGCAGCGAATTTTTCATTTCGTCAGAACAACTGCAGCTTCTACTCCGGCTGCAAGGCGCTGGGCGAAGAACTGCTGTCCGATACCGCCGGTTGCTACGTCTGGCGACTCCGAATTCCGTTCAACGAAGTGGATGGTCCACGAAACTATATTTCCAAAATGATGCGATACGACTGCCTCCTCAAGGCGACGAACAGTCTTTCTCAGCTGGATGAATTCGCAGCAGCCTGTATCGCCTGCTGGACGAAGCGTGTGCCGTTTGGCACTTACAATCTGACGAATCCAGGCTCGGTGACCACGGAAGATGTGGTGGCGATGATCAAACGCTTCGGTCTGACGCAGAAGGTCTTTCGATTCTTCGATTCAGAAGATCAGTTCATGAAACTGGCGGCAAAGACACCACGCTCTAACTGTGTGCTGGATACGACAAAGGCGGAGCAACTGAAACTGCCCATGCGCCCGATTGTGGAGGCTCTTGAAATTGCGATGCGCGACTGGGTGAAGGCGTGAACGTGACACCCGCAGAACCAAAGTTTTTCAGAATTGTGTGACGCTTTGTTCCGGTTGACCTTTCAGCGGCGACGTTCAGCGGCGGGCGAAATCTGGTTCCGAAGATGTGGGGCGGCAAGTTTCCGTATCAGGTCAAAGTGCAGTTGATGATTCCCAATTTCCCAGCGCGGGCTTCGCCCGCAGCCCAGGCTGAAAAGTTGTCAATCGCAAGCCACAAGTAGCGCGGCTCCGCTCGTTGCCGCTGTTCTTCCTCTTGTGACTCTTGTGAGTTTTTGTGGCAAGCACTCTTCGTTCAGTTGTTGTTTTTGAGTCAGCGATTTTCTGGCCACAAAGAGGCACAAAACTCACAAAAGTGATCCGGAGGCTAAAACCCTCGGCTACCGTCGGGCGTCGCTCCGCGAGGAGGGCATTGGGGACGTGGGACGTCGGTTTTGCGATTTGCCTTGTTTGCGATTTGCTGCAGAGCGGCATTTGATGGTAGCCCGGCCTTTCAAGGCCGAGATTGAACGTTCATAATTGATTTCGTCGCGGAGCAGCAAGTTTCTGGAGCCTCATTGAATGCGAATCGCAAACGAAAATCACCGCTTGACCCGGCGTGAGCTGCTGCAGGTCACCGCCGCCGGTTGTGGAGCCTTAACGGCGAGTTCTGTCCTGGCAGGTCCGTCGGATGAAGTGATCGCATCACCTGAAGCGGAATTTGAACTGAACTACATGCTGGCGTCGTGCATGTACGGTTACATGTATGTAGGTGAAATACTGCCCGAAGTCGCGAAGTGCGGTGGAGCGTCGCTGGATCTCTGGCCAAAGAAGCACGGCAATCAGCGAGAGCAATTGACGGATCTGGGCGAAGAACGATTCGCAGAGTTATTGAAAAAGCACAACGTAAAACTTGGTTGCATCACGCAGTATGCACTTGGACCATTTGGTCTGACGGAAGAATTTCAGCTCGCCAGGCGTTTTGGATGTCAGATGATCGTCACGGGTGGCGAAGGACCGAAGGGGCTTGCTGGTGCCGAATTGAAGTCTGCCGTTACTGGTTTTGTCGAACGCATGAAACCGCATCTGGCGGGCGCGGAAGAGAACAATGTCACGGTCGCCATCGAAAACCATGCGAACAATTTGTTTGATTCGGCAGATTCATTGAGATACCTCCGGGACCTCGCACCGTCAAAATACCTGAAAATCGGGCTGGCCCCATACCACTTGCCGCAGGATTCCGAACAACTGGCGACCTTGATTCGCGATCTGAGTGACAGCATCGGGATGTTCTATGCCTGGCAGTATGGAAACGGCTGTATGACAAAATTGCCGAGGCAAGAGGAACTCCAGCAACTTCCGGGACGTGGTTCTCTGGACTTCGCTCCGCTCCTGCAGGCGCTCCGGGACATTCAGTATCAGGGCTGGACGGAGATCTTCATGCACCCGGTTCCACGCGGAAGACCGATCCTTGAAACGGCAGAGGAGGTCACACGCGAGATCAATCGATCGCGGGAGTATCTTGCGGAATGCCTCCGCACAATCGGGAGAGTCTGAATTTTTTTCCCGGTGTACAGACAACCTGCATGACTTTTGCGAAGGCAATGAATTGTCTCAGAGCGTGGCTCAACAAATTCCGAAACTCTGATGAGAGATTCGTTTTCAAAAACAGGATGCACAACAGCTGATCTGCATGACGGGCTCTGCGGCGGCGCAAGGAAATTGCGCGATAATGACGATTGGTCAGCCGCCATTCACGGAAGAGACCACTTTTAACGATTTTCGCTGAAGTCAGGCTCTTTCCGTGATTCAATCGATCCATCGATTTTCACTTGCGGGTATCCTCGCGGGCTCGATGCTGATCCTGTGTTCCGGTCCTGCCGCGAACGCACAGCAGATCATGCAACAGTCGCTGCCGCCGGCGGAAACAGTTGTCCACGAAATTCCAACGCCGCCCACAGCCACGACAACTCCGGGATACTGGATTGTGGGTTCGCAGTCATCACCGCAGGACTTTGACGAATCGGCACCTGTATTCTGTCCCGGCGTAACGCGGTATGAACCGTGTACCGGGTTTCGGCAAGCAGACATGCAGGAGTTATTTCAGTCACTCCTGCCCGGTGTTCCTGTCTGCATCTTATGTCACGGCAGCTTTGTGAGTTGGCAGGATGTCCTGGCGGAATCGCGTGAAACCTGGAAGTGGTTGCATCATGCGTGTCCGGATCAGCCTATTCAAATGATCCATTTTTCATGGCCGAGTGACCGACCAGTTTTTTCGCCAGTCATTCAACTTGACGTCAATCGGCTTGGGTGTCGAGCGGGAAGGAATGGCTTCTACGTGGCCAGCCTGGTGCAGCAGATTCCTTCGGAATGCCCAATCTGCCTGATCGGCCACAGTCACGGGACACGTGTCATTGCATCGGCATTGCACCTGACGGCTGGCGGTTCAGTTGAGGGCTATGTACTGGCGCCGGGTCAGTTTTCGCAGCATCGACTGCGTGCCGTCTTTGCGGCTTCCGCGATGGACCACAAATGGCTGAATCCCAATGAGCGCTACGGACGCGCCCTGTGTTCGGTCGAAGGTGTGCTGAACCTTAAGAATTCCTGTGATCCCGCTTTATTCATCTATCCGCTGCGACGACCGTTCTCCTGCGGGGCACTGGGCTATACGGGGATTACGAGGAGAGACAGAAGGCTCCTGGGACCAGGTGGCCACAAAATCCAGGATCTGGATCTGACCGAAGACATCGGAATCGGCCATCACTGGCCCAACTACTTCAGGCGTCCATGGCTGGCTCGTGCCATCCGGAGCTACCTGTTCTTTGGCGAACAAACGGCAAGTCTGTAGCGTACAGACTTTATGCTCGCCACGTTTGGAAACCTTGGCAAAGGCTGACTGTATCCGGTTGATTGAAGTGCTTTGGCAAGGTAAAAGTTGGTTTCTACCACCACAACATTTCGAACTGAGCCACAACCGGACAATCTGCATGAATTCAGACACTGCCATTCGCGAACGCAAAGACGCCCTCCGCAAGCAGGCACACGCGAACCGAAACGCTCAGGAAAACAAGGACGAACTCAGCCGCCGCATTGTCGGTGCGTTTATGTCGTTGCCTGAGTATGCCACGGCTGAAACGGTCATGTTTTACATCGACGTCCGCAGTGAAGTCAGAACTCGGCATGATCTGGAGCAGGCGTTGCTGTCCGGCAAAACGATCGTTGTGCCGTGGTGCAACGTTGACGGCGAACTGGAATTGTTCCGCCTGGATTCGATGGACGAGCTGGAAACCGGCATGTACAAGATCCTTGAACCGCAGGCAGCGCTGCGTGGTTTGCCCGAAAAACAGGTCAATGTCGAAGCGCTGGATCTGATCATGGTCCCAGGCGTCGGATTCGATCGTCGCGGAGCCCGCACAGGACACGGCAAAGGTTACTACGACAAGTTACTGCAGCATGCTCGCATGAATACGCCGCTGATTGCGCTCGCGTTCGAATGTCAGTTATTCGATGAAATTCCGGTGGCTGATCATGATATTTTCATGGACAAGATCATCACGGAAGACCACGTCTACACAGGTCGCGGTCGCGGTTAGGACCGGCGCAGAAATAACTGTCGTCTTCCGGACGTGGGGCACGTTTTTAACGTGTCCGGCACGATGAAATCGTGCGCCACTTATTTCTGTATCAGTCCTTAGGTCCCCTGTAGTTTTCCAGAGTCATACAATCCACAGGATGTAACAGCGTCTGATGTCAACGATCGTGGAAGATACCTACGCCGAAGCGTTCCGCAGTTTGTACGTCGAGTTCCTGATTACTGCTCGTGACCGAAAGTGGCTGGATCACGCGATCAGTGCGGCAACCGGCTGCGGATCGTCTACGATCAGGTGCGACTGTGAGGCTGGAATGGATCGCTATGTCGGTCCTGGTGGCGACGAATCATTTCAGACTCCCGATGGCAGACCAGGAGCCATTTGCCAGTTGCATGTACCTCGCTTCTGGAAACACCGGATTGATGCTCTGGAGAAGACTCTGGTGACTCGCGTGAGTCAGAACGTGCTGACCTGTCCGACCGCGCGCTGTTTTTCGCTCAGCGACACAGAACCGTATTACCGTCTTGGTCGTAAAGTGGCGTTTTTCGGCGACGGGTTTGAGCGCCTTGAAGACAGATTTGGCAGGCGGATGTGGGTGTTGCCGACGATGGGCGGCGACTTTTGCATCGATCGACGGTTCAGCTATCACGACGGGATCATGGGCGGCAATCTCTGGTTTATGGCGACCTCGGAAGAGGCCTCTCTGGAAGCCGCCGAGCGGGCCGTTGCCGCATGTCAGCACGTTCCCGGCGTGATCACCCCGTTTCCTGGAGGTGTCGCAGCCAGCGGTTCCAAAGTCGGCAGTCGATATAAATTTCTGTTCGCAAGCACAAACGATTCGTTCTGTCCGACTCTGAAAGGCCGTGTGGGCGTTGAATCCCTGATCCCGGACGGAGTTCAGTCGGTCATGGAGATTATTATCAATGGCCGCGATCTGGACACCGTAAGTGCAGCAACTCGTGTCTCCATCCGGGCGGCCTCGGACGTCGCAGGGGTCGTGCATATCACTGCAGGAAACTACGGCGGTCGACTTGGTAAGAGCTGGATCTGGTTGATCCCGGAAAACCATCCTGAGACACAGGCTTGAAGCAATGCCGTATTCGATCGCTTCCTTAACCCGATAACCTTACCGAAATGAGTACGAAAGGGTCGAGACCAGTGATAGACTTCCGGACAACTCTGTAAACCTGCTGACGTTGGCCTGTATTCGTGAATGTATGAAAGTCGCCCTGTTCATTCCTTGTTACGTCGATCAATTCTATCCGCACGTCGGAATGGCGACGGTGTCGATACTGGAACATTTCGGCGTTGACGTTGAGTTTCCCACAGAGCAAACCTGCTGCGGACAGCCGATGGCAAACAGTGGCTACATGGATCAGGCCAGACCGCTCGCCAGGAAATTCATTGATGTGTTTGACGGCTACGACTACATCGTCGCGCCGTCCGGCAGTTGCGTATCGATGGTCCGCAACCACTACGAGCACTTGTGCGACCACGATGATCACCGTTCGGCCACCGTCCGTCAGCGGACCATGGAGCTGAGTGAGTTCCTGACGGGTGTCCTGGAGATCAGCGAAATCAAAGGCCGGTTTCCGCATCAGGTGGGGCTGCACCAAAGTTGCCACGGTCTGCGGGAACTGCGACTGGGGCCATCGTCGGAAGTGATGACTCCCAGGAAAAATTTTGTGCAGAGCCTGCTCAATCACTTCGACGGCATTCGCTTTTCGGAACTGACACGAAAAGATGAATGCTGCGGATTTGGGGGCACTTTCGCCGTAGCGGAAGAAGCCGTTTCCTGCATGATGGGTGATGACCGCGTCAACGATCATCTCAATGCCGGAACGGAAGTTCTCACCGCAGGCGACATGTCGTGCCTCATGCATCTGGAAGGCATCATTCGCCGCCGACAGATTCCAATGCGCGTCATGCATTTTGTCGAAATCATGGCCGAGGCAATTGCAGGTTGAAGGGAAATCCGAAATCCGAAATCCGAAATCCGAAATCCGAAAACTGAAAACTGAAAACTGAAACCTTCTTCTCCATGTCACATCCTGCCCTTGCCAGTCAATTCACCGCCAACCGTGAACGTGCTCAATGGCACGACAAAGCGTTGTGGTTCGTGCGGGAAAAGCGGGATCGCATGGCCGCTGCTGTGCCGGAATGGGAACTGCTCCGCGAAATGGCATCGGCGATCAAAGCCCACACACAGTCGGGACTGGCGGAGTACCTGGAACAATTTGAAGCAAATGCAAAAAAGCACGGCGTCATCGTGCACTGGGCGAGCGATGCTGCCGAACACAATCGAATCGTTGTCGATATTCTGCAGCGACATAACGTGCAGCGACTGGTGAAGAGCAAATCTATGCTCACAGAGGAGTGCCACCTCAATCCTTACCTTGAAAAACATGGTATCGAAGTGATCGATACGGATCTCGGCGAGCGCATTGTGCAGCTTCGCGAAGAAACGCCCAGTCATATCGTGCTGCCCGCCATTCACATCAGGAAGGAAGAAGTTGGGGAATGTTTTCATGAACATCTGGGAACAGAAAAGGGAGCGTCGGATCCGGCATATCTGACTGAGGCCGCTCGGCACCATCTCCGCGAACGATTCTGCAAGGCCGATGCGGGCTTGACGGGCGTCAACTTCGCGATTGCAGAAACCGGCGGTATCGTGATCTGCACGAATGAAGGCAATGCGGATTTGGGGGTGTCACTTCCGAAGCTGCACATTGCATGCATGGGGATCGAAAAGCTGATTCCTCGTGCTGCTGATCTTGGCGTATTCCTGCGACTGCTTGCACGTTCTGCCACCGGTCAGCCGATCACGACATATTCATCGCATTTTCACGGGCCCCGGCCAGGTTGTGAAATGCATATTGTGTTAGTCGATAATGGACGGACCGAGATTCTGAAAATGCCGGAGTTTCGTCGCAGCCTGAACTGTATTCGCTGCGGTGCCTGCATGAATACATGTCCGGTGTATCGCCGCAGCGGCGGTCACAGTTACGAATCGACGGTGCCCGGGCCGATCGGTTCCATTCTGACGCCGATTCAGACACCGGAGAAACACAGCACACTGCCCTTCGCGTGCAGTCTCTGCGGCTCTTGTACTGATGTCTGTCCGGTGAAGATTGACCTGCATCATCAACTGTTTGCCATGCGCGGATTCCTCGACCGCAAGCGACTCATCGGTGGAGCAAAGAAGTTTTCGATGAAAGTTGTGTCAGAGGTGTTATCGCGAACGTGGCTGTTCAATCTCCTGGGCAAATGTGCCAGGACGTCGCTGCGGATTCTGCCCCGTTTCCTGATCTACAATCCGCTCAATACCTGGGGCAGGCAACGCGACCTGCCAGACGCTCCAAAGAAATCGTTCCGGCAACAATTCGCTGCACGGCCCAAACGAGATTCCTGACGCCCTCTGCCTTCAACCTTCAGCCTTCAGCCTTCAGCCTTCAGCCTTCAGCCCTCTGCCTTCAGCCTTCTCCCCTCAGCCTTCTACCATGCCTTCATCCCGCGACACGATCCTCAGCAAAATCCGATCGGCTCTGCCGCAGTCGTCACCACTCCCGGATCTGACAGCGGTGACGAGTTGGCAGACGTTTGCCGATCCGGCGGAACAGTTTTCTGCAGTTTTGAAGCTCATCGGCGGCGAAGCTTTCCGCGTCAGACGTCGTGCCGACGCTGACGCACATCTTCGGAAACAGGATCACTGGCTCAACGGAAAAATTCGCTGCAGCGTCGTTTCGGGTATTGGTGATTCGACGTTCGATCTCAACGCGATCGAAGATCCACATGAACTCGAAAACGTCGATTTTGCGGTGTTGCAGGGACATTTCGCAGTGGCTGAAAATGCGGCCATCTGGGTCACCGACGACACCGTTCGGCACCGAGTCCTGTATTTCATTCCGCAGCACATCGCGATCGTTGTTCCGGCATCACAAGTCGTCAGCAATCTGCATGAAGCGTACGCGAGAATCACCGTTGGCCAACACGCCTTCGCAGGTTTTATTGCCGGCCCGTCCAAGACCGCTGACATTGAACAGTCCCTCGTGATCGGCGCTCACGGAGCCAGATCACTCATCGTGTATCTGGTCGATGATATGGCATGACAGGACTATACTCCGCGCGGTCAAGAGTGAGACAATTGGCGAGCGGCATGCGTCAGCTTGCCGGTACAAAAACGAGGTACCGGAGGGCTTACGTCGCTCCGCTCGCCGGACTCACTGCCGGCCGCGCGGAGTATAGCTGTCTGTTGATTTAAGTTTGTAGTTCCGCCTTCAGGCGGTGTCGCAGCCGAAATCTCTCGTGAATTCCGGCTGAAGCCGGGACTACAAGCGAATTGCTGACTAAATCAGCAGACCGCTAGCTTCGGTTGTTTTCAGACGCCATTCACGACATTCGGTAACGGTTCTCCGCGCAAGGCCATCGCGGCCAGATTGGCCGCCGTTTCGCGCAGCGTGCGGACGGACCTCGGACTGGCCGAAGAAATGTGTGCGGCCGTGATGACATTCGGCAGAGATCGCAACGGGCTGTCCAGCGGAATGGGTTCCGGATCGCACACATCAAGCGCCGCAGCAGCGATGTGGCCTGAAAGCAGTGCGGAAACAAGCGAGGGTGTATCAATCAGATCGCCACGCGCCAGATTGATAACAATGGCTCCCGGCTTTAATTGCGCGAGCGAATCCGAATTCAACAGTTTGCGAGTTTGCGGCGTGGAAGGGCAATGCAGGGTCACGATATCGGACTGAGTCAGCAACGTGTCGAGCGAGACCGGCTCACAACCCGCAGCCCGAATCTGCGTCTCAGGGATCATAGGATCAAACACGAGGCATCGACATTTGAACGCCGCCAGCCGCGCGATCACTTCCTGACCAATCCGTCCGAATCCGACGATCCCCACGGTCTGGTCCCGCAGCGTGCGCAACTGATCCAGCGGCGTTGCGAGCCCCCATTTGCCTTCGCGAACATGCAGGCAGTTCTGCACGACCTGCCGAGTCGTCGCGAGAATGAACGCGATCGTGTGATCGGCAACTTCGTCCGTACAGAATCCCGGCACATTGCAGACGGGAATTCCTTTCACTTTGGCAGCCTCAAGGTCCACATTATCAACGCCGATCCCATACCGCACAATCACTTTCGCTTGACGCATACTGGCGATCACGTCGGCATTCACCGGTGCAAACTGCGTGATGACCGCATCCGCATCGGCCACTAACTGTGGTAGCTCGGCCGCCGTCTTTTTGTCCTTCCACGCAGCAACCTCATATCCCAGCGGGCGAAGAATTCCCTCCTCGATATCGAGGTTTGGAAATGAGTAATCAGTAATCGCGATTTTCACCGTGCCTGCACTCCTCTTTTTGATCATGCACATTCAATTGACGCAGAATTGACGCAGTTAAGAATGTCAGATAATCTAATCATCGTGCATGCAGGGCGTCAATCCTGGGAGGAATGGTTCAATGGCATCAACAGCCATCAACGGATCATTGACTCACTCAGGTCAGGCGGTGTCCGCACGGCCGATCGGGAGTTGCGACCTCACATCGAAAGCCATCGGGAGCGAATGGCCCTTTCGAGATCGGACCAGATGCCGCAATCCCCACGAACAACGTATGAACCCGGGAGACTTTCGAAATCAGGAAAAAACAAAGGTGTCAGAAAACAAAGGTGTCAGGAGTCATTGTTTGGTAGTTGATGGACTCTTGGTCGTCCACGCGGGCGTAGCGTCGATTCAAGGTCAAGGCGACGTGCCGTTG
>CAZFDW010000125.1:0-13955 GCA_964517865.1 uncultured Chitinophaga sp.
CCCTCGCTCAACCATCGCTCGCAGCGTATCGCGATGGACTCCCGCCCGAACTGCATCCGACATGCGCAACAGTCCGCCTGTTCGTTTGAAGACAGATTCTGCACGCCGAATAGTGGATTCCGTTGATTTGATTTCGTCCAATTTACTGCCAGATTGTATTTTATGGCGGTTTTATGGACGAATCGGCACGACACCGTCAACGGCAAAAACCAATGGACTTCGAGCAAAACACAGACAAGGATTTGAACTTGTTGAGACATTGTGATGAACTCGTGCCCGGTGGTCGTTATCGGCCGTTCCGCCCCGACAAATGTGTCTGAGACACGATCCTGTCAGTTGCACACAGGTTCAAACAATGGGACGTGCATATCGCTTGCCTTGAACTCTTGTGTTCGTAATGCTGTTTCTCTCGGCGACCCGGTGATGTCCCGACTGCGCTCAAACGAGTCTCGCTGCTTGGGCCGTTTGGGGAACGTGAACGCGAGGCTCTTGATGTACTCAAATCCGTACGTCATCCGCACCTTCTCTCAATTTATGCGTACTGGATTGTGGGCGATCTTCTGGTGATTGGCTGTGAACTGGCCGACGAAAGCTTGCAGTCTTTGTTGAAACGGATGCATGCTAATGGAGGTGCCGGAATTTCACGAGAGGATACGGTGCGTTACCTGCTGGATGCTGCGGAAGCACTGGATTATCTGGGGCGTCCGATCCACCAGTTCAATAACCAGACAGTCGGCATACAGCATCGCGACATAAAACCCGCAAACCTGCTGGTCCAGGGCGGAGCGATCAAGGTCGGAGACTTTGGACTCGCAAAAGCGCTGCAAGGCCTCGCCGAATCGGGGTCCTTGTCAATGACCATTGCCTACGCACCACCAGAGGCCTTTTCCGGGCAGGTGACGCCTTACAGCGATCAGTATTTGCATCCCATTCAAACAGACAGTGGTAGCGAACCCGGCTTCCGGGTAGATGGATGTACTCGAAATCCACATCAGACTGATGAGGTCGCCTCCCGGTCCAGGTAGGGATGTCCAGGCGAAGAGGGTAACGCTGTTGGAAAGATCCACCGACAGAAACGTCCAGCGCGTAATCGGAGAAGGGGGGAGATCGACGGTCCTCATTCATTCGAAGGCCTCATTATCTACAGGACGACACGGATTGGCGCGGTGATGTCATTCGGAACGATCCATAACCTGAGCCAGTGCTTGGCAACTGGGCACCGACAGGAAGGCCGCCATATGCCGGTCGTGCGACAATGTCAGCAGTCCGCAATGCCGCAATTCCCGTTCCCGGCGACCGTTCATGGAGAATTCCGACGGACCAAATGCTTGCTGATCTGCAATGTCGGCACGAGCGACAGATGAAGCTATTCCGTCGATTCGTCCGTCACCATTCTGGTGCTGCGAATCCCGGTCCTCCGGAGCAACGTTCGCTGAAAGATTCAGGCACAAGCCGAACTGGCTGAAGGCGTTCGTCATTTGAGTCCCCAGTACGAAGGCGGTGTTCATCCAGCACAGCCGCGTGTTGAGCTCGGGAAACGATTCTTCGGAATCGAAGGCCAACTCATTGAATTGGAATTCCGCATTTTCCCTACGGTATCCTGTGAGGGGCAGCCTCGCCAGCGTTCGTGGCCCGGTAAGCACCACGTATCTCGCATTTTCTGAGTCACGGAAACGGTTCCACGCAGCATGGGAAGACGAGTCCACAAAGCTGGTCAGGTCACGCGGCGTGTTTAAGTCGCTCCAGTGTTGTAATCCGAGCAGCTCAGGTGACGCAGCGGTCAGAAAAGGGCAACAGGCAGCCGCCCCGAGCTGGGCCATATGTGTCAGCAAAGTCACGTTCTCAACGGGATAATGCGAAAACTGATAATCAGCGATGAGCACACCGAATGGTTCGGCTTCACTCGAGAGCGAAGAATGATACCATTCACTGAACTTGATCGGAGCTTCTATGATTTCGAACTTCATCCCCATCGCGAATCGTCTTTAGATAGACGTAAGGCGAGCGGCAGTAAAGAATTTACCAACCCGAAGCGCCAGCGAGGCTGCCTCGCTGGCGCTTCGGGTTAGTGTGGGTATGTTCTTTACCGCCGCTCGCCTAAAGGAATCGCTCGTGAGATTCTGCGATCGGTCTCCTTTAACAACGCCGTCGCTCGATCAGCAGCGAGATGCCCTGAGGAAGGGCCTTGGCCGAGCCATGCAATGGGCGTTAAACGAGCCAATGCCAAGCGCGTGCGGTATATCGATTTCGCGGCCGATCGCAATTTTGTTTAACCCGCTGCCGCAGGCGAGGAGTCCATCGAAAGCAGCCTCGCCTGCGGCAGCGGGTTAAACAGACAAACAATTCCACGTCCTGGTGATGAAGCGGGGCGTGGAAATTACGCGCTTGGACACGGAGGGCTGACGCCCAGCCGCTCGCCAGAAAAGTAGCGCACCAAATTTCAAACTCGCGCGCCGCCGCGGGGCGGCGCCGCGGAGAAAGACAAAGGACCAAAGCACAAAAGAGGAAAGGGTTATTTCCTCATCCGCCTCCGATACACGAACGCGGAAACTCCCATCAATGTCCAGAGCACGCACGACCCTGGTTCCGGCACCGGAGAGGCGGCTGCGGAAAGACTTGCGACACGGAAACCAATACTGGCGATCTCGTTCGCGGGGAGGCTGCTGTTCCGGAACGACGACGACAAGTCGAAACCGAGCCAGCTGCCACCACGGACCCCGCGAGAAGACTATGTACGATTGTTCACTAGGTCGTTCTCTGTCTCTTCCCACTCGTAAGCATTTCCGCTGACCTGTGGTGGAATCTGGAAGTTGTCAGGATTCTCGGCGTGCATGGCAACACCGTTCACCAACTGGTACTCGTTGGCAAATTGCTGGTCGTCGAATTGTTGTTGAAGAGTCACAAGATCACCGTGAGGTTTTACAGTTTTAATCGTCGCTGCCGACTTTCCCGCCATAATGAGTGAAGACTGTTTTAACATGACTCACCAAAACCGTTACCAACGCCGGATCATTGGACGAGAGCGGTGTATTTGGATCAATGTCTCCCTTGCGAGCCGCCAGCACGATTGCTGCCAAAACATGTTCAACATCGACAGGCAAATCCGTAGGTTCTTCAAGTTGAATCGCTAAGTCGAACAGCACATCTTGCAGAGATGGATCGACTGTTGCTTGCCCTGATGCAGTGACGGAGATTCCCGGCACAATCCGTTGGTCATTATTGCTGTTCATAAATACCCACACCGCTCCATTAACAAACTCCAGAATCGCTTTCTTTGTGGGATCCGTCGCCAATCCCGCTGCTAATCCATCCACTACACTCCAATGTCTTCGTTCCAGAGATCGGGATGGGAACGGATGAACTCTTCCATGAGCCGCACACATTCCGGGTCGTCAGCGATTTCGACCGAGACACCTCTCGACCTGACATAATCTTCCGGCCCACGAAATGTGCGATTCTCACCAACTACTACCCGAGGAATGCGGTAAAGCAGTGTCATCCCCGAACACATGTCGCAGGGCGACAGCGTTGAATACAGCACTGCCCTGCGATAATCACTGGCTTTGAGCCGTCCAGCGTTTTCGACTGCATCCATCTCAGCGTGCAGGATCGCACTGCCATTCTGCACTCGGCGATTGCCACCACGACGTTTGATGGCACCGGAAACACATTGAGGCAGCAGCAGCCACCACGGAATGATGTTACGGTTCCATGCGTTGACGATGACATCTACGTCCTGATCAAGCAGATCGCCTTCGACGACGGTAATGTTCACAGAAGTCGCCTTTCGGGATTAGCAAAAGAGGCAGATGTCCATGCGTTTTCTTTTCAAAGTGCCGTCAACCGTCATTGCCAACCCAAAGCAATTCATTACTTCCTGTGTTTGCAATATCCCTTTGATTCTTCAATGGGAGATTTGGTCGCCAAATCAACATCGTTGAAACTGCTTTTGTTGCCCCACCCGAAGATTCTCTCGAACAGCGGCAACAGCCGGTTGTTCTGAAGACCTTTCTGAAAATAGACTTCGTGTTCCTTCTCCTTCATTCCCATTTCGTACAGCACGTCGTCGTGTGCGGTGATTCCGATCTCGTTGAAATACCGCATCATGATGAAGTATTCGCAGACGTTTCCGCTTTCCAGTCGTCCAGCGAAGAAGCTTTACAAGTTTTGGATGCTCAATGGTCAATGAACAAGCTCCATTGCATCACGACCTCGATCAGAACTGTTCGGTGATTCATTTGAACAACGCACGATACGAGATTTTCAAATCGGGACATGCGGCAATCAGATTGTCGATGGTATTCTCTCTCACAAATCCATCCCGGCCCCGTTGTCCCGCAGCCAGATTTTTCGTTCCTGAAAGTCGGGCATCACTTTGTCCACTTCGTTCCAGAATGCCGCTGAGTGGTTTGAATGGATCAGATGGGCCAGTTCATGCACTACGATGTAGTCAATCACCGTCAGGGGTGCCATCATGCACTTCCAGTGGAAGTTCAGGTTGCCGCTGGCGGTGCAGGACGCCCAGCGGTGTTTGAGGTCCATGATCTTGATGGATTTGGACTTCACACCCATCTTCGACTGAAAATACGCAACTCGTGGCGGAATTCTGATCGCACCTTTGGCACGGTAGAACTCACGGAAGACCGCATCAGCGTCGGGTGCCGAGCCCTTGATTGCCCTCAGGCAGAAGTAACCGTCTTTCAGCATCAGTGGTTCAGGAAGATCCGACACCAGCTTCAGGCGGTATGACCGGCCAAGGTACAAAAAACCTTCGCCGTTGACGTAATCACGCTGGATGCGGTTGGCGTTCAGGTCCTGCCATTCCGCAAGACTCTGATAAATCCATTTTCTCTTGCTCTCCAGAATGTCGTCTACCTGCCGGGATGTCAGCTTTTCCGGCACCAGCACTGACACTTTTCCGTCACGTTCAATGTAGATACTCGCCGTCTTGCGGCGGCTGCGAATCAGCGTGTATTCGATGTCTTTGAAGGCTCGAATCATGGTTCAGGATCGCCGCCTTCCATGATGTTGCGATGACGCACTTTTGCCAACGCCGTGATCTCTGCCACGATCTTGTCGCTTTTGTCCACAATCTCATCGACATTGGAAAACAGCAGCAAGTCGGACAGTTCGCCCTTGAGCTTACTGACTTCCGGTGGATTGCTCCAGAAGTTGATGATGCCAATTGTTCGCTTCAGCTTCTCAAGCACTTCGCTGGTCAGGCCCTCAACGGTTTCCCGATGATCCATTGGGACGCCAGATGCTCCAAAAGCGATCATTCCAATCAGATCATAGAAAGGACCGGAGCGTGGGTCTTTCTCGTCCTTGCGTCCGGCTTCAGCTTCCTTCCGTAAATCGAAGAGATGGCGATAAAGCTCGTCCCAGTCTTCCCTATGCTTCAGGATCAGAGCTTCCAGTTTTTCGCTCAGCGTCTTGTACAGAACCGGGTCTTCATCCAAATGCACTTTGCAGTGTTTGCGGATGGCGTGTTCCATCTCGCTGGCTTTGGCTTTGGGCGACTGGTTCTGTTCGAGTTCTCGAATGAACTGCGGCGACATCAGTTCGACCGGTTTGATTTTCGGATTGATACCAAGACTGATCAGATGCTCGTTGATCAGCAACCGCACTTTCTCCCCGGAGCCGGAGATGTTCAGCGTGTCGTCTTTGTAGCGATCCTTGACCTTCACCAGCAGATAGCCAAATCGCTTCGCCGGAATCTTGAACGGATTCGCCGCCGCATTGGGCAGAATGATGTCCATGCTTTGCAGGAATTTTTTGAGATAGACCTCGAAGTTGGCTCGCTGCTTCAGATCCTTCATCGCCTCAATGGCTTGTTCCAGAATATCCCATGTTCGCTGCGGATTTGTGATTTCCTGCTTCACCCACGGTTCAATGTCTGTCACGCCCTGATCTTCGAACAATTGCACCAGTCGGCGATAGCGAGATTCCAGAACCGGAATTTCGCTCGTGATGTCTTTGAGTCCCTCGTTCAGATCTTTCTGATCATCGGCTCCGTAGATCGAAAGAGCATCTCTCAGATGATCCGTCAGGCCGATGTAGTCCACGATGTAACCACGAGACTTCCCTTTGGCGACTCGGTTCACTCGGGCGATGGTTTGCAACAGGTTGTGATCTTTTACCTTCTTGTCAATGTACATCACCTGCTCAATCGGGGCATCGAACCCCGTCAACAGCATGTCGCACACGATCAGGAACGCTACGCCGGTGTTGACCTTCTCCGGTTCATCGTAATTGAACTTCCGTTTGAAGTTCTCAACTGCATCAATGGACTGGCCATGTTTGCGAGCTTCCGTAATGACCGCTCGTTCATTGGTGCCTTCTGACGAAACCACAACGGCAGATTTCAGAAAGGCGATCTTCTTACAGAGTTCCTCGTTCCGATACTTCGAACGGTCTTCACTGGCCAGCAGCTTGGGATCACCGGTCCATTCCGGTTTGGCCTGTTCTTCCGACAGCCGTTCGGCAATCGTCTTGTCGATGCACTTCTTGTAGGTGACGGTCGCCATCTTGGTGCTGCAAACCACCTGAGCCTTGAAGCCGTTCGGCAAAATGTTCTCGATGTAGTGATTCACCATGTCGGCAGCGATGGCTTCAATTCGCTGTTCGGCTTCAAATATGTCGCCGGTCGTTCCCCATTTCTTCTTCAGAGCTTCCACTTCTTCAGCAGACAGTTCCTTCATCAAATCATCAAACGTGCGATTCTCACGTTGAGCAATCTTCTTCACGATTTCGACGTTTTCAGACTTTCGCATCTGAGACGTGACGTAGCCCTGAGCCAGTTCATCGACCTTCTCATCGAACTTTGCCTTTTCGTTGATGGCCGTGTCGGCGGTCTTGCCTTCGTACAAAATCTGGACTGTCGCTTTGTCGTCCACTGCGTCCTGCAGTTTGTACTTGTCAATGTAGTCGCCGAACCGCTGAGCAGTCGTCTTCTGACCTTTGACAATGATCAACGGCGTTCCGGTATAGGCCAGGCGTGGGGCATTCGGAAAGGCGACAAACAGATTGTCGCCCAAATCGCCCGATTGAGTCCGATGAGCTTCGTCGATCATCAGCAGGACACGTTCAGAACTGTTGACCAGCCCCATCGGAGCGAACACTGGCAGATCGCTCAGCATGTCGTCCAGATAGCCGGGCAGATTCCTGCGAGCGTTCTCCTGAAACTTGTGGATCATCACCATGTTCAGATTCGACGCTGGTCCCTTCAGCTTTTCTTTCAGGTCCGCAGAACTAGCGATGTAGGTGACTTTCTCCCCGGTCAGTTCGGCGGTTTCACCAAGCTGCTCTTCCAGATCCGTGCGGTCGTTGATGAGACAGATCTTGTAATCCTTCAGATCATCGCACATGCGAATCTTGCGGATCACAAACACCATCGTCAGTGATTTTCCTGATCCTTGAGTATGCCAGACGACGCCCGACCGCTCGTCAGCAGATTCGCCTTTTCGCAGTCGGTCAATGATCTTGCAGACGGCTCGATACTGCTGATACCGAGCCATCACTTTGACTCGTTTTGCCCCTGCATTCATGAACACCGAACACGTGCGAATCAGATCCAGCAGTGTTTCCTTCGGCAGCATTCCCTGAATCAGAGTTTCCTGTTCACGCACCTGCCCCAGTGGTGCTTCGAACTTGCGGTACTTTTCAGGATAGATGTCCTTCCAAGGAAAAAAGAACTCTTCGTCGGTGGCCGTGATGGTTCCGAAATCGGCTCGGTCGCCGCAGGTGCGGATCAAAAGCTGATTCGTGTAAAACAGCCGAGGCTCACCTTCTCGCAGTCCCGCCAGCTTGGTTTCTTCCCGCTGATTGCTGTAACGCATCAACTGCTGGAAAGCTTCATCCATTGGGTTGGCGGTGAATTCGTTGGCATCTTTGCACTCGATCACAACCAGCGGGATGCCGTTCACAAACAGCACGATGTCTGGAATGATGAATCCTTTGCCAGCCCCCGGCGTTTCGACTCGAAACTGATTGATGGCAACGAAGTGATTTCGTTCGGGATGTTCGAAGTCGATCAGTTTCACATTGGGATACTGTTCGCCGGTGACTTCGTTGGAATCCACCTGAGCCCGATACAGCAGTTTCAAAACAGCTTCATTGGCTTCCACCAGACTGTTGGCAGACATGCTCAGCAGTTCTTCACGCAGATCGCTGATTTGTTTTTCCGTGAGCCACGGCTGACCGTCTTCGGTCTGGTTGATGGCGTTCAGGCTGTCACGGAAAACATCGGGCAGAATGATCTCACGAAAGCTGGTCCGCAGGCTCAGTGTCGGATCGGCTGGCACTCCCTGCCCTTGATCGACAATGTGCCATCCCAAAGCAGCAAGCTGCTCAAGGAATGGTTTTTCGACGAAGGAGCGTTCAGACATCAACGGAGCCTTTTCTATGTCTAAAACAGGGCGAATTCAAAATAACTGACTTGGGGTTTAGGTATACGCAAAGTGCTTATGCGAAACGACTTGTGTCAAACTGCCTCTAATCCATATCTCTAAATGTGTCCCTAATTTTCGCTTTCTGTGGCCGGTTTAGGGAGACGCCACTTCGTCCAGCGAGTCGCTCCATCTGGGACAATGGCTCCCTCTCGCTTCATTTCCTGAAGCAAATTCTCTACGAACTTCTTTTTTTGATCGTCGTCCAACGCATCGGAGATTTTGTCTGTCAAAAGCCGGTCGATCTGCGTTCGAGTTCCTTCGCCGAATTTCTCCAGATACGCAACGATCATTTTCTTGTAGTGATCCTTGTCGAATGCTCGATTTCGGATGTACGCCTCTTTGTCGTCTGTCGCCGCAGCAATCGCAGCCGACACGAACAAATTCGGGCGACGGCCTTCCACCAGCTTCTGTGTCTTCAGGCTGCGAAACTCATCATCGCTGAGAGTCTTGCCCTTCTGCACTTTGTCCAGTGCGATCACATCCATCAAATTCAGATCGGTTCGGTCCGCCAGCATCCATGTGTACTTTTCGTCAATCACCTTTCCGATCAGCCGAACCCTGACACGTCCCGGTTCATTCAGTTCGTAGTCCGGCATTGGAAAATTTCGCTGACGCTGAGTTGTGAACATTCGGCGGATACCGCTGCCAACAGTGTCGATCATGCCAAAGTTCACCATCGCCGCAGCAAGGCACGCATTACGGTAATGCTCGGTGGGCTGATCACGACGAATCACTTCTTCCACGCTGCCGGGAAGAAACTCGCCGAGGTTGGTGAACAGCAGTCGCTCGGGCTCTTCGATCACATTGATCCGACCGGCCCCAGTGTAATCCTGATGAGCAATGCAGTTGTGAATCGTTTCCCGAACGACCCATGAGTCGTACTGCGTCACTTCCACCGGAAACAGGCTCGCCCTTGGCATGTAGCGATAGGTCAGATTTCGGATTCGGGCAAACACATCGTTGACGGCCAGAATCAGCGGCGTTCCAAAGTGATGATAATCTTTCTCGATGCCATCTTCGCCCTTCAGAATCCACGTGATGCGAGCAATTGCCGGTGACAGATAGTGATCTGACTCCGGCTTGCCGAGCAGGATGATGGCCGTGCGAGTGACCTTGCCGTCGATACAGACTTTGGCTTTATTCAGAAAGGTTTCATTGCTCCAACCATCAACTTCTGCGGCCAGATTCGGGTTCTTCTTCTTGAATTCCTGCCGAGCAAAGGCAATGGCAGCGGGGTCGAGGTCTTTCAAAGTCGCTCCGTCGCAGATCACGGCGGACCAGTCGGCCTCGGACTGACTGAGCACCTTCCATAGTTCTCTCTCCTTCTCTGCATAGTCACCCAGTTTTTTCTTCAGGCTGCCAACACGAATGAACTCCGTGCCATGAAAGCGAATCGGAGTGTGCGTGGCCGGCCCGATCTCGAACAACACAAAGTGTTTGCCATCCACATCGCCTTCGTGAATCTTAAAAGTGATTTGAGGATCAAGTGAACGGGTGAGCCAATGTTCGAGTTCTTCATTTCCGTGTTTGGCAAGGCGTGGTTTGAAGTCGGTGCCATGCAGATCATGCGACTTGTCGTCGATTCCCCAGACGATGTAGCCACGATCTTTTCGCAGCAACGCCAGAGAATTGGCGATGGCCGAAAGGTACTCACCGATTTCAGAATACTTGCCGGGTCCATGATCGTTGAGCTTGAACTCGACCCATTCGGTTTCGGTGGGCAATGATTTCAGTTCGTCAAGTTTTGATTGCAGTTCCGCAGGAGTCATGGAGTGATCTCCTCGGTTCGGGTGCCCTGGCGAGCGGCATGCGTCAGCTTGCCGGTACGTTGCGATTCGAATTGCTGGCGCGGACGGAATCGCAATGTACCGGAGGGCTGACGCCCACCGCTCGCCGTGGTGGATTCGGCGAGCGGTTGGGCGTCAGCCCTCCGTGTCCATCTCTGAGAGTCACGGAAACCTGATGTTGAATTCAACTCAACACACAGACCTGCACTTCTTCGATTTGCAGCGAGCTGAGGTGAGCGTTTGACTGTTCGCCGATGCAGACGACACGGAGGGCTGACGCCCAACCGCTCGCCTTGGTGGGTTTTTGCAGGAGTCATGGAGTGATCTCCTCGGGCTCGTCGGCTTTGACGGGGACTTTGCCGGTGAGCAGGTCCTGCATGAGGCCGGTTTTTGTAGAACGAGCTTTGTGAATTCTCGCCCGTTCAACCGAGAGCATGTTGTCGATTGCGGCTATGTGTCCGACAATCGCAAGTTGTTCTTCGGGTGAAGGCAGAATCAGGGGAAACGCTTTGACCTGAGTGGCATTTATTGAAGCAAGATTCGTTGTCTGCTTTGCACACATCAAGATGTAATTTCTCCCGTAGGCTGAAGCTGTCAGGTGCGACAAATAATCTGAATTCAGATCAACGGACAACGGTCGGACTCTAAAGACATGATTCTGATGCAGACATGGACTGATTTGGCCCTTCCAGACGGTTCCACGACCGAGCTTGTCAAAGTCACCCCCTTCAGTCATCAAGACATCGCCGGGACACAGGGCGTAACGATCTATCTCCGATTTCAGGATCTCAACAGTTTTGATTTCACTCAAGTCTACGTATCCATCTTGGACATTGGCGACCCGAAGGTACGGCAAGGAGACCACGCCAGTTCCAGCGATTTCTCGTCCCAAAGTGACGCCACCGGATACGTCGGCCAAATCACTGAGAGACGCAATCTGCCAAGACGCTGGGATGAATCGGTTTCCCAATTGTTTGTAGAGTTCAGGGGCTTCGGATTGTGGGGGGCGGAGTTTTCCGGTGGCATCGACGCCTCGGGTGAAGAGGTCGTGCATCAGGCCCTGTTTGATCGCCTGATACTTGGCGATCAGGGCTTCGGTCTGAGTGATCACGTTGTCCAGCGTCGTCAGAATCCGGGCGATCTTGCGTTGCTGGGGAAGGGGCGGAAACGAGATCGATAGATTTCGAATGTCGGCAACATTTAGATGAGGGTTCGTCGTCCCACCAGTCTGCTGGTCGAATCGCTGCCTCATCGCCGCCGAATAGATCAGGTGCAGAAGAAAGTTTGGCTCGCATCTCGCAGAGTCGAGCCGAACCAGCATCACTCTTTGGCCCAAACAAATTCGCATTCCGCACGGCACGACGAATGCTTCGCCCACCGGTGCTTCACGAGTCAGAATCAAGTCACCATATTGCGGCTCCAAGCGGGAGATTCGTAGTCGGTACTCAGCTTCGGTTACATACGAGGCACTTGCAGTATGAAAACGCCCGTCCTTGATCTGAGTTGTCCGAGCGACCAGAACGCCAGCTTTTAGGTACTCTGGAGTTGAGTGTGGACAATCCACAACGGCCCTTGCAACCGACTCAAGGGTGCAGCCCTCCCATCCATTCGGCAATTCTCCCTCACTCATACCCCAACTCCTTCAAAAAGGCGTCGAGTTGATCCGCTTCACGATCTCGTTCAGCGAGGATCTGTTTTGTGGTGACTGAAGATTCCGGCAAATCGCGAATGTGGATTTCAGTCCAATTGTGTTCGAACCCCGACAGGGGTTCAACAACAAAGCCTGGGGTCGCCGTGAATACGGCGCACCCCAGGAACAACCGCCCAAAACGAGCCGAACCCCAACGGGGTTCCACAATCCGCCCAAGGTCAGGATTCGAACTTTGTGGAACCCCTTCAGGGTTCACCGACTTCCCAATTGCCATTCCTGGGGTGCGCCGCACTGCGGCGACCCCAGGCTTTGTTGTGAAACCCCGTTGGGGTTGAATCGCATGTTCAGACCTCAAAAACGCACGCACGCCGCTTTTCCAACGACCAACAATCGTCGCCTGCTCACTCATACCCCAGCTCCTTCAAAAAGGCGTCGAGCTGAGCGGCTTCACGGTCTCGTGCGGCGAGGATCTGTTTTGTGGTGACAGCGTATTTCTGCCACAGGTTCTCCACGGCGGCAATGAAGGATCGCTGGTACTGCCGGAGATAGCCGTCGAATTGTTCATTCAACAGGTTGCGGAAGCGTTCCAGTATCAAGGTCTTCGCTTCATCCTCACTGATCTTCGCACGAGCGGCTGCGATCATTTCGTCTTTTTGCTTCTCCACTTCTCGAATGTTGGCTTTCAGCTTCTTCAGTTCCGCATCAAGAGCCGCATGGCGTTCCAGTTGCTGGTCGATGGCTTGAATGCGTTCCCATTTCGCCAACCCGTCGGCTTCATCATCCGCCGCTTCGGCCACCTGTTCCGCATCTTCAAACAAGGCTCCTTGTTTTGACGCTTTGCGGCGTTCCTGCATTTTCTTCTTCGCTTCCTTCACTTCACCAGCCAGCACTTTGCGTTCGTCCTTCAGTGCCTTCACCAACGCTTTGGGCAGCACGCCATTTTCAGTGTCCACGTTCTCCAGATCGGCCTCTTCTTCATCGGTTTCATTGGCAGCGGCGAAGAGTCCTTCCAATTCGGCAATTCTGGTCTGATCCTTTTCAATCTGAGCCAGCACTTCCGGGAACTGCGATTGCAGGATTTGTTCTTCAGGAATCAATTCGGCTCCCCAGCCACTGGCGGCGATGGATTGCAGGTCGCTTTCCAGTGCTTTGATGTATCCGGCGACTGAGCCTCGTACCTGATGCCCGGTCAGAATGCCCTGCGATGTCAGCGTCTTCGCCAGACTGTCGATGCAGTGCCGCCGCAGCTCAAACACGTTCTTCGTTTCCGGCAGACGTTCGATCTCAGCGAGATTCTTCTTCCACCAGCCTGCGATGGCTTTCTGAAAGGCGGCGTGTTTGGTTTGCAGGCCGGGGGCGGATTCGATGGTGGTTTTGATTTGGTCTTTGCTGGTGATGGTTGGGGTGAAATTGGCGTAGTTTTGATGGGAGTTATGGGAAGCAGGGGAGTGATGGGAAGAAGGAGATTTGGCGGAGGTTATGAGGAGCGGAGGCTGGAAAAGCAGTTCTGTGATGCCGTCGTAGTTGGTGAAAAAATCGGAAAGCGAATCAATCTCTGCTACAGGGATTCCGCCGTGCAGGTGGGCTCGGACATCGTGGGGTTCCGGTGGTGGGCTGTTATCGACGTAGCGGCGGATGTTCAAGTTCCACTCTTCCTTCTCCAGTTCCTCAAACGACACAACTCGGGAATACTTGTCGAGGTTCTGCCGAGTCCGATAAACCTGAGCGATCTTCTCAATGTCTTCCGCACGCAGAGAGTTCTGGTTCTTGCCTTCCTTGAATTCTCGATCTGCATTGATGAACAGCACGTCTTTGCGCTTGGCGGCTCCGTTCTTGTTGATCACCAGCACGCAGGCCGGTATGCCGGTGCCGTAAAAGAGGTTGCTCGGCAGACCAATCACAGCTTCCAGAATTCCGTCTTTGATGAACTGCTGACGACAGGCTTTTTCTTCGCCGCCTCGAAACAGGACGCCATGCGGCATCACCACCGCCATCTTGCCATCGGACTTCAGTGACGCCACCATGTGCTGCACAAACATCAGGTCCGCCTTCTTGCCGCTTTCGGGC
>CAZFDW010000126.1:0-9960 GCA_964517865.1 uncultured Chitinophaga sp.
GGCTATCACGGGCGTTTGGTTCTGGCAGAAATGCTGAATCCGAATTCTCCCGAGGTTGCCAAAGCGATTCTGAACAGCTTGGATGCTCCAGAGGTGGCTCGGCTGGCAGCCGCATCCGGCATGCAGACACTGTCTCAGCGAGCGGCAAACGCTGTGACCAATGGGGAAACAACGTATGAAGAAGTGTTGAGAGTCCTCGGGTCTGGTGCTTAACAATTTGTCGAAATCCCGGTTCAGTCGGCTAATTGTGGGCTGCGCAAAAGTTGTGTTCATTAGGGTAGTTTGCTGATCCGGTTTTTGTTTCGTCACCACCAATGGTGTGTCCATAGGGTCTTGCCGCAAAGCGGCATAATGTGAAAGCCTGGGGCATCGCCCCAGGAAACAGACAATCTCGGGCAGGAAAGCCCTGAAGGGGCGTGAGAGGCGACACGCTCCTTGCGCCCCGTTGGGGCTTGGGACATTCGTTCGCATTTTTCCCAGGGCGTTGCCCTGGGCTGTCACATTGCGTGCCTTTGGCACTGAACACAAGGCGTGCTATGTTCCATTCAAAACTCAGCCTTGAAGACATGCAGGGTTTGTCTGAAGAGATCAGGCATCTGGTCAAGGCCGGGATGCCGCTGGAAGAATCGCTCGCTCAGGCCGGTATGGGGCGCGGGGCCAGGCTGACGAAAGTGATGAAGTCACTGTCCGATGGCTTGAGCCAGGGTAAGTCTTTACCGGAGCTGATTCAGCAGGAATCAATTGGTGCACCGCGAATGCTGGCCTCCGCGATCGGAGCAGGAATCCAATCAAACAGCCTGAACCTGGCTGTGGAAATGATGGGCGACTTCGCAGCCGACGTCGTTGATTTGCGAAATCGCCTGCTGCAGGCGGCTGCGTATCCGCTTACGGTTGTCCTGGTTGCGAGTGTGCTCTTGATCCTGTTTGTGCAAAAAACTCTGGAGTTGTTTCTGGAGACGATTCAGTCGTGGGATCTGAAGATCAACTGGATCCTGCTGAAGTTGCTGGAATGGAACCAGGCGGCACCGTGGTGGACGTACATTTTTCCGGTCGGATTGATCCTGCTCACGGGGTTGTGGATGATTTCAGGCCGCGCGGCCACGATGGCATTTTCAGGACCGGAGAAACTTTTTCTGTTGCTGCCCGGTGTACGTGCCCTTGTTCGAGATCTGCAGAATTACACTCTCACACGTATGTTGTCGTTGCTGACGGATCGCGGCATTGCGTTACCGGAAGCATTGACGCTGGCGGGCGGTGCTTCGGGGGCACCGCGACTGGAGCGGGCATGCCATGAGATCGCTCAGAATATCAGCCGTGGTGATGGAATCGGACCCGCCATCAGTGCGACCAACGCGCCACACAGATTACGACGGTTTTCATTGCCGCCACTGCTGGATGTGTGCCTGCAACAGGTTCAGCACAGTGAAGATCGAATGGTGCTGCGATTGAGGGCCGTTGCCGACTTTTATCGCAATCGACTGGAAAGAAATTTCGCATGGCTGCGGCTGTTGATGCCATTCGTCATGTTCGTTGTGATCGCGGGCGGTTGTGCTTTGATGTATTCGGTCATGGTTTTCTGGCCGGCGGCTGAGTTGTATCGACATCTGGGACAGTAGTCTTACAAAAATGGCAACTTACAAATACCAATCAGTTCTCCCGACCGGCGTTTCGGTCTTCGGCATTTTCGATGCCGAAAACGAAACTGCACTCGCTGCGTATCTGCTGACGCGCGGCATGACGCTCGTGGCTTGTTCGGAAATTGCGATCGACAAGCGATTGGGAACACCACTGGCTGCGATTCCCAGAATTCTCCAGTTGCGAATCGGGGAACGAATTCAGGAGGCTCTGCTGACGGGTCTCCCGGCGCATGTCGCAATCGCGGCGATGGCAAATGAGCCATTTGAGCATCCACTGCTGATGGCGATGCCGTGGCTGTCGGGCATGGCAGGATGTGCGGTCGTTGTTTCATTCTTGTTAACGATTGCTGTGCCGGAATTGGCCCTGTTGCTGCTCCCGGCCGCAGTATTCGCACTGCTGACCTGCCTCGGACTTTGGATTGCCGGTTACTGGTGGTTGCAGGTTCGGCCGCGAGACATGTTGCTGCGTCTGTCGCGCCAGATGGCGGCAGGTGGTGCCGAGCCACTCATGCAGGATGCGTTTGTGCCGACGGAGATCCGGAGCATCATGAATTCCAGCATGGCGGCTGAGCAAAAGTCCCTCAGTGTGGCGGAGCTACTGCCATCGCTCGGGATCATGCAGGTGCAGCGACACCTGTTTGCGACGAAAATGGTGGCCCCGTTTTTGGCGTTGTTGCTGCTCATCCCTGCAGGGTATTCCGTGTCGTTGATCGTGATTCCAAAATTTAAAGAGATCTTTATGGGCTTTGGAGTGGAACTACCAGGGCTCACGCTGATCGTCATCGGCATCAGTGACTTCGTTTCGCAACTCGGGGTGCCAGGCTTGTTTGGTGTTGTCTTCCTGACGACTGCCGTGACAGTCACATTCTACAGCATGATCATCTGGTCACCGGCAGCAGAAATCCTGAGCGTGGTTCCGATGCTCGGGACCTCGTTACGGTTATTGATGCAGGCGCGAGTTGCGCGAATTCTCGGTGTTCTGGTGAGAAACCATTCTTCCGTCGAAGATGCGATTTCTGTAGCGACAGATGCGAGTGGCTTTCGCGAGGTTCGCAGGCGTGGAAAAGAGATGTCGAAGGATTTACGAAGTGGAAAGCCCGTGAATCTGGTCTGCACCGGGCTCCACGGACTTCCCTTGTCACTCCTGCTTCGAATCAGCGACCACGGGGATTCCGAGCACGCACGGCAGGAAACGGCTCAATCGTTCATGCTGTTCGCATCGTCGCTGGAACAAGCGTCGTGGGGACACGGATCTATTCTCGCCGTTGCCGTCGAAATCCTCGCCATCATGGTCACTGCAGTCGTCGTGTCCCTACTTGCCATCTCCATGTTTATGCCACTGATCAAGCTGCTGAATGATCTGTCGGTCTGCGTGTGGACCTCGGGAGCATGGCTATGACGTTTATTCAGATGTGGTTGTTCATGACGAATCGGTCTGAGCCCCTGCGGCAGGCTTCGCTGCTGATGCTGCTGGCAGGTGGAGTTGGCCACGGCGATACGCTCCTGCAATCACTGCGGGCGCATGAGCAGGAGAGTAAATCCATCTGGGCCGGCAAAATCGGGCAGTTGCGGATGCTGCTGGAACAGGGGCATTCGCTTTCAGGAGCCCTGTCAATCATTTCTGAACTGTTGCCGGACCAGACGGTGACTGCCATTCGCGTCGCCGAAGGTACAGGAGCTCTGGCGGATGTGCTGATGGACGAAGCGCGGCGTTTGCATGAAGAAACTCGATCGAAATCAATTTCGATGGGTACGCTGGAACATGATCTCTTGTGGGCAGCAGCGTTGTTGACGGTTGCATCATCGATCGTGACCTTTCTGATCGTGTTTATCGTTCCGAAGTTTAAGGAGATCTTCATCGGATTCGGAGTGCAAATGCCTCCTTCAACAATTGCCGTGATCGAGGTCAGTGACTTTGCGTATTCGTACTGGTACCTGTTTATTGTCCCTGTCACGGCCACGGTGGTTGTTTTTTTCTGGTTGGTGTATTCATCTTCTTGGAAAAAGTTGACGCACGGCTATCCACGATTTGCCGGGCTCTGGCCTCGTTACTGGTTGCCGGGCGTTCTGCGAACACTCAGCCTGTCTGCTGCGAGCGGACAACCGTTGGGGCGGGCACTCGATTGCGTGATGCAGGATCTTCCGCCGGGGCGTTCTGCGAAGGTCGTCAGTGCTTTGCGGCATCGTGTGCATGGTGGAGAAGATGCAATTGGGGCGATGCAGTCGGTCGGCCTGCTGCGCTCTTCCGAGGCGGCATTCCTGCATTCATCGTTGAGGACGCATCATCTGGACTGGGGACTTCGGCACCTTGCTGATTCCGTTGAACGCCGTCGCCGGAATTTATTTCGCCGACTTTCGCAATTCATCGGGCCGGGAGTTGTTTTGATTGTGGGAGCGATCGTGATGTTCCTGGCAAGAGGCTTCTTTGAACCGTTGATAACGTTGCTGGATGAGTTGAGCCGAGAAGGATGATGTTATGCTCCACGCGATCGGATATGAGATCGGCGAGCGGAGCGGCGTGAGCCCTCCGGTACCTCGTTTTTTTACCGGCAAGCTGACGCATGCCGCTCACCAATTGTCTCACTCATGAACGCGTGGAACATGGTTCCTGGTAAAGAGGCCGTATGCTATGTTGAAAAGTTCTGAACACTCCGAATTCACGCAGCATCGACGTGGCTCGCTGCTCACGGAAGGAATCATCGCGTGCATTATTCTGGGCGTCGCCATCGGTATGTTGGTGCCGGGGTTGGCTGCAATCGGCCGCCAGCGACAGGCAATGCGGTTCGACACGCTCGCGATGATTGAACTCAACAACATTGAGGCCAGTATCAGAAAGCACAAGACACTGGCCACCGACATCAAGGTTTCCCAGTGGTTTTCGGATCGATATGCAGGTGCAACTCTGGCCGTAGAACCACTGCAGGATTCGGAAGATGCAACGAAGGATACTCTGGATGGATTGCGTCTGACAATCCGGCGACCTCAGGCGGAATCCATGCCCGATCAGAAAGTTTCGGTTGTTGTCTGGAGAGAAAAGGGAGGACCAACGCCATGAAACGCAGTCTCCCGCAGCCCACCCGAAGAATTCATCATCGACGCGGCGCGATGTTTCACTATTACCTTGCGTATGTCACACTTGTATCGTCTGTCCTGCTGATGACTGGAAGTTGCCTGCATACAATTCTTCAGAGCGAACAGACTGACAGGCGTGTTTCACTGTTTCTGCATTCATTGCTGCGGTGCGAACGCATGCTGCGTGCCGATACCGCTGCCGCGCAGCTGACCGTCAATTCCGATTCCGCTCTGACGATCGCTCGGGAAGATGGCGTGCAGATCCATTGGGTCGCAGATCGCGGCATTCTGAATCGTCAGGAAACGCAGGGCAATGAAACACTCAATTCTGATCGTTACATTTTTCCGGCTGGCTCAAAAATCGAAATTGCAGTCCGTGACGACGGCGCGACGGTCGTGAAGTTTTTCGAGCCGTCTGTTTTCGTCAAATACAGCGAAGTGGGTAGTGGAGGACTGAATCGAAACAAACCGCTCAACGAAGCCTTTCCGGCAACTCCAGCGGCAGCAGTCGTGCAACCAGTGACGGAGATTATTTTGCAGTAGTATCAATTGTAGGGTGCGTGAAGCGGAGCGCAACGCACCATTCAGGGAAGAAGAACTGGCTGGCATTTCGGGCACGCTGGGATGTGACAGAGAATTGGACAAACGAATTATGGACAAACGAATGAAGACATTGACAGTCCAGCTGCGAAACACCAATATGAAACTCGAGTCCTCTTCCATCACCTCAACTAAGGACCGGCCCAGAAATAACTGTCGTCTTCCGGACGTGGAGCACGTTTCTAACGTGCTCGGCACGATGGAATCGTGCCCCACTTATTTCTGTCTCAATCCTAACCCGACCCACGTCGCGGCACCTCGCCGTGGAGCGGCGAGTATCGTCGCGATTGCGGTACTGGTGATCCTTTCGGGAATCATGGCGCAGCAGGTGCGGCGCGTCGTGATGGAAAGGCGGCAGATGCGGAACGAAGTGGCGTTCCTGCAGGCCGAAAAACTGGCCGATGCGGGTTTATTGCTCGCGCAGAAATCCAGGTCCAAAGACCCCGCATGGATGGGACTCACGTGGAATTTGCCAGCAGGTGCAATTCATCAGACAAATTCCGCCGAGGTTGTGATCACAGTAAAAGTTGATTCGTGTACCGTCGTCGCGCGATACCCGGCCAATGCGGAGATTCCTTTTCAGGTGACTCGAACAAGAAAGTTGGCACTATGAATTCAACCCCCTTAACTGACCTTCGGCCACCCAGGACGGGCGCAGAAATAGCTGTCGTCCTCCGGGCGTGGAGCACGTTTTTAACGTGCTCGGCACGATGGAATCGTGCCCCACTTGTTTGTGTCTCAGTCCCTACTCCCCTGAACTCGGGGAAGAAGGGAGAATTGCGTCCACGATCTCGTGGTTTCACGCTGATTGAGCTGCTGGTCGTGATTGCGATCATCGCGATCCTGATTGCCCTTCTCCTGCCAGCAGTGCAGCAGGCGCGTGAGGCGGCTCGGCGAACGCAGTGTAAGAACAATCTGATGCAGATTGGCCTGGCGTTACACAACTACGATATGGCGTTTGAAATGCTGCCTCCGGGTTGTGTGAACGAGACTGGCCCGATTCGCAACCTCGAAGAAGGCTACCACATGTCCTGGATCGTGCAGCTCCTGCCGATGATGGAACAAGCCAGTCTGTTCGGTCAGATCAACTTCAATGCCAGTGTCTACGCGGCCACGAATGGTGGATTTCGCGGCATGGCGATCGCCACGCTGGGCTGTCCTTCCGATTGGCAACGTGTGTTGAGTCAGGGGAACCAGACGTTGGCCATGAGCAATTACGCTGCGTCATTTGGTGGGGCAGATGTTCCGATCGACGCGAAAAACAACGGCGTCATGTTTCTGAACAGCAGCGTGGGTTTTCGGCAGATTCGTGACGGTGCGTCCAATACGATCATGGCTGGCGAAAAATGTGTGATCGAAGATGCGAACGAACTGGGCTGGATGTCGGGCACGAAATCCACGCTGCGAAATTCCGGCGTGCCGATTAACCGCGGCTGGGATGTCGGGGGACCGGCACCGGGAGCCGCGAGGTTTCGAAAGGCGTTACCGCCACCGGATGATACCTCCACGAGTGGCTATTCCAGCTACCACACCGGTGGTGCACAGTTTGTACTGGCGGATGGTTCCGTGCGATTTTTGAGTGAGAACATCAGTCTCCCGTTGTACGCAAATCTTGGCAATCGAGCCGATATGGAATTCATTGGAGAGTTCTGATGAGGTCTCTGCCTGCATACTCAATGCGTCGCCTTCGCGGATTCACGCTGCTGGAACTGCTGATCGTGATCGCGATCGTGGCTATCCTGATTTCACTGCTGCTGCCCGCTGTTCAACAGGCACGTGAGAATGCGCGTCGTGTGCAGTGTCAGAACAATCTGATGCAACTGGGCGTGGCTTTGCAGCATTACAATCAGACGTTCAGCGTCCTGCCTCCCGGTTGCGTCAATGACGTGGGTCCCGTCCTTGCAGATAGTCAAGGCTATCGTATCGGCTGGATCGTTCAGATTTTGCCGTTTATTGGCCAGGACGCCCTCTGGCATCAGGTCGATTTTATGAATCCGAATCGTTCGTTTATGTCGCCAGAACAAAACGCTTCACTGAACGAAGCGATCGTGCTGTGGAAACAGCTTGAGTCTGGCGAAATTACGAAAGAGCAGGCTGTTGAAATGCAGAATGGCATGAACCCGACTCTGACCAGACAAATCGGCAACGGCTACGACGTTACCCGGGGAATGCCCATGCCACCAGATCTGGCGGGAAGAATTTCGGGCACGACTATAAATCTCGGTCTGCTTCAATGCCCTTCAAACCCTTTCACTCGAACTCCGACTTCCTGCTATGCGGGTGTTCACAACAGTTCCGAACAACCAATCGACATCGACGGTGACGGCTTGTTGTATCTGAACAGTTCAGAATCGCTGGAATCTGTGCCGGATGGCGCGTCGAATACGCTGCTGCTCGGAGAACACATGAATATGCCGCTGGGAACGGTCTGGATTTTTGGAGACCGCGGCACGCTTCGCAACATGGGAAATACAGAAGGATTGGGTTCGTACTCACGCATCATGAGCTTCGACCCGGCCACAGGCGAAATGGAAGACACACGTAATATGACGGACGAACAACGTGCTGAATACAAGTTCCTCCAGAATCAGCGAGTCGGCACGTTCGGAAGTGCGCACAGTCTTCACGTTCATTTTCTGCTTGCCGACGGAAGCGTCCGTGGAATTCGCAAGACGATGTCGCAGGAAGTGCTGCTGAAACTGGCGTCCCGCAAAGACGGACAGCTTGTGTCTGCGACGGAATTCTGATGCAGCAGTAACCGGTGAGCAGCTCGTACCCTTCGCTGGGCATTGGCTCGTTTAACCGCGTGCCCATCGGGCCGCGATTGTTCGTATTTGAGATTTGAGATACCAGATACCAGATACGAAGCGCGGGGCGTTGCCCACGCGGTTAAACGAGTGTTCCATCCTCATTCCAACGGCGGCATACGTCCGCTTGTTGAATGCTTTGGACCAGTCCCTGGGCCACTTTCTCGTTCGAAAACGGGAACTGCGGGGCTCGTTGGCTCATGAAACGTGTTTTTCCTTGCCGAATTGCGGTTGTGGACTTACACTCCCTCGCTTCGTTATCCAGCCAGAGGGCTGGGTTGTGTCACGCCGCCACGAATCTCGTGGTCGCATTTTGGTTCAGTCTCAACGCTGGTGTACTTGTCACTGGCTGGCTGAAGCACCTGAAGGTTTATGCAGATGAAAAAAGATATCCACCCGAAATACCAGCCGGTTGTGTTCATGGACACATCCACAGGGACTCGCTTCCTGATCAACTCCACGATGCGTTCGAAAGAGAAGACAACGTGGGATGATGGCACGGAATACCCGCTCGTCAAAGTGGAAATCAGTTCGGCATCGCATCCGTTCTATACGGGCAAGATGAAGTTCATCGATTCAGCCGGTCGGGTCGAAAAGTTCACGAAGAAATACAAGTGGGGCAAAAAAGAAGAAGAGACCGCAAAGTAGCGACTGTGATCTGACAATCTGACAAGGGCGTGCGCAGGGAACTGCGCACGTCCTTTCTTTTTTGCCTGCGGGCAGAACGATTTCCAGTCCACAGATTTTTGCTCACAGGCACACAGTCATGTTTCCAGTTCTTGAACGCCAACTGGCCCGCTATGAGGAACTCGAAAAGCAGTTGCAGGATCCGGACGTCCTCTCCAATGTCTCGCGCATGCTGGAGATTCAGAAGGAAATCGGCAAGCTGGCGCGCATTGCTGCAGCCGTACGGAAGTTTCATCGTCTGGAAGGCGACATTGACGCCGCGAAGATGATGATCGACGAGGAACAAGATCATACTTCGCGAGAGTATGCAAAGTCCGAACTGAATCAGCTGGTCTCTCAGCGCGATCAGTTGGCCGTCGAACTGGAAGACATGGCGACTGCCGGTGATTCCATCACACGCGGAGCGTGTATTATGGAAGTTCGAGCCGGCACGGGCGGAGACGAAGCCGCATTGTTCGCCAAGGATATTTTCGACATGTACATGTCGTATTGTGAACAACGGAACTGGAAGACCGAGGTTCTGGAATTCAGTCCCACCGAACTGGGCGGACTCAAGGAAGTCGTCTTTTCCATAACCGGAGAGGGTGCATTTCACTCGCTGCAATTTGAGAGCGGTGGGCATCGCGTGCAGCGGGTGCCTTCGACGGAGACTCAGGGGCGAGTCCATACCAGTGCCGCCACAGTGGCCGTGTTGCCGGAAGCCGACGAAGCGGAAATCGATATTCGCGCCGAGGACGTGCAGGTGGATACGATGCGGGCCGGCGGGCCGGGCGGCCAAAAGGTCAATAAAACTGAAAGCGCCGTACGACTGACACATCTTCCAACCGGGATCGTCGTGAAGTGTCAGGACGAAAAGAGTCAGCACAAGAACCGCGCGAAAGCAATGCGCGTGCTCCGCAGCCGCATTCTGGAGGCGCAGACAACGAAGCTGCAGAATGAACGCGCGGAACATCGACGGACTCTGGTCGGATCCGGTGATCGAAGCGAGCGAATTCGGACGTACAATTTTCCCCAGAATCGCATGACCGATCATCGCTGCAATCTGACGATCTATAAACTCGATCGCATCATGATGGGCGACATGGGAGAACTCATCACCGCATTGCTGGCGTTTGACCGCAACGAACGATTGCGAGACGCAGACGAAGCCATCTGAG
>CAZFDW010000126.1:10060-13895 GCA_964517865.1 uncultured Chitinophaga sp.
ACATTCACGATCAGCCGATGTTGCCCACCGCCGATGAAAACGCCGGTGAGCGGAGGTACGTCGCTGTAGTCACGGCCCCAGGCGAGCGTGACGTGGTCGGTCGCACAAATAGTATTGTTCGTCGGGTCGACGTCCAGCCACACACCGTTGCCGCAGTAGGCTGACAGCCAGGCGTGAGTGGCATCAGCTCCTGTTAGTCGCGGTTGACCTTCCGTTGGCACGGTTCGCAGATAGCCGCTGACATATCGCGCGGGGATTCCAAGTGATCGCAGCATTGCGATCTGCAGATGAGCAAAATCCTGGCACACACCGCGTCGCAGGCGAAACACTTCATCGACAGGCGTGTTCACCGTGGTGGCCCGACTGTCGTAGGAAAATTCCGTATGAATCCGCCGCGTCAGATCCAGCAGTGCATCCCGTACGCTGCGCCCGATTTGAAAGGATTCGATTGCGTATTTGCGTTTATCAGCGGACCAGAAAATCCGGGGCGACGCAAATTCAAACTCAGCCGCTTCGCGATCTTCTGCGGTGGCATGATTCTTAACGCCGCCAGCAACCTGCTCCCACGGAACTCTGAGCTGTGCATCAGGCTGCGGAATATCCGAGACAGTCACCACCGATGTCGCCGTCACTGTGAGTTGCTGATATCCCTCATTGAATGAAAACAGATGCACGGGATTCCGAAATGAATCAATGCGTCGTGTACGAATCGACGGTTCGGGATCGATGGTCAGATTGAAGGAATCGACCAGTTGCCAGTTCACCGACCGCAATTCCAGCCATGCCTGATTGTGCCCGATCGATACGGATTCGTGGCTGTTGTAATTCGTCTTGTGCGTAATGCGATACTTCACGGGGCACCTCCGCCAAATTCCGTAAATTGTCGCGGCACTCCGGAATGCACCAGATATTTCCGCGTGAGCACATCCGACAAGTGCGTCATGTTATCTTCAACGGTCTTCAGGGCGGCTGTCACGGCTTTGGGATGCGATGCCGCAAGGTCTTCACTGGTCAGCATTCGCACGGCATGCGCCGCCTGCATGACAATTCGCATTTCGTCTGACCGCAGTGGACGTGCTTCAAAACCTGGCAGCCGATCCACATGCGACACGACGCGATCCAGCTGAAACGCCAGCGAACGTGGATTTGTCTCGTCTGTAATCGTCAGGTCCAGCACGGCGTTGCGATGAAAGTTCTCGCGGTATCGAAAGCGATACGTCATCCGTACGTCAAGGACTTCGATGAGCGTCTTCAGCAGGGTCGGCGATGTGGAACCGCGTTTCCATTCGGCAGAAAGCAGCAGTCGGGCTGTCGAACTGGCGCGTTCGATACAGCGTCCCAGTTCCAGAAATCTCCATGACGGACCGCGATTCATGCCGTCAAAAACCAAGCCACTGACAGAAGCAATATCGCCAACAAGTGAATTCGCCGAACTGACGACATCCGTGATATCGCGCCATTCCTTCTCCGACGATGTGCGGAATTTTTCTGCGGTCACGTTGATACGATGCCATGTATCGGGACTGATCCAGTCGCGGACCAGTGATGCCAGACGAGTCAGCTCATTGACAACTCGGGCGAGCCCGCCAAATTCGCCGGCGTCATAGACGGCGTCGGGCAGAGCTTCGGTCAGCGACGGCAACTGCGATTCCAGACCATCGACAACAAAGCCGGGTTCCAGCTGCCCGAATTCGCTCAAAGCCCGCGCCAGGAAGCGGACTTCGGTCATATCCACGTTGCCTTCATCTGCGAGACGTTCCGCCAAGGCCCGGATGAGGCGCGCCAGAAAGTCACAGCAATCGAGCGAACGTCCCAGCCAGAACAGGTTGTCCGCGACCCGGCTGGGAAACAACGCTGACGTGCGACGCAGATCAATCGGCTGATCCTGCGGATTCAGCAGCGTCACTGGATCGACTTTCCCGTCCGCGATCACCCACAGATCCTTACTGCCTTCACCGGCAGCGATGGACAACTGCATCGGGCCGGTGTCAGGCGCAACGCGAATCAGGCCACCTGGCATCAGATGCCATTTATCTTCGTCTTCAACCAGGAATGCGCGAACTGCGGCGTGACCGCATCGAATTCCGGACGCCGACCAGACCGGCACTGCCGATCGTGCGACTTTCTCCTGAGCCACCCAGGAATACGGATTCGCCTGCAGGTGCGCGACGAGTTTCTCTCGCTGTTCAGCTGTGAGATCGCTGACAATAATTTCTTCCCCGCCGCTCTTCTGAAAAGCTGGTTTCACAACCAGATGGTCAAGCCGATTCATCACGTAGGCAAAGCTGTCTGCTTCGCCACACCACCATGTCGAGATGGATGGCATCTTCAGCGATTCGCCCAGCAGCCGCTGGCAGAGTCGTGGCAGAAACGCCATGAAGACAGGCGCACCGACGATGCCGCAGCCCGGCGTATTCGTCACCGTGACGTTGCCTGATCGCATTGCGTTGAGCAATCCCGGCACTCCGTGCGCCGCATAGCCACCAAGTTCCAGAGGATCGAGCCCTGATTCCGCTCCGCGGGTCAGCACCACATCCACCGGCACCAGACCGGAAAGTGTTTTCAAAAAGACGGCATCATTCCGCACGGCGAGGTCGCCGCCTTCGACCATCGTGTATCCCAGATATCTGGCCAGATACACGTCTTCAAAATAGTAAGGATGCCCCGGTCCACTTGAAAGCAATACGATGCGGGGGTTGTCACCGGGACGCGGTGCCCGGCGACGAACCGAATTCTGCAGACGTGCGAAGAACGGGGCCAGACGTTCGACAGGAATCTGCTTAAACGCTGACGGCATCGTACGCGAACTGACGATGCGATTCTCGAGCGCGAAGCCAGGACCGGCGGGCGCTTCTGAGCGGTCAGCCATCACCCACCACTGGCCCTCCGCCGACCGCGCGAGTTCAACGCCGTACATGAACATCGGAAGCTGATCCAATCGACCGATGTCACAGAATGGTCGCAGGAATTCCGGATTGGCGTAAAGCACCTCCGGTGGGAGCGTGCCGTCGTCGATAAGACTGCGTGAACCATAGATATCGGCGATCATAAGATTGAGCAGCCGAGCTCGCTGAGCGAGCGCTTCTGCGATGACAGCCCAATCTGCGGCCGTAATCAGCATCGGGAGCAGGTCGAGTCGCCAGGGACGGGCAGTGTCACCGCCGGCACCCACCGAATGGTAGCTCACACCGTTTTCGCGGAGCATCCGGTCGGCCTGCTCATTGCGGCGGGAGAATTCTCCGATAGGAACGTTGCGGAGCGCTGTCAGAAACTTCGCCCAGTGTCCGCGAGGCATCCCATCGCTGCCGTAAACCTCGTCATAGACGAACGGCGGGCAGCTGAAAACTCGTTCCGTCCTTGCGCTCGGAGACAATCCTGTGGCCATTCCATCGTATTCCGGAGTTTCAAATTGTGCCGCGACGCAGATCCAGCGTACATGGAAAATCAGGCGACATATCCGGTGTCTTTGGCAGCATCCGCCCACCTGTATGACCCATCCGGAAAAAGCGACCGGAGCGGCGACTCTCCGCAGCCAGTGCATTGACCGGATATCCGTCTGGATTCAAGCCACCCGGATGCTCCACATTGTAACGACATCCGCCCAAAGATCGACCGTTCGCGGTATCGACAAGATCAAACACCAGCGGCGTATGCACGCCGATGTTCGGATGGAGGCAGTTCGGTGGCTGCCATGCACGGTAACGCACGCCACCAACATATTCACCACGAGTTTCTGTCGGTTGCAGCGGGATCCGTACGCCGTTGACCGCAATACACAGAGAAGCCGAAAACATACCCGTGACTTTGACCTGAAGCCTTTCCACCGAGGAATCGA
>CAZFDW010000127.1:0-4642 GCA_964517865.1 uncultured Chitinophaga sp.
GTCGTCCCTTCGGGACTCTCTGTCACTCTTTTTTCCGGCCCACGGGCTCGCGCCCGTGGCTACAACATGCCGTCCCGTTGGGACTAAATCTCATTCTTTCACAACCTATTCGGCAAGCAGCACTTCAATCATCTCGTGCAGAGCCTTCGAATTTGCCGGGCCGGAGCCGACTTTGATCATGCGAACATTTCCCAGCCTGTCGATCAGGACTGCATGAGGAATGCCCGAACGCAGAACTGCGGACACGCAGAAATCGTCAGTATCAATGCAATCAGTACCCATAAGCAAGACTTCATACGGCCTCCCGAACGAACAGGAATTTAAGGGATCGAGGCCAACCCGGGCGGGACCCTGGCCTGAAGTACTACGAAGACGCATCGTGCCGCGATTTCACGGAGACTGCAAGCGATTGCCGTCATATTGCGCTGGTAATCGTAGGGTGTGTGCAGCGGAGCGAAACACACCAATCAGAGTTCGTAGTCCATAATCACAGGCGAACCATTCTGAGTCTGTGGATTCCACTGCTGTTCGAACCGGGCAACCTGCGGAGCAATGCCGTTGTTCTCAGACACCTTCAGCACCAGCAGACTACATGGACGCCGCTCCCCGCCCACGAGCTCTGTCAAATCGGGGCAGGGCAGGGTGATAGTCGATTTCCCTGTCTGCTGACATGTCACAAGGACCGTGGTCAGCTGGCCGTCGAATTCAGCCGCCAATTCCGCGCACTGCAGATCGAGGAACTCCCGCACAAAGACCAATTTCGTAAATCCTCGGTCGGCCAATTCTTCTTCAATCACCGGACGGCAACTGTCCCACGCCGAAGCTGCCATGACTTCCGTGGCAGCAGCCGACTGTACGACATTTTTGAAGAAATCTATCGCTGGCAGCACAATATTACTGTCCAGTTCCTGAGCCCTCGTCAGATCTTCCGCCGCCAATGATTTTTCGCCAATGCGATACCGCGCGACGCCGCGATTCATCCATGCTTTGGCAAATTCGGCGTCCAATTCCAGTGCCTTTGAAAAATCACTTTCTGCAGCGACCAGATTGTCCATGGACAGATGCACGTTACCTCGCTGAAACCAGGATGACGAATCGTCGGGATTCAGCTTCAGGGCGGTGTCATAGTCCTGCAGCGCGCCAGCATTGTCGTGCATATCGAATCGGCAGAGCCCCCGATTACGGTATCCAAGGAAATCTTCCTGATCCAGATCAACAAGCTCTGAGAAGGCGCTGATGGCTTCGTCGTATCTTTTCAGTTTCGCGAGCTGCACGGCCTTGTTGTTGAGAGCGTCCGTGCGCCGATTGTCCAGGTCCAGACAAGCGACGTAGTCCGCCAGTGCCTTCTCGGGCACATCGAGATTCTCATACGCAAGGCCCCGTTGGTAGTGTACTTCAGAATTTTTCGGCATGGCTGTCAACACGCTGTCGAGTACCGGAATGGCTTCCGCCTCCCGGCCTCGATTCATCAGAATCTTCGCGCGTTCCAGCATCACCTCCGGAGAATCCGGTGCTTTCGCGCAACCCGAGACCAGGAGTAGCTGGCCGACAACGGAGACGAGGAGTACTCTCACGATCAATGCGTTGAATGGGTTCATAGTCGTCGTTTCACAGAAACAGTCACAATCCGAACATCTGACAGGGCTACTCATCAGCCGGATTCCCACATCGGGCCAGGAGTGTTTCGAGGCTGTTGCGGATTTCGCGCAGCGACGCCGGAAGCGATTGACATAGTACCATACTGATCCGGGCAAAAGGTGATCTGAGCCCATCCTGACTGCCCGCCAGCAGGACCAGAACAGGCACATTGGCGTAATCGAATACGTCAGACACCAGACTCATCAGATCCGTCCGGGAATAACCGCTGCCATGAATAACGATCGCAGAAAACTGCTCGCGCGACAGCAGGTGCATGGCTCGATCGCCACTATCCACCGCGCGACAATCCAATTCATGACTGCGAAAATGTTCCCGCAACGCACTGCGGTGCTGTGCATCCATCGCAATCACCAGCACGCGGCATGAGGTTGTTGCGACCGACATCGACGGAATATGTTTCGGAATTACCGGCACATTGGTCGTGAGGGCAGTGACCGTTGATGACAGCAACGAAGCCGATCGCGGATCACCAGGCATGATGCCGGGTTCAGTCTCAGTTGCGGCATACACTGATGACGCGCGGCGTCTGAAGCAACTGCTCAGCCGGGTAATCCGAGTCCGCCAGATCTCCGGATCGGCAAACGACAAATATGCAAATGTCATGATAAGTCCGAACGTCCACATTCCGAGGAACGCCCCGATCCCGAAGTGCATCGCGGCCCCCATCGCCAGCACAAGAGGCCGCAGTCGAGGATTCCAGACCAGGACAATAAAGAAGGCCTCCCATGCGACAGTGACATGCGCGATCAAATACGGGAGCCAAGGTGTCCATGCCATCCAGGTGAGATCGATGGTCTGGTATTCCTGGTTGGCAATGACGTTCCACATGGCTTCGCCGGTCCACCATGTTGGACCCTTCAGTTTCGAAAACCCCGCCCAGAAATAGATGGCACACAGGTGCAGCTGGATCAGACGACTGGCCATTCGAGCTGACGCGAACCGGACCGGTGCGATCGTCTGCTCCAAACCCTTCCGCCGCCGCCTCCACCTGCGAATCACGCTGTCCACCGACAACGCCGCGCCGCAGGGGGCCAGGGCAAGATACAGACACATCATGCCCAGAATCTGATCAAATCCGAAGTTGGCCACCGGCACGCGCTGCGAATAGGAAATCGTGATCAAAAAAGCCAGAATCGATGTCACTCGTGTGGCCGTTCCAATGCAGAACATGGCGGCCACTATGACGCAGACGATGTGAACCGGCCACAAATACTGGTCATCAATCCACAACCAGAATGAAAAGACAAGCCGAGACTCATACAGTCGCCTGACTGTATCGAGCGGCTGCAGCCCGTTGCGACCGAAGAATGTTTCCAGCTGCAGCGACCAGACCAACAGATTGTAAAGCAGCATCCAGCCCGTCAGCAGCCGAATGACCCCCAGCATCAATGGGTCCAGCGGATCAAACCAGAAACGATGCCATGCCGCGACGCCCTGATCCAGATTGCAACGGACGGACGTCAGGATACTTGACAGAGGATGAGTACCAGGCGGCTCTATCACGGCTGTGCTACCTCAGAAATTTCTGGCCACTGAGGAATTTGGTCCATCGAGTTCGGCAGAAAAATCGAAGTCTCCGAGCACATCCCTCTGAAACGTCTCCGGGTCATCCAGTTTTCCACCAGCCTGCAAGCGCATGATCGACGATGGTTCGTGGCTGATGCGACTGAGTGAAATACGATCCGCACCAGACTTGTCTGCAAAATGCCGCGCGTAGGCTTTCAGCAGGTCCTGCTGAGTCTCATCATCGAAGGCCCAGATATTTTCCGCCAGCATAAAGTAGCGATGATACAACAGTCGCGGGCGGATGGAGACGTCCGGAAATCGTCCGACCGAAGGTGCCTCGCCTTCACGCGGAATCTCCCAGGCAATGAGCGTACTGGCACCGGGATCGGGCGCGAAGTAGTGGTAGCCATGATTCAGGAACAGAGCTTCATTGTATGGCAATGCAATCCGATACCCGTCTTCAAGCAGCGGCGAAGACGGCGGCATGGCGGCGGGCGAAATAAACACAGCCAAGACGTGAAATGCCAGCCACAGATTGAGTACTGCATAGCCGACTTTGCAAAATGGTTTTTTCAGACCGAAAATCATCGGTGCGGTCCACGATCAGGGAGCCATATTGCCGACTGCTCACGGTGTCCTTGACACGAACGACCATGATGTGCTGAGCGGCCTCCGTGGCTCTGCCATTCTGTACTTTCAGAATGCAAAGAAACGCCAAGGGTCAGCCAGAATTTCTGGTGACTAGCTGGCGTTTCCTCAATTCCAGTTTCATCGCGCTGCCGTCAAACTCGACGCAGCCACGGAAACTACCTTACGTACGACCCACCGGATGAAAGTGATCCATGTGAACCTGCGGATCCATGTGAACCTGCGGATCCGTGTGAAGCACGGAGAACTCGGCGTGGCACGCGACCACCCGAAGATCCGCCATTAGAAGCGTGAGATGATTCATATGATCCGGTTGAACCGTGAGACACGCCTGATCCAGAAGATGCAGCCGAACCGTATGACCCAGTTGAAGACGCTGAACCGTACGATCCTGTTGAACCGTTTGACGCAGCAGCGCGACGTGCTCTTCGTGAGCCACAAGATTTGTCAGATCCAGTCGAACCATAGTCGCCTGTTGATCCGCAAGAGCCAGTCGATCCAACAGAGCTACCATGTGACCCATAAGAACCACTGGAATGATAATCACCAGCTTCAGACAGATCGCCAAAAGTGATCATTCCTGCCAAAGCACCCAAACAAACCAAACGAGCCAATTTCATAACAAACCTCCAATTTGTTAAATCTGAGCCCACTCACCCACGTGAACGACGCAAGTACAGAAGACAGGGCAAAGTGTAACGATAATCGCAACTGAATTGCCTGTCAAATCAAGTGAGTCAGGCAAGTTCGATAGTCTCTATAACTTGGGATTTTCCCACTCTGATCCGGCCAAATATGAAATGTTTGGGATCAAAGACCATAGTGGTTG
>CAZFDW010000127.1:4742-13855 GCA_964517865.1 uncultured Chitinophaga sp.
GTTGCTCAAGCATGGCTGAACGATCATGACAACATTTGTTCACGTAAGAGACTTGACGGATTTCAGTTGAATACCGGTTCTGTCTTCGTGCGCAATTTACCGATGATGACCGAAATGTCCCCATACAATCGGATTGAAAGGAACACCGTCACGATCAAGCTCCGGAGTAATCAGATCCTGGTTGTCCATCCAGGAAGAATTTCGACTAGAGTATCGACGGAAGTGAGGCAACGAAGTACAGGCAGGACCACGAAACATGCGACTCTTGATTACTGGCGGCGCTGGATTTATTGGCAGCAACCTGGCGGATAGGGCCATCGCAGCTGGCTGGAAAGTTGCCGTGCTGGACGACCTGAGCAGTGGACGCAGGGAAAACGTTCCCGACGCCGCCGAATTTTTCCAGGTGGATATTCAGGGTGCTGCGGAAGTCGAAAAGGCCTTTGCAAGCTTCAAACCAACCGCCGTCAGTCATCAGGCTGCGCAAGCCAGCGTCGCCGTCAGTGTACGCGAACCTCAAAACGACGCATTGATTAACATCATTGGATCGATCAACGTGATGCGGTCCTGCGTCGATCATAAAGTCGGACATCTGGTCTTTGCCAGCACTGGTGGCGCGATCTATGGCGAAGTCCCGGATGGTACTCGGGCGTCCGTTTCCACGATTCCGCTGCCACTCAGTCCATACGCCTGCAGCAAGTTTGCGGTTGAAAAGTATCTGGACTGTTTTCGCCACGAACATGGTCTGAATTCCACCGTGCTGCGCTATGCCAACGTCTACGGGCCTCGGCAGGATCCTCATGGCGAAGCGGGTGTCGTGGCGATTTTCTGTAACCGAATGCTGGCACATGAACCGGTGAGCGTATTCGCGCGCACGACGGCCGGAGATCCCGGCTGCGTCCGCGACTATGTATTTATTGCCGACGTTGTGAAAGCCAACATGGCCGCGCTGCAGGGTCAGATTCCTGAACGTGTGCTGAATGTGGGAACTGGTCGCGAAACCAATACGCTGCAACTGGCCGAACACATTCGCACGACGCTCTCCAGCAACAGCGAAATTCGTTACGGCGACCGCCGCGCCGGTGACGTGGAACGTTCACTGCTGGATGCCGACCGACTCGCAGAGCTCCTGGGACCAACAGTGTCTGTCGCCGATGGCCTTCGAATCACGGCCGAATGGTTTCGCCAGAGAGCGAGCTCGGTAGCTTGACTCTCTGAGTCGAGTACATGCCGATCCAGTGCGCTTGATCTGGTCAACTCGACTCAGAGAGTCGAGCTACCTTACCGCGCAAACTGCTGCATCGCCGCGTCGGTAAACTGCACGCTGTAACCCGCGGTCTTTGGTGGCATGTAGCGACCCTGCTGCATCACGACCGGATCGTAAACATGCTCGTGCAGGTGATCGGAATATTCGGCCACCCGGTCCTCCATTGACGCAGACACGCAGACGTAGTCCACGATACTGGCGTGTTGGACGTATTCACAAAGTCCCACACCGCCCGCATGCGGGCACACCGGGATGCCGAATCTTGCTGCCAGCAGCAGCACAGCCATGACTTCGTTGACACCACCCAGACGGCAGCAGTCCAACTGACAAACCTGCAGTGCCCCACACTGCATGAACTGCTTGAACATGATCCGGTTGTGGCACATTTCTCCCGTGGCAATCCGAATCGGCTTGACGGCTTCCGCAATCGCACGATGGCCAAGAATATCGTCCGGAGACGTCGGTTCTTCCACAAACCATGGCCGAAACGGAGCCAGTTCGCGAATCCACTCGATCGCCTGCGGCACATCCCAGACCTGATTGGCATCGATCATCATATGCGCTTCATCGCCCATCTCGCGACGCAATACGCTGCACCTGCGTCGATCGTCGTCCAGATCCCGCCCGACCTTGATCTTGAAATGACTCCAGCCCCGCGCCTTCAGGTCCGTACATTTCTGTTTCAAATCCTCGTCCGAATAACCCAACCAGCCGGCGGATGTCGTGTAGCTAGGATAGCCGATGCCCCGCAGTTCTTCGATCCGCTTCGCCCGCGTCGCCGTGTGGCGATCAAGAAGTTCCACGGCCTGATTCGGGGTCAACGCATCTGTGAGGTATCGAAAATCCACGCTTGCCACAAATTGCGCGGGCGACATGTCGCAGATGACCTCCCAGACGGGCTTGTGCTGTATCCGGGCCCAAAGGTCCCAGACAGCATTGATGACGGCGGCGGCGGCCAGATGAATCACGCCTTTTTCCGGACCAACCCAGCGCAGCTGACTGTCTCCGGTGAGCCTGCGGTACAAAGTCACGGGTTCGGCCATCAGCGATTCGACAGTCTGCCCAATCAGCAGCGTCGCGAGCGAACGGATGGCGGCAACGCAGATCTCATTGCCGCGTCCGATCGTAAACGTCATTCCGTAACCGCAGCGATCCGCCGAGTCTGTGCGGAGGACGACATAGGCGGCTGAGTAGTCCGGATCGGGATTCATCGCATCCGAACCGTCCAGATGCTGCGATGTCGGAAAGCGAATGTCGAATGCTTCAAAGGCCGTGATTCTGGTAGGCATCATGTAATTCCTGTAACTTGACTCTCCGAGTCGAGTGCGTTTCCCGTAGCTTGACTCTCCGAGTCGAGTGCGTTTCCCGTAGTCGAGTGCGTTTCCCGTAGCTTGGACATTCTTGCCCAAGTATACCATCGAGAATCTCTCACTGACCAACGATTTGTGTGCCTGCCATGTCCGCGCATCTGACGACGGACAAGAATGTCCATCCTACTCAAAAATGTTTCATGTGACCACCACCGTCCGGCCGCCCTTCTGGGCAGAAATCCCGAACACGATGTATTCCGCGACGACTTCGCCGACGTTCTGCATCTGATGAATCTCCTCGGGATTGACGATCACTGTATCGCCCACCTGCATCGTCACAGTCTGTTCGCCGCACTTCATGGTGACATTGCCGTTCAACAACACAAACACTTCCTGCATGTCTTCATGGTAGTGCGGCTGAAACGACGAACCGACCGGCAACCGCGCCCAATTGAGCATCTGCACCTGGCCCGCCTGAAACTCCCGCTGCGTGGCAATCACGCGCTTCAGCACTCCCGGCTTCTGCGGGTCTTCGTGCGAGGCAGGGATAAAGCCGGATGCGGCTGAAGGGAAGTAGTTCATATTTTGTGGTCCCAACTTGAAAAACGCAGACTCTTGTGGACAGATCCTGACGCAGCAGCGTATAGTTTCGGCATGATAAAAGTCATCTCAACCACAAATCATCCGGATCGGATTGAACTCGATCTGGCATTGCAGCGGCTGGCACATTTGAAGGCCGGGGACGAAGTTCACGTCGAAGTGCAACCAAACGGGACGATTACGATTTCCCCAGGAGGAAATTCGGGGGGGGAAACAGGTGTCTCGGAATTGATTGAATCGACGATGGATGCGTATGCCAGGACGATGGAACGGCTGGCATGAATTCCAATCCGAATACCTGCGTGTATCTTTCTGTGGAGATTGTTCTTCAAATCCACGCTGCTGCCATTCGGAAATTCGGCGGATCTTCCGGCGTGCGTGACACCAATTTGATTGAATCGGCGGTGGCGGCACCCAAAGCAACGTTTGGTGGCAAGTCTGTGTATGACGACACCGTCTCAATTTCGGCAGCGTATCTGTTTTATCTGTGCGGAAATCAGGCTCGAGGATAATCGGTCCCTGAGTTCCAGCGCAGCACTTCACGGTCGTCAATCTGAAACGACACCTGAGGAGCGAGCGAGCGGAAAAACCTGACAGCGTGAAATATGGTTCATGACATGGCAGTCCCGTGGGTGAATCAACAGCACATGGTATTTCGCGAACGCAGATGATATGCTGGACGGCGCTGATCATGTCGCGGCACCAGAAATACCTTTTGACAAAAATATACGCAAACGGCAACGAGCGGAATTGAGTTTACGATAACCGCCGGCGAAAATGCTTGTGATATTGACCTTCACTGACGCACGCTTTGTTGAATACTGCGGTGATTGCTGATCTGAGATTCCATTTATCCCAGGAGACAATCCATGCGGCGAGTCGGTAAATGCCACTCCCCTGGACTGCCGGTGTGTTCGATTGGCGTTGCTCTGGTTCTCCTGAGTCCGGGTTCCGATGCTCTGGCTCAGGAATTTGCTTACAACCGAGACGTGCGCGCAATCCTGGCGGAGAACTGCTTCTCCTGCCACGGGTTCGATCAGAAGACACGCGAAGCCGGATTGCGACTCGATACGCCTGAGGGCGCGACGGCGATGCTGGAATCAGGGCACGCGGCAATCCGTCCGGGTCAACCGGATGACAGTGAATTGGTGCAGCGGATTTTCAGCGAGGATCACAGCACTCTGATGCCGCCGCCTGATTCCGGCAAACAATTGACGCCGGAACAAAAGAACATGCTGAAAGCGTGGGTTGCTCAGGGAGCGGAATACCAGAAGCACTGGGCCTTTATTCTTCCCGTAAAAACAACTTCACCCAACGCGGTGACGTTCGACTCAGTACAGGTGAATCCTGTCGATGCTTTCATTCAGGATCGCCTGAAACTGGCGGAGATTTCTCCGTCGCCGCTCGCGGATCCCATCACATTGATTCGACGCATCAGCCTGGATCTGACGGGACTACCTCCGACAATTTCCGACGTAGAGACCTTCCTGACGGCCTTCGAGCAGAATCCCGAGACCGCATATGCAGAACTGGTTGACAGATTGCTGCAAAGCCCGCACTACGGCGAACGCTGGGGACGCTGGTGGCTTGATCAGGCTCGGTACGCAGACAGCAACGGCTATTCAGTCGATGCGCCGAGAAGTATCTGGAAATACCGTGACTGGGTCATCAGCGCGCTCAATGAGGACCTGCCGTTCGACGAGTTCACGATCGAGCAGTTGGCGGGAGATCTGCTGCCTGATGCGACTGTCGCGCAGCAAATCGCAACCGGGTTTCACCGCAACACTCAGATCAATCAGGAAGGCGGCATCGATCCCGAACAATACCGCATCGACAGCGTGTTCGATCGGGTCGCCACGACCGGTACCGTCTGGCTCGGTTTGACAATCGGGTGTGCGCAATGCCATGACCACAAGTTTGATCCTATCGAGCAGAAAGAATACTATCAGTTCTTTGCGTTTTTCAATAATCAGGAGGAGCCGAGCCTTACCGTCTACGGACCTGAAATTGATGCGCCGTCTTTGACGGAGGAACGGACGCAACTGGAGGCGTCTCTTCGCAAGTTTGTAGACAACGCGACCACCGAGCTGGACGCATGGGAATCACACCTCGATGCGGAGCAAAAGAAGGCGCTGTCAAACGATGTCCAGAAGGCATTGACGGCAGAAAAGTCAAAACGCAATACCAGGCAACTTCTGGAACTTTTCAGCGTCGGTCCCGGCGCAGCGGATCAGGTGTTTCTGCCGCAACTTGAACGCCTTGGCAGGATCGATGACATGCTGGCATCCGGCGTTTCAACGTTGGTGATGAAAGAGTTGCCGGACCCGCGCAGGACGACCGTTTTCATCAAAGGAGATTTCACGCGACCGGCGGAAGAAGTGACTTGTGGAACTCCGGCGGTCCTGCCGCCACTCGGCAGCGACAAGGATCGCGTCACCCGACTGGATCTGGCGCGTTGGATCGTCGCGGCGAACAATCCGTTGACATCCCGCGTCATCGTGAATCGTGTCTGGCAGCAGTATTTCGGACGCGGACTCGTCGAGACCGAAAATGACTTCGGACTTCAGGGTTCGCCACCGTCACATCCAGAACTGCTGGACTGGCTGGCGGTTGATTTCATGGAACACGGCTGGAGCCTGAAAGAACTGCATCGACGGATTGTGACGTCGCACACCTACCGTCAGGATTCCCGGGAAAGAATCGATCTGCGGACGAAAGATCCCGGAAACTACCTGCTCGCACGCCAGCGTCGCTTGCGGCTGGATGCCGAAATTGTACGAGACATCGCGTTGTCAGCCAGCGGCCTCCTCTCTTCAAAAATGGGTGGCCCCGGAGTTTATCCTCCAATTCCTGCAGGTGTCATGGCGCAAGGTCAGTCAAATCGAGAATGGAAAGTCAGTGTCGGCGAAGACCGCTATCGGCGAGGGCTTTATACCTTTGTGTATCGAGCCACACCTCCACCGTCGCTCAACGTGTTCGATGCTCCCGAGGGCCTGAGTTCCTGTACGCGACGCAACCGCAGTAACACGCCACTTCAGGCTCTGACCCTGATGAATGACGCAAATTTCTTTGAGTTCGCCACAGCCTTGTCGAAACTCATTGAGCGAGATGGGATCGAAACTGCATTTCGACGATGCACATCCCGGCACCCGGGACCGGATGAACTGAAAGTCTTCGCGGATCTTTCACCGCTCAACGCCGCTCGAGTCCTGCTCAATCTCGACGAAACTTATACCCGTGAGTAATGAATCGAACTCATGTCATGAATAACGAACACCCGCTTTTGCAGCGAACACGCCGCCACTTTTTCCGCGACTGCGGAGTTGGCGTCGGTGCCATCGCGCTCGGCGACATGATTCAGGGACGACCATCAACCTTCGCCGCGAATCTGACGAACAGTCCTCTGGCGCCGAAAGCGACACAATTCCCGGCGCGGGCGAAGCGCGTCATCTATCTGTTTATGGCAGGCGGACCATCGCAGCTGGATATGTTTGTTCATAAGCCGTTGCTCACTGAACTCAACGGGAAACCGATGCCGCAAAGCTACCTTGAGGGCAAGCGCTTTGCATTCATGGACAGTAGTCACAGAACCAACCTGCTCGGAACCCGGCGGTCGTTTCGACAGTACGGCGAATCCGGAGCATGGGTCAGCGATCTGTTGCCTTTTACTGCCGGCATCGCTGACAAACTGACGTTTCTGCACACCTGCAAAACCGATCTCTTTAACCACGCGCCTGCCAAGATTTTCATGAATACCGGCACCGGTCAGTTCGGACGCCCAAGTCTGGGCGCCTGGCTGACGTATGGACTTGGCAGCGAATGCGACAACCTGCCAGGCTTTGTGGTTTTGCAAAGCGGGCCGCGCGGCCCGCGCGGAGGGGCAGTGCTTTGGGGAAGTGGAATGCTTCCGACGACGTATCAGGGCGTACCACTTCGCAATCAGGGTGAGCCGATTCTGAATCTCACGACTCCTGAAGGTGTCGATGAGAGCCAACAGGTTCAGGTCCTGGATGCCGTCCGAAATCTCAACGCTCAAAGGCTGGAGCAAACTGGTGACGAAGAAATTACTACGCGCATCAATGCCTATGAAATGGCCTATCGTATGCAGTCCAGCGCTCCGGAGTTGATGGACACAGCCAGCGAGAGTCCCGAAACGCTCGCACTGTACGGGATCAAAGATCCAAACGAGGCCAGCTTCGCGAGAAACTGCCTTCTGGCACGTCGACTGGTCGAACGAGGCGTACGCTTTATCCAGCTTTACCATACAAACTGGGATCATCACGGAGGTGCCACGGAAAACCTTGAGCAGCATCTGCCATTGGTTTGTCGTGATATTGACCAGTCATGCGCTGCGCTGGTGCGGGATCTGGAACAGCGCGGTTTGCTGGAGGACACGATTGTCGTCTGGGGCGGTGAATTCGGACGTACGCCGATGGGTGAAGTTCGCGAATCCACGGGACGCAATCATCATATTGATGCATTCACAATGTGGTTTGCCGGCGGTGGATTCAAGCCAGGCATGGCTCATGGCGAAACCGATGATTTCGGGTTTGGACCGGTTGGTGAATCGGTCCATGTGCGCGACATTCATGCGACGTTGCTGCATCAGCTGGGAATTCATCATGAACGGTTGAGCATCCGATCCCAGGGACTGGATTTCCGACTGACAGGAGTGCTCCCGGCGCGAGTGATCAACGAATTGCTGGGATGAATCAGTGCCACTCGGCAGACGATAATTGGTATCAACTCGTTTAACCGCGTGGGCATCGCCCCGCGTTTATTCGACGATCGCGGCCCGATGGGCACGCGGTTAAACGAAAAAAATTGTGTTGCACAAAAGCTTAGTCAGGCTGACCAATGAATGATTTCACAGAACGGGCATCCGGGCCAACTCAGGCACATGCATTTCGCAATGGGCCGCGCATCACGGCGCTGGAGACTGTGATTCCGCATGATGTGATGCCGGGGCTGCTGGCCCTGCGAGTTCACACGGACGCTGGCACAGTTGGCGGCACACCGGTGATCGGGCATGGCGAGACCTATTATATCCCGACCGCCGCGGCTGCTGTGATCCATGACTTCATGGCTCCACGACTTCTGGGCAGTGATGCCCGTGCGATCGAAAGTCACTGGCGATTCCTCTACGAACGGATGACGGCGTTTGGTGGAACCGGTGCAGAACTGCGAGCCCTGTCAGCCGTCGATCTCGCGTTGTGGGATATTGCCGGGCAGCTGGCTGAACAACCTGTCTGGAGACTGCTCGGAGGTCCGGTTCGTGATGCCGTCCCGGTCTACAACAGTTGCGGTGGGCCGTTTTATGGTCGATCCAATCGGAAAACGCCGTCTGCATCCGGGTGGCCAGGACATGGAGATCCCGGACAACCAGGACCGCTGGAAGACAACTGGGCCAGCATGAATTCTCCCGCCGATCTGGCCGAAGAACTCGTGGCCCTGGGATACAAAGCCATGAAGCTGTGGTCGTTCGATGCCGTCTACCGCCGTCAGGGAGGCCACTACCTGTCGTGGCATGATATCCGTGAAGGCGTGGAACCGTTTGACAAGATCCGTGAACGTGTCGGCGACAGGATCGAAGTCATGCTCGATGGTCACGGTTTTTTTTCACTCGCCGCCGCGCGGCGCATTGCCGAAGGAATGCAGGCCGTGCGACCGCTGTGGATGGAAGACATTCTGCGTCCGGATTCCATTCACGCGATGGCCGCGTTTCGCGCGCAGATCCACGTGCCGATTGCCGTGAGCGAAATGCTGATCATGGCCGACGACTACCGTCAGGTTCTTGAAGCCAGAGCCGCAGATTACGTGATGATCGATCCCACCTGGGTCGGCGGAATCTCGGCGACTCGGCGCATTGCAGAACTGGCTCAGTTGTACAACGTACCGACTCTGATGCACGACTGCACGGGGCCGTTCACGTTGCTGGC
>CAZFDW010000128.1:0-13840 GCA_964517865.1 uncultured Chitinophaga sp.
TTATCCAACTGTGTCAAACGGTGCCAGCAGATTCTCAGAGGAAAAAGGGGTCAGGTCTGTTTCTTTGGTCTTCCTCTGGGCCGCATGGTGGTTTCGAGATCAAGGCGAACGGCACTACTCCTGGTCCATTGGTCATCACCAAACGGCACACCGCGTTTGACGCTGCGGCGAAGCGAATTCAACTCGGCCTCCGTCTCAACCTTATTCACCCAGGAACGCCAGTTTCGCGGCAACGCTGGATCATAGGGAATTGCCAGCCAGCGGCGTTTGTCAGCAGGCTGTCGGCGCACATAAGCAGAACTCCAATGCCAGTCTTCCGCAAGCTCGATGGAATCTGCGCGCACGGGATTTCGTTCTACGTAACGCATCACAGTCAGCAAGTGCCCATCCGTTTGAATCGGAAACGATTTGAAACGCCCCTGATACAGATGCCCCGTGCCACCAGTTTTGTAGTGAGCATGCCACCGCATTGTGTGCATCACAGTGAGGCGACGGAAAAACTCACTCACCTGATCGCTGGTCTCGGGCCGGACAACAAAGTGCCAGTGATTGGGCATTGCCACCATGGCATAAATCGGCAGAGGCACGATTTCCCACGTTTCTTCCACAACACGCATGAACGCGGCGTAGTCTTCCGGCTTTTCAAAAATCGTCAGCCGAGCCACCGCTCGATTCAGAACGTGGAAGACTTCACCTGCCGGACAAATGCGTTTCGTGCGTGCCATCGACGGAGTCTAGCACAAACCGACGTCAAATGAAAGAGACCTGACCCCTTTGTTTGCAATGCATTATGGCAGTGGCACGGTCTTTAGATTCTGTGGACTATTGTCACTCTGAACAAGAATCAGTGCTGAATGGTCATTGAGTTTGTCCATCTGGATGACGCCAGTCATGGACTTGACGTCTTCATACGCCTGGCCAGCCTTACCGCCGCCGCGAACTGGTTCAGTCAGCCCCTTGTTTTCCTTCAGGCCTGCGGTCGAAATTTTCATCACGCCACGAGCACTATTACTGAGCAAAAGATACGAGGCACCCTCCTTCTCATACGCGATCATGTCAAGTGGTCGATTCATGTTGCCAAGTTCTGCAACCGTCGTGGCTTTCACTTTTTCGCCGGCCGCTTCAAGATCCTTGACGGGAATCCTGACCAGTGGAGTGCAGACATACGCGCCCAGCAGGCTGGGTTCGCCATCGATCATCATCGGCACGAACGTTCGCATTGCGGAGCCGTCTTCAGATTTTCCATGCGCCGCATGATAGATCTCAATCCCCATGCCTTTGTCTGATTCGGTGAACGGAAAATTCAGTTCACGAACGGTCGATGGTGAAAGCGCATTGCTCAGGCCCGAAACCAGAACTTTGTTTTCAAAAAACGCAATGTCGGTGATGGAGTCCATGCGATTATTTCTGACACGGCGACCTTCTCCGACGATCTTGTCTTCCGGAGCATCAGACAACGCGACTTTGGAATAGCTGACGTCGGTCAGAGACAGGGGTGTAATCTTTCCGGCTCCGTCAACCTTCACCAAAGCTGCTTTGTCATCCGCAGAAACTGCCACAAACGCCGAACCGGTGCGAGGATTCACAGCCAGGTCATTGATTTCCACTTTGGCCGCGTTTAATACGTCTCCGATGGCCGTCGGAAGGTTTTCGATATTGATGGACGCCTTTGACGCATCACCTTCCATGTCGTTGGTTGCGATCGCAAACAATGTGGCGGCCTTGGCATCGCCCACAAACAGAATGTCCTCCGGCCCGAATGCCAGAGTAGTCGCCGATTTCATCTCCGGCGTACCTTTCTCCAGCCCCCGGATGTCTGCCGCCTTTGAAGACGACATCGAGGCGAACACGAGCAGTGTCGCAAGTGATAACAGTTGAATAGACATCATAATCTCCTCTGTGAACTGACCGTGCAGGCTTGTGGCAAAACGTTCTGCGACAGATTATCGTCGATCAGGTGAGGAATGCAAACCCGGGGGGGGCGATTACGGCCTTGCCCGGCTCTTACGGCCAATCGGGCGGGTGTCAGCCTGATCGTGTTTACCGTTACAGTCGCCCTCGTGTCTCCAAAATGCAACGTGCGAATTGGTGAACGTTGCAGAGATTCAACAACGTCGTTGCAATCCGGGCACTAGAGTTGGCGGATCTTGAGCCGCGCCGGAGCTGTTTCGGTATCTCGTTTCGTCAATTCTGTGCTGTATGTCGTCCTGCAACTGAATTTCCCTCAGTGATCAATCAGGCTGCCACATCCGCGAAATCTCCGATCGCTTCAATGCAGATCTCTGACACTTCGCGCGCTCAGATTCTTACAATCAACCTGGAAGACTATTTCCAGGCAGGAGTTTTTCATCGATTCATCAGTCCAGGCAACTGGTATCGCTTCGAATCACGCCTGCAGCAGAACACTGAAGACACGCTGGCACTTCTCGACGAACACAAAACCAAAGCCACGTTCTTCGTGCTGGGCTGGATCGCGGATTGATACCCGGAATTGGTACGTCTCATCGCGGACAATGGGCATGAAATCGCCAGTCGTGGATTTCTGCATCAGCCGCTGCTCAAGTTGACTGAGACCGCGACGGGATTTCTGGCGGCAGCCGTGGCGTGGCTTGATCCACGAACAAAAGTGCCGAAACGGCTCTTTGCTTGAGATTCCTCCTTCAACATGGCCGATGTCACGCTGGTCATACCCTGCTACAACGAAGAATCGTCTTTGCCATATCTGCACCGCACGCTGCAGCAACTTCGGCACGCATTATCGAAACAATGGGATTTGAAGATTCTCTTCGTCGATGACTGCAGTTGCGACAACACACACGAAGTGCTCCACCGTCTATTCGACTGATGGAACAGGGCGTGCATGTGCTGTATGAGAAGCCGCTGGCGATCAGTACGGAAGAAGCGATCCGCATGGCAGAATCAGCGGAACGCTGCCATGTTGTCTTTTCAATGGGATCGAAGTTCCGCTTTGTGAGCGATGTGCAGAAGGCGCGGGAAATTGTCGATTCCGGAATTCTGGGCGACATCATACTTTTCGAAAACACGTTCGCCGGATTCTGCGACATGTCCCGACGCTGGAACAGTCAGCCAGCCATCAGCGGCGGCGGCGTACTGATCGACAATGGAACGCACTCTGTCGATATCCTGCGCTATCTGCCTGGCAACATCACCGAACTGCAGGTTGTTGAAGGCCGCCGCATTCAGAATCTGCCGGTTGAAGACACGGTGCTGCTCTTCGCCCGCACCGAAAACGACGCGATGGGAAATATCGATTTGTCCTGGAGCCTTAATAAAGTCCGCGCGGACGTCATCAGCCTGTATGGATCGAAGGGGACATTGTCAGTCGGTTGGAAAGAATCGAGATACAAGCTGGCCGATCAGAAGGACTGGACGATTTTCGGCAAGGGCTACGACAAAGTCGCTGCCTTTGGCAATCAGATCCGGAACTTCGGAGGAGCAATCTCAGGCACGGAAGAATTAATCATCACTCCCGCTGATGCCATCGCCTCCGTGCGCGTCATTGAAACGGCGTACCTTGCATTGCAGTCAGAACAATGGCACGCAGTCACTCCTGCATCACAATTCCGCCGCAGAGTCGCGATCGGTCACGGCGTCGGGAAATAGATCTGAGATTTGAAATTCCGGATTCTCAATTTGAAATTGAGGTTTTTCAACATGCCACGAATTCATCCTGCGGCAATCATTGAATCCAACGTGCAGCTTGGCGAAGGCACGTCTGTCTGGGGCAGCGCACATATTCGTCACGACGCGATCCTGGGAGAAGAGTGTATCGTGGGCGGCAAGTCGATGATTGCGTCTTTGATCGAGTCGTCTCAACGCTGCCCACGCCAGTCATGAGTCGCATGTGTCCCGAACTCACTTCGCATGAGAAATCGCTGTTCGATGGTGTGCGTTATCACGGCATAGTGTGCGCTTCGGTACTGCTTTCGAAAAGTCTGTCGCCATACTACGTCACGAATATTACTGACGCCGGTTACCCGTTTACGGCTGTGATTGAAATGACGTCGTTGGTTAATAAGCAGGAACTGGACGGCAACGCCCTCGTGTACCTACCGCGTTACGTCGCCCCGAATGATGAACTGTTTGACCATAGCGATGTGAAGATCGAACACGAATTCCTGTCCGGTCTGCAACGAATGCATCCGGCGCTGTCGCTGGCTGACGTAAAGGCCGTTTGCATTTCCCGAGTCCGCCACGTCTTTGCACTCCCCACGTTGGGGTACTCCGACCGACTTCCACCGATTGTCACATCCGTGCCCGGACTGTATTCGCTGAATTCCGCGCAGATCGTGAACGGGATTTTGAACGTTAACGAAACGATCAAACTGGCGAACGATTTCGTGGCGAATCTGAACGATTCACCGTCCGACTGTCAGCCAAATTGTGACGACTCGCCTGACGAAAGAGCAGCGAGCGGAGCGAAAACAGTTGTTCGGGAAATTCCGCGAAGGCTTCCGACCGTTGAAGCCATTCGCGTGGAATTTCGACGAAGGCGAATTGACGGAAATTCCTGTCACCACAATGCCGCTGTTCAAAGTGCCGATCCATGCCGGCTACATTCTGTATCTCGCGCAGTTTTCACGCACATTCGCCATGACTTACTGGCATATGGCGTTGACACTTTGAACCCGTCCAGAATCAACTGCGTGGGATGAATGTTGTTGTCCGCTTTTTCTTTTGTTCCGGCCCAAAGGGCCATTCGTTTTGATAGCCTGGCCCATCGGGCCAGGAAACTCGATTCCAAGGCCGATGGCCTTGGCATTACCCACATCCTGGCTCGTGGATTTAAAAATCTCCTGTGTTTTCGTACTCGTACTCGTACTCAGTCCGCAGGACGGTACTCGTACTCGATGGTTCCGGGATGCTGCGAGTAGGAGTACGAGTACCGTTTCACTGAGTACGATTACGAGGATGGGAAAGAATTTGTGGGTAATGACACGGCCGATGGCCTCGGCTATTTGAACTGCTGGCCCTTTGGGCCGAAGGAAAAATCAAGCTTCAAAAACACGGAGTCGTTTCTGGACGGGTTCTTTGTGGTCGTCACCGGAAACACGGTTCTGGACGCGCTCAGGTTGTCGGTACAGCAGGAACGCCTGAATTCATTCATGTGGGTCCAGAAGTATCCGGACATTGCGGGTCGCTCGATGGTGCTGATCACGGCGCATCGTCGCGAAAATCACGGCGACGGAATTCGCAATCTCTGCACCGCAATCGGACGCCTGGCCGACATGTTTCCGAAAGTGCAGTTCGTCTATCCGGTGCACCTGAATCCTAACATTCGCGGTCCGGTGCATGAAACTCTGTCCGACCGCAGGAACGTGCATTTGATCCCCCCTGCTGACTATCCGGAATTCATCTGGCTCATGGATCAATCCACGTTGATTCTGAGCGATTCCGGCGGCGTGCAGGAAGAGGCCCCGACACTTCGCAAGCCGGTCCTTGTGACACGTGATTCCACTGAACGCCCTGAAGCACTTGCCGTCGGTGCCACAAAACTGATCGGCACAGATCCGGATCGTGTCGTGCATGAAGTCCGGGAACTGCTCACCAATCGTGATGCCTATGCAGCGATGCAGGTCGATGTGAGTCCCTACGGCGACGGCCGCGCTGCAGAACGAATCGTTGATCTCACTTTGAAGCGGTTTGCTTCAGTTTCTGAGCGGACCAAAGCCGGATATCGGTAACAGTTCACTCGCTTGCGACCTTGTTCACGTACAGCTTGACATTATGCGTCGCTCGTCCACCAGCCACGATGTCGGGACGTCCGTCGCCGTTCAGGTCGGCCACCACAAGATCTTCCGTCGCCATGCCGCCTTCGTCGAGAATCTGCTTTTTCCAGACCGTACCTTCCGCGTTCGTCGCATAAAAGACACTGACGCCGAATGTCTGTGGTGTATCGCTGTGACCGAATGCGATCTCATCGGTTCCGTCGCCATCGAAATCGGCAGCCCAAAGCGCGTGGCCGCGAACGAATCCACTGTCGATGACGTGTCGCTTCCATGAAGCCTTGTCGTCGGCCTGCACGTAAACAGCGAGTTGAGTCCCGTGCATCGGTTCCACGGAGGTGAGAAAACGCCCACCACCGGCCAGGCGTCCGAGTTTCACCTCTCCCGCCCCATTTTGATTCGGATCGTCGGCTCCAGTCGCGCCGCCCGCGAGATGTTCTCGCTCCCAGCCGGACTCCGTGCGACGTATGAGCGATAACCCTTCGCGGCTGGCGGTGATTGTGTCAATGGAATTGTTGGTATCAAAATCGACGTGCCAGTGATTGTGCATCCGATTGAGGGCCGAATCCAGGACGGTGGCCGTCCAGCGGCTGGTGGTCGGGCTTGCAGGAATCTCGTAGGCCAGCAGACGAACACCGTTTCCCGTGCTGGCATTCAACGGTGAGACGACAAGTTGCGGCGTCCCTTTACCAAGCACATCGGCCCAGCGCATGCGATGCACGGAAGTCTCTTCACCGATCGCGGCAACCGTCCACAGGGCTTTCGGATCCGGGCCGCGATGAATCCAGTGCAGGGTACCGGTTTTTGTCCAGCCGGCACCGATCGCAAAATCTACCAGTCCATCACCGTCGATGTCGTGCGGCGCGATGCAGACGTTGTCCAGCGGTGTCTGATCCTGCAAAATGACATGCGCAGCCCAGCCGGGCTGTTCGTACCATACGACTCGATTTTCTGTCAGCGCCACAATGTCAGTATCGCCGTCGTGATCGACGTCGGCGACCGTGACTGCATAACAGACTTTTCCAACGTTGGCGTCGATCACCTGTGCTTCGAATGCGAGGGACCGATCATCGCCCTCAGCTTTCAAACAAAGACTCAGGAAGCCGAGAAACAAACTGATTTTCGTCATGCTCAAACGATTCCTCGCCAAACTGCTTTCGACACGTACAATCCTGTCCGGTTTATACAGCATAGCATGGCTGCATGATTCGAACATCTCAACGTGTCAACCTGTATTCACCGATCTCGTCACATGTGCCCCTTTGTCGATGAATCACCCAACATGATTCCTTCCGGCCCGCAATTTCGTACGGATGTCCTCACTGGCCAGCAGGTCATTGTGGCTCCGCTGCGCTCACATCGTCCAGCGGCGTATCTCCCGGATCCGCCGCTGAATCACCTGCTCGATCCGTTTGCTGAGGGCCAGGAAGACGAAACTCCGGACGAACGGTTTGCGATCCGAATCAAGGATTTTGTGCCAAATGGTCCGGGCTGGATGTTGCGAGTCGTGCCCAATCGCTATCCGTCAGTCTTACATACGTCGATGCAGGATGCAACAGCTGCCGCGACAAGCGATCCTGCTATGTTTCCCTGTCGGCCTGCGTCCGGAGAGCACGATGTTGTCATTGAATGCCCGGACAATCGAAGTCGCATGGTCGAACTTTCATCAGCGGAAATTCAGCAGACACTTACCGCTTGGCGCACGCGGATGCAACAGTTAATACAGTCGCCATCCATTTGCAGCGTCGCGATTTTCCGCAATGAAGGATTCAGTGCCGGTGCATCGCTGGCACACTGTCATTCGCAGATTCTGGCGACCACAGAATTGATGCCACTTGATCTCGCGCGGCACGCACGAGCGGCCCGGCATCGATCGGCAACTGGTCGTGATCTCGTGCAGGATTTGTGGAATGCCGAACGCACTCAGGAAACTCGACTGATCCGCGAAACAGAGTTTTTCGGCATCTGCTGTCCATTCGCGTCTCGAATGTCGTGGCAAGTCCGGTTTGTGCCGAAGCAGACTCAGACCGACTCTTTTGCCAACGCATCCGATGCGATGTTACAGGATCTGGCGGGGTCACTGAAGTCCACGTTAATTGCACTCGAGAAGACACTCGGTGGTCCGTTCTCATTCAATCTGACGCTGTCGCATCCTCGCATTGATCAGCCAGCGGCGTTCTCGTGGCATCTGGATCTCCTGCCCCGGACCGGTCGCATGGCTGGCTGGGAACTGCTGACCAATGTCGATGTCGTCACTGTCGCGGCGGAAATTGCCGCTGAAAAGATTCGCGGAGCGCTGGAGTGTACGCCGGTTGTTCAGGGCCTACCAGCGAAATAAGCTGGTACCCCAGGTCAGGCCCGCTCCAAAGCCGCACATGACCACAAGGTCGCCGCGATTGATCCGGCCCTCACGGTGCGCTTCGTCCAACGCAAGTGGGATGGAGGCCGCCGACGTGTTGCCGACACGGTCCAGATTGTTGTAAACCTTGCATCGCGGAATCTTCAGCACCTTCATCGCATGATCAATGATGCGGATATTGGCCTGATGGAGTACGAAGAGACTCACGTCTTCAGTCGTCACCCCGGCATTGTCCAGCACCACCTCAATCGATTGCGTGACAGCTTCGATCGCCCACTTGAACACATTGCGACCGTCCATTTTCAGAAAATGTTCGCCCGCCGCCACGAGTTCGGGAGTCAGTGGCAATGTCGCACCACCCGCAGGTCGGTCGAGCAGACAGCCGCCAGCACCGTCGGCACCCAGTTGATAGCACACAAGTCCCTGGTCAGCATCACCGGGTTCAAGGATCACGGCTCCGGCTCCGTCACCAAACAGCGGTGCGATTCGCTGATCGTCAGGCTGCACAATTCGGCTGTTGACATCTGCACCGATGATGAGCGCGAGTCGCGAGTTACCGGTCGCAATGAACTGCGCCCCAGTGGCCAGAGCATACATGAATCCGGAACACGCCGCCTGCAGGTCCATCGCGGGGGCGTCGAGCTTAAGTTTGTTCTGAACCAGACAGGCCGTCGAGGGACACGTGAAGTCAGGCGTAAATGTGCCGACAATCAACAGGTCTATGTCCGACGCCGAAACATGGGCTGCCGCCATAGCGCGTCGAGCCGCTTCAACAGCAAGGTCGCTCGTGGATTCAGATTCATCGGCAAACCGCCGTTGGAGAATTCCCGTTCTGCGTTCGATCCAGCCTGGTTCAAAACCGTATCGGGCCTCAAGTTCTTCATTCGTCACGACGCGCGACGGCACGTACGATCCGATGGAACGGATGCCGAAACCTGTAAGACGCTGGACCCGCTTTGACCGACGGAACAGCAAGCCCTGATCAGTCCGCGCAGAACGCTCAGGAAAGGTTGGCTGCAATTCGTCTCGAACCTTCCGTGCATCAATTGAGACTTCGTCACTCACAGCGACAGAAGCCATTTCACTCGCGGGCGAATTCATCGGATCGCTTTTCAAAAGCCGGACAATATCCAGCTGTGGAATCGGAAAGGTACGTAGTCTCACCGAAGTCAATCTTCCAGCCTGAACCCACGGGCTGAAACATCGCCTTGTTTACCCAGCTTTCGTTCCAGCAGGAGTCTACTCAATTGCTCAGCGAATTGAAACCTTGGAGTCATTTGCACAAAAAAAACAGCACTGAATGCTGTCACGGGACAAAAATTGATTGCGAAAACCCTGAAGCCCCTTGGGCGGTGGTGGATGGTGGCAGGAATTGCAGGTATACGCAGGGTTTTCAGCCGCCAAATCCAGCCGGCAGCTGTCACAATCCGCAGTTTGAGACGATCCGGACAAGCGATGCAACATTGACAGGATCCTTGCCCAAATCCCTGCGGAAAGAAAGTTGGCACGAGCCGAAAAAAACAGTGCGAAAGGTCGCCTCCCCGTTGTGCCTTCGCATCAGGATTCACTTTGTCAGGATGACAACCATGAAGCGCAACATTCCAGTGCCCGTTTTTGTCCTGGCACTGCTGATTGGACAACTGAGTTGTATCGCAGACCCCCCGGTTCCTCAAAGTTACAATGGAACAGTTGCACCGGCTCCGGGTTCCACTTCAACACTGGTTCCGAGCAAGTACTCTCTTCGAAAGTTTGCTCCGATTCGAACCGGGGACTCAGTGATGCCGGAAGATTCTTTCAACGGGTACGCTCAGATACGATCGAATCCGGATCTCGGAGCACCAGGTTCTGCTGGAAATGGATTTCATCATTTTTCGATGCCTTTTGACAGGTACACGTCATGGTACCGGCCTCGCGCAGCAACCCTGACAAAATACCAGCGATGTGCGCCGGATCCGTTTCGCCCGCGCGGCTTCGGAAACCTGTTTGCCCGACCATACGACGGCTACCGTATGGAATTTGAACCGTACACACTTGCAGATTCACCTTCGAAATACGGTCCTTCCTACTTCGCCCGGTTGCCCGACCCACGCTGCAATGATTGCTGTCACGGTCAGGATCAATGTGAATGCGAGTGATGCTGACAGTTCTTCAACCGCAGCAATCCGGCAACGAGCAGGACAAAGCAACAAATCTCGCCGAAAATTAGTGATCCGCCCTCCCGGTAACTGCGTTCGCGCTGCCTGAAACACAGAGCAGAACGATTCTCATACGAGGAAAGGTGAGGGCCATGAAGACGATTGATGAAAATGAAATGAGACAGAACCAGGGATTCCTGGAGATGTTTCTGGTGATTCTGGTTACGGTCATGACATTCGGCGTAGTGCTGCTGTTCGGATTTGTGATCGTGAATCCTCGCGAAGAAATTGTGGTGCTGCGATTCGGCAAGTTCGTCACCACGCTGCGGAAACAGGGGATCTGCTGGATTCACCCGGTCGGACGAAACCTGCATCGTATCCCGACTCGCGACATGACGCACGATATCGCCGTCACCACCGTGCTGGAACGAAATGGCAACCCGATTCAGATCAGCGCGATTGTGGTCTATCGGGTCGAAGATTCGTACAAAGCCGCGTTGGAAGTTGAGAACTATCGCAAGTTCATCGAAGATCAGGCCAGTGCTGTGATCAAACGCTGTAGTTCACAGTTTCCTTACGAATCTGCCGATGTTTCCGAACCCTGCCTGAAGCATGAAAGCCATGTCGTCACAAAGTCGTTCATCGACGAACTTCAGACGGCGGTGCATGCGGCGGGAATTCGAGTTCTCAATGTGCGCCTGAACGATCTGACGTATGCTCCGGAAATTGCTCAGGCAATGCTCATGCGGCAGCAGGCCATGGCTTTGATTGACGCTCGAAAAACTATCGTCGAAGGCGCGGTTGAAATAGTGAAAGACGCGGTGATCCGACTGGGAGCTGCCGAACTGCACATGAGCGATTCCCAACGCGAACAGCTCATCAGTAACCTGCTGGTCGTGATCTGCAGCGGCGAACGTGCTCAACCGGTTCTGCAGGTCCAGTCCGGGGGCCATGGTCGGAACAAATCCTGAATCAACGAGAATGAGAACTCGAACATGAAAGAAAAAACTTACCTGGCGGTGGATTTGGGCGCCGAGAGTGGCCGGGTGATGGCAGGACGGTTTGACGGGCAGCATATTTCACTGCATGAAATTCATCGATTCAGCAACGGTCCCGTAAGACTCGGTGGAACTCTTCGCTGGAATCTGATTGGCCTGTGGAGCGAAATCCAGAACGGCCTGCGCGAGGCAGGTTCCCAATATGGAGCGTCTGTGTCATCGATCGGAGTTGACACATGGGGCGTCGATTTCGTGCTGATGAATCGGAACGATGAGATCCTCGGCCAGCCGTGGAATTATCGCGACTCACGCACCGACGGCATGTTGGCGAAAGCTCTGCAGCGTGTACCGCGCGCAGAAATTTTTGCACGTACCGGACTGCAGTTTATGCAGATCAATTCGCTGTATCAGTTGCTGGCGATGTGTGAACGCGATCCCGAACTTGTCGAACAGGCTACAAAATTTCTGATGGTGCCGGACTTTTTCAACTGGTGCCTCAGCGGTAGCCGGATTGTCGAATTTACCAATGCCACGACGACTCAGATGTTGAATGCACAGACACGCGGCTGGGCAGTGGAGATGCTTCGTAAGCTGGAGATCCCCACCGAGATGTTTCCGGAGATTGTCATGCCGGGCACGCAGCTCGGAAACTTGCGCCGCGACGTCGTTGAATTCACAGGGCTGCAGGATGTGAAAGTGATCGCTCCGGCCACACATGACACCGGCTCCGCAGTGGCTGCGGTGCCGACGTCGCATACCGGCAATCCGGACTGGGCCTACATCAGCAGTGGTACCTGGTCGCTCATGGGCGTCGAAGTTCAGAACGCCATCCTGTCGCAGCAGGCGCTCGAGCGCAACGTCACGAACGAAGGCGGGATCGATGGCACATACCGGTTGCTCAAAAACATCATGGGCCTGTGGCTCGTGCAGCGCTGCAAGGTCGCGTTTGAAGAACGAGGACTGAAAGCGGACTACGCCGAGCTGACGCGCAAAGCCGCCGGCGCGACTCCTTTTCGGTCGCTTGTTGATCCGGACCATCCGGGATTTCTGCGTCCAACGGACATGACCGAAGCCATTGCTGCCGAATGTCGTCGAGTCGGGCAACCGGTTCCCGAAGATGAAGGTCAGTTCGTCCGCTGCGCTCTCGAAAGCCTGGCGATGAAGTATCGGATGGTACTCACATGGCTGGAAGAACTCACCGGCGTCACGGTGAAAGTTGTTCACGTCGTCGGTGGCGGAGCGAGGAATGCACTGCTGAATCAGTTCACCGCAGATGCGTGTGGTGTTCCGGTAATCGCCGGCCCTGTGGAGGCAACCGCATTGGGCAACGTGCTGGTTCAGGCGATGTCGACGGGAGATATTTCGTCGTTGAGCGAAATCCGTGACGTCGTCCGCCGATCAGAATCCCTCACCGAGTTTCATCCGCATAACGCAGATGCCTGGAGCGATGCCTGGGAACGCTTCAGGCGAATTTGTGAAGTGTAGTGCTTTGGAAAAGGGGTCAGGAACCAATAGTGCGAAGCACCCTCTGGGCCATTTGGCTATTGGTTCCTGACCCCTTTTCCAAAGCCAATAGTGCGAAGCACCCTCTGGGCCATTTGGCTATTGGTTCCTGACCCCTTTTCCAAAGCTGTCAGGAATTCAGGGATTCCTCCTCGCGGCGGTTTGCTTCGAACAATTCGTTCTGGACCGGAATCAGGCAATCCAGGATCGAATGCACGACTTCCGAAGGTGACCCATTCGCATCGACTTCGTGAATGATGGCAGGATCATACTGCTGCAACACCGGTGCCGTCACTTCGCGATAGACGTCGAACCGGCGACGAATGATCGCTTCATTTGCATCGTCAGTCCGGTTTTCGCGAATTGCACGACGACGAATTCGGTGAATCATGTCCTCTTCGTCAGAACACTTCAGATAAATCACCCGATGAATTTCCAGATGTTCCTGAATCATCTCCACCTGATGTACGTTCCGCGGCATGCCATCCAGAATCAACAGGTCTTCGCGCGGCTTGAACCATGACAAAGCCACGTACGCTTCAAGGGCCGTCCGCCAGATCTTGATCGTCAGTTCGTCCGGCACCAGCTCACCGCGGGAAATGTGCTTGTAGACCTCGCGACCATTCACTGAACCGATATCGATCGAACGAAACACGTCGCCCACCGACAGATGAAAAAAACCCGGAATATTGGACAGAATTTTACCCTGCGTTCCCTTGCCAACACCAGGGGGACCAAACAGAGGAACACAGCGGTATCGCGGTTTTGTCGTCATTCTCTTTTTCCACGGAGCTTCAAACGAATCTCATCTTTCAGCAAATCTGCCATTTAAGGATCAGGAATGCCCTGGTTCCTGTCGGCATCGTCTCCGGGAGTATGACGCCGCCTCGATACGCTTGCCAGTAGTCGATGAATTAAAGTTTCCAGAAAGCAAAGCCTTCAGAATATGGCTGGTTGACAAACACAAAAGGGCAACCCGAATAAACGGGCTGCCCTTGAATGTCGATCTGCGGATGCACAGACAGCATCGCAAACGCCCAATTGTTATTCGCTCTTTGGAGCATCATCAGCCGGAACTTCAGTCTTTGGCTCTTCTGT
>CAZFDW010000129.1:0-13823 GCA_964517865.1 uncultured Chitinophaga sp.
ACATGTGTCAAATGTGGAAGTAACGCCCATCGGCGGTTGGCGGCTGCGAGTTGATTGGCTTGCAGGACTTGTCTCTGCGAGTTCGATACTCACGTTATCAGCGCGGCACTGGTGGGTTGCTGATGTGATTGCAAATCTTCGGGTGCAGTTGCTGATCGGAATGTTGGGAGCGATCTTGCTGTTGTTGATCATGCGGCGCTGGAAAATCATGCTGGTTGTCGCGGCCTTGACAATGTGGCAGGCGACGGCGTTGCGTTCGGCATTTCAAACCGGCGACACCGAGGCGGATCAGACCAGTCTGGCAGTCGATTCTGCCAGTCCCGCACAGGACCGTCAGCGGTTGCGTGTCTTTCTGGCAAATGTGCTGACACGAAATCAGCACCACGATCAGATCATCGCGCAGATCCGTGCGGCTGATCCGGACGTCTTCGTCATTCTGGAACTCAGTGCAACGCTGGAAGCGTTGTTGCAGCGGGAATTTTATTCAACGCACGAATACTTCGTTTCAGAATCTCAGGATGACGGCAATTTCGGCATCGGCCTGTGGTCTCGTTATCCTCTGTCGCACGCGCGTGTGTTTCATCTGAACGCACCGATCCTGCCGTCGATCGAAGCGGACATTCAGTGGCCTTTGAGCATGATCCAAGTCATCGCCACACATCCACTGCCGCCGATTGGAGCCCGCAACTTCGGGCATCGAAACCAGCATCTGGCGTTACTCGCCCAGCGCGTTCGAAAGCAACAGCAAATCGAGACTTCCTGCTCGCAGATTCTGCTCGGCGACCTGAATCTGACTCCCTGGTCGCCGTTGTTCGAAGACTTTCTGGCTGCGACAGGGTTTCAAAGTGCCGCAGCGGGACGAGGGCTTCAGCCGACATGGTATCGGTGGCCTGTATTTCCCTTCGGTCTTCTCCTGGACCACGGCCTGCACAGCCGGAACCTGCATTGTGATCAACGGGCCATCCTGGCAGCGAATGGATCAGATCATCGAGCGGTGGTGTTCGATTTTTCGGCGTCGGAGCAGCGTTGACTTCCTCCAGCGGAGGACATGTCTACAATGCGGCAGTGTTGTCAGGCGAGCGGCTGGGCGTCAGCCCTCCGTGTGTTCATGCGCGGGCCACGGAGGGCTCACGCCCAGCCGCTCGCCTTTGTTAATTCACGCCGCGTGAAGAATTATTCAATGCAATCTGCAAAGGAGAACGCTGTGAGGCGAGTTGTAGCAAGGGCGATTATTGGAATTTCTGTGCTTTCGGCGTGCCTGCATGGCGCTACTGCGATCGCCAGTGATGCGACTGCGGACACGCCTCTGGCGGTGAGTACCGAACGCGCGTTTCCGAATCTGGAATTCAAGCGTCCGATTGTCGTGACGCACGCAGGCGACGGCAGCAATCGTGTGTTTGTGGCGGAACAGGAAGGAATCATCAAGGTCTTCAAGAACGATCAGGAAACCGAAGAAGCAACCGTGTTTCTGGACATCGAAAAGAGTGTGGTTTACGCGGACGATAAGAACGAAGAAGGTCTGCTGGGATTTGCCTTCCATCCGAAGTTCAAACAGAACGGAGAATTCTTTGTCTATTACACATCGACGGAAGCGGATCTCCTGTCGAAGATTTCCAGGTTTCGTGTGTCAGAAGACAATCCCAACGTCGCAGATCCGGCGTCGGAAGAAGTGATCCTTCGCGTGCCACAGCCATTTTGGAATCACAACGGTGGCACGATCGTGTTTGGCGGCGACGGCTTCCTTTACATCGCGCTCGGTGACGGCGGAAGCGGCAATGACCCGAATGGAAATGGTCAGAACCTGACAACGTTACTGGGGTCGATTCTGCGGATTGATATCGATCACAAGTCCGACGGCAACAACTACAGCGTCCCGAAAGACAATCCATTCGTCGGTAAGACTGTGCCTGCGGGTCCACGCGGGAAAATGGTTCCGGTTCGTGAAGAGATTTACGCTTACGGACTGCGCAATGTCTGGCGGATGGCGTTTGATCAAAAGACCGGAACTCTGTGGGCCGGCGATGTCGGGCAGAATCTGTGGGAAGAAATCAACATTATCAGGTCCGGCGGAAACTACGGCTGGAACATTCGTGAGGCGAAGCATTGGTTCCGACCGGACGGAAATGATGCTGACCGTCCGGATCTCATCGACCCGATCCTGGAATACCATCACAGCATTGGGAAGTCGATCACTGGCGGTTCGGTCTACCGGGGAACTCGCGTGCCCGAACTGGTCGGCAAGTATATCTATGCGGATTATGTTTCTGGTTTGCTCTGGGCGTTGGAATACGACGAAGCGGCGGGCAAAGTCCGGGCCAATTACTCCCTGACGGGTGATAAGCTGCCAGTCATGAGTTTCGGTGAAGACGAAAAAGGCGACGTTTACTTCACCACACCATTCGGCAGCCTGTTCCGATTCCGTTCAGGAGTTGACGCAAAGTAGGGATTTGTGGGGTGTGTGGAGCGACAGCGAAACACACCATCACTGAGTTGTTTCAAAGTGGTGCGTTGCGCTCCGCTTCACGCACCCTACGACTCGATCCTCGTTCCTGAATCCTCGCTCCTCAGATGGCAGGTCTCAACCGCGCGGGTGGCATTGCTTGTGGACAGACTTCAATCGACTGTGCTCGACGTGCGTGTAGACCTGGGTCGTGCGGATACTGGAGTGCCCCAGCATTTCCTGGAGGGCTCGGATATCCGCACCACCAGCCAGCAAGTGCGTGGCGAAACTATGCCGTAACGTATGCGGACTGACTTCCTTTGCGCATCCGATCCGGGCCGCATACCTCTGCACCAGCGCCCACACGGATTCACGATTCATGATCCGCCCGCTGCGTGTCAGAAACAGATGCCCGCTGTCAGATCCGGCAACTGTCACGAGGTCCGGGCGTTCGAGGTCGAGGTATTTCCGAATCGCATCTGTTGCAACCGGATTCAACGAGACGAGGCGCTGTTTGTTGCCCTTGCCTGTGCAGCGGCAATAGTTTTCATCCAACTGGACGTCCTGCTGTTTCAATCCGACAACTTCTGAAACGCGGCAACCGGTGGCATACATTACGGCGAGCAGCGCGCGGTCGCGCAGGTAGTAACGATCAACGGGGCCGAGCGGTGCCCCTAACAAGGCATCGACCATTTCCGGGCTAAGCACTTTCGGCAGGCGTTCCCAGAGTTTCGGGGAGCTCACAAGGTCAACGGTACTCTCGGCAACCACACCTTCCAGCATCAGAAAGCGAAAGAACATTCGCACTGCGACAAGATTTCGTCCGACGCTGCTGGCGGCGAGTCCCAGGTTCTGCAGGTAGTCGAGGAATGCCGTGATCGTCGGGACGCCGATGTCGTGAATTCCGACTTTTCCGGTGTCGCGATTCCAGGCGAAGAATCGTTCCAGATCGCGACCATACGCCAGCAACGTGTTTTTCGCCATGCCGCATTCAGCATCGAGATACGTCAGGAAACCAGGTAGCCAGCCTGCAGGATCTCGAAAGGTTGAGACTGCAAACGAGCGGCCTTCGGGAGGACGTTTGCGGCGTGTCATAAATTCGTTCTGAAAAAAATCGCCGTCACCGTTCAGAGGGGGATTGAACGATGACGGCGACAGCTGGAAACCGTTCGAAAACGGTATTCTTACATGAGATCACCCGAAAAAACTACAGTTCTTTTCGGGCCTGACGTGACATCGTCTTCACAACTGCCACAACTTTGATGTTTTGTACTTTTCGGGGTTGTCATCATTGTAGGGGAAATGGCGTCACGATCTTGTTGCCGAGTGGCCGCAATACTCCGCGTGGCTGAAATGAGTCGGGCGAGCGGAGCGGCGTGAGCCGGCAGTACTCATGTTGCTGATGCGTCACGCTGATGTTGAGACGACCATGAAATACTACGTGGACATCGACTCTGATCACATTTCCGCCGAACTGTGGGCCAGGTTCGGAAACGACAAAACCGTACCTGAAAATACCGGTTCAGGTACGGTTGAGTCGGGGCGACAGAACACCAATTGAACTTTTCCTGGCAGGCGTGGCAAGCTGGGAGCCATACGTCGAACGCCTTCTCATTGCGGCGTAACTGCAAGGCGATCCAGCCTTTGGAAACAAAAGTTTCCGTTACGCCGAAGCCAGCAAGAGGAGGTTCGATATGCCCAGGAAGAAGAAAGAGAAGACGCCACCGCCCGCCCCGGATCGTTCCATCAAGTGTGCCTTCTGCCAAAAGGAACTGAACCCGCTGACCGATGCCGTGACCTTCATCGGCGTCGGGACGTGGCGGGATGGTCCCGGCTCTTTTCTGGCCGTCTGCTCGGCCAAGGCGCACGACGGTCAAGAGAACCCATGCTTCCGCAATGGAATGTCTTGGGCGACGAAGTTCGCCAAAGAGAAGCCCGTCCTGCTGACCTTCCCGGAATGGAAGGCGAGGCCAACTCGACGGAGCGTCAATGCAATCAGGGCGGCGAATGGCCGGTACGAACTCAATCTTACCGAATCCCATCTGAATTGCTTCTATTTCCTTGAAACCAAGCACGCATCGACCGCTGCCAAGGCCAAAGAGATCGTCGGGCGCTGGCAAGCCGACTGGAGCCTTTTGCCGGAGGATGTTCCCGACATCGACCAAATCGAACGTGATGCCCTTCACGCTGAGGAAGTGCAACGGATTCGGAATATGCGACTGAACGAAGCCCCACCCACTATAGCGAAGGTCGAATTACCAGAGGAGTTGAAGAAGGAATTGGATCGCCACTCGGACAAGTATATGAAGCATTTCCTCGCCAATATCTCGGCAGCCGGCGATGACTGCAAATCGTGTTGCATCAGCCGGGGAATGCGGAAACTGTGCGTCATCGGAATGTACCTGCCACTCATCCAGCAGTCGCTTGACATGATGAGCATGGTGAAGGAGTCGGCTTCCTTATCCTGCTTCATGGGTAGCTGTCGGAAAGTTTTTGACGACGCCGTGAAGTCGCTGTGCGATGAATTGAAGATCAAGCCCGACGACGAGACGCACAACGAAGCGGCACGCAAGCGTAACAAGAAGGACTTTCGGCTTGCGAAGGCACTGATCGAGAAATACAGGATCAAGACGTGAACACGGACCACGCCAATTCGATCCCGGTTTTCCGGCTCGGCGACGTGGTGAGGTTCGACACCGCCGCCAAGACACAACGTCGTCTCATCGTCGCACAAATTCGCCAGTATGCTGGTGGGTCAGTTGGCCCGATGGTCGATTACGTCCTCAACGGCGATCCCGAAGGCCCACAACTGCGGCTTCGCTTCCTGCGAAACGAAAATGCCAAGCTCCGGCCACTGGTGCTGACTCTGTACGACAGTCTCGCATACAACGAAGGCTTGCTCGCTGTTGTCAGGGACGATACTGCAAAGTTGATTATTCACGACGACACCAACCCAGCGAATATCGCTGGCGATATATTCTGGCGAATATATGACGTAACGGCTTCGCATATCAGCAGTGTGAATATCCGGTCTAAAATAGGCGTGACCGATGCCGCTATCGAGTATTGGGATTATTCCCGTCTGACCGACATCGAAGGCGTTGAAACGGAAGAGTTCATCTTCGTGGAGATGAACAAGGAGTCCGGCTGGTTCGAGATTTGGCGTGGGATCGAAGTGGCAACTGACAGGATCACCGTGGCATGACACTTGATTTGGAAGCCGACCATTAACCCGCTGATTTCCTCGCCACCACGAACCACGCCCTCGGCCCGCCGTCGCTGAATGAAATGTCCTTCGGGTCAGGCCGTACTTCGTAACGTGACGGTTCGATGGATTCGACCACCCAACCCTGGGCGAAGGCAACCTCGATTTCCTTTTGGGACACCCGCCGTGGTCCCTGCGTTCCCGGTTCCTCGTCGCTGAAACAGAGAAAGAAGAAGCGACCGTTTGGCTTGAGGACCGTAGCTATCCTTCACGTTGGGCATATCTGGAAATGGGTCGATTAGCATTTGTCACCGTTACCTTCATCAATATCCCACGTTCGACCGAGAGCATCGGCGACACGCTTGGCGTCCTCGTTCGTAAACACTCGTCGGTTTCCCATACGGAGCTTTGGTTCATCAATCTTTCGAGTCATCAGCAGGTATGCCACACGATGCGGCGGTACGTTCAGCCGATCCGCTACTTCTGAAATCAAATACAGGTCGTTATTCATAGAATTGTCCTCCACGTTATTTAGAGTGTGTTGCTTTTGTTTTTTCAGCAGAATCCGCATTCAACAGAAAGATTTTTGCTGCCTTGAGGCGAATACGATGCACCAGAGCGCTGATTCCACCGGGGACAAGATGAATCCTGTTTCTTGAAAACGAATGATGCGCTGCCTCCGTCCATCTGTGGCTGATAAACCTCGTCAGCAGGAACACGGCATCAGCTTGCGGCAATACTGGTTGCGACTGGTCTGCGTCTACAAACCTCAGTCGGGCTATACCGCCGCACATCTCTTCGACCATCGCTGCTTGCCCATAGCGAAGTCCAATCACGGCTATGGTCGGAATCCGGGACGATCTGGCCTCGTTGCTGTTACGTCCTCGTTGACTACGGTGTTTTCTATTTCGCTTTTTCTGTTTGGTTCCAGCCATCTGACACTCCTTCTCAAGAGATCAACGCCCGCTCGGAATATGAGGCGTTGGACAAGTGAAACCTTGGCAGTCAGAAGCTCAAGCCAGTTGTGGCGAGCGCTGATCCGGGGCTTGTCGGGCCTCATGGTCAACATGACCAGAGCCAAACGGTCCACGAGAATGGAACCAGTGAGAAGAACGTGCTTTTGAAAGTGCGGCAGTAGTGTTAAGCAACAATCTCGCACAACACGGTAGGTCGCTCAACGAGCTTTATCGCATCACGATGCCGGGCGGCGTCGTGGTGTGGGTCGTGCAGGAACAGATCAAAGACGGTGCCGAAAGCGGCGAAACGTCCCGGCAACGATTGGCGTTTGCCAATATCGGCTTCCGGCTCCATCACACGATGGTCATGGAGAAGTTGGGTGGCCATCAGCACTCGAACGGTCGTTATGGCCGTCCACTTGAATATGCCTTCATATTGAGCAAGGGAAAGCCTCGATATTTCTGCCCGCTGAGAGACAAGCCGAATAAGGAGGCCGGTCGGATAAAGGTTTTCTTGAATCGAAAACGAGACGGCAGTTTCGCTCCGAAGAAGAAGTCCAAGGTTCATCCATACGGGTTCAGATCATCGGTCTGGGACTACGCCACGGGCAAGAACAATACCGCCAAGGAGGACTACGCATTCGAGCATCCGGCATTGATGCCGGAGAAGATGGCCGAGGACTTCATCCGCAGTTGGTCCAGGGTGGGCGATTTGATTTTTAACCCATTCGCTGGCGGTGGAACGGCCATGAAAATGGCGCTGCTAAATCATCGCCGCTACCTCGGCTTCGAGATCAATCCGAAATACGTCGAGATCGCCCAGCGTCGGCTCAAGGATGCCGAAGCAGCGATGGCGTCACGCATCAGAAAGGAGAGCGACAATGAAGACAGAAGAACTGCTTGAGAGGCTACACGGCATCAGCCCTGTGAAGGTGATTCACGGGGCCAACGATGGCCTGTTCGATATTGCAGGCACGACTGTCGCCACGCTTTGGGCATCGCTGTCGGACGTATTCAACATTCCCGCTGACGCACTTGCTTTCGTCAACGGCGAACAGGTTGATCCGTCATATAGATTGCTGGCGAGCGACACCGTGGAGTTCGTGAAGCAATACGGTGAGAAATCAATTCTCGATCCCGAAGAGAAGGCTCAAATAGATCGAATGGAGTCGATGCTGAATCGACTTTTCGTCATGCTTGCCGATCATGTGCCGGTCGCTGTCGATAACGACTTCAACATGAGGGGCATCCTGACCTACGGTCCAATACTGGTCAACAAGACCGAAAATGAGGCGACGGTTGATGGCAAGACATACGCTCTCGATCTTGTTCAGATTGAAGTAATGGCCTCATTGGTAGCTCGTAAAGGTGAATGGGTCACACGCCAGGATATGCGAGACAGCAGCCGCATACTCCACGACGAGGAACATATTGAGCGCATCATCAAGGCGCTCAAGAACACGGTGAAGGCCCTCTCGCCACTCATCACAAGCTCGGCACGGGGCTACCGTCTTGTGTTGCCCCCGATGCTGGGATAGGTGTCCCAAATCGCCGACATATTCATGCCAGAAGTCGAAGCCTAAAGTGTGACCGTCAAGTATTTCACGCTACCGCATCAAAACGGTTGCACACCAAAACTAAAGAAGGCATCCAAATGAATCGTGAAGACGTGATCGAAAGAATGGTCGAGCAATACCGTGAAGTCCTCGAAGAAAAAGACGACGAAGAATTGCTCGGCAGCAGGCTGGACAAAATGCGTGAGGACGCCATTGATCGGCTAGTTGAGCTATATCGAGATCGCATGGAAGACGAGAGCAATGAAGACTTGTTGGACTTCAAGCTAGTGGCAGTCCGTGAAGAAATCATTGAAAACTCGATTGAGATATACATGAAGGAGTTGGAGAGCAAAACAGATGAAGAATTGTTCGGAGGCCAAGATGACTCCGAACAATGAGACACACGGCGAGAAGTGGTTGATGACACAAATGACTGGCGGCACCGGCATCCTCCCAGATGGCTATTTCGACAACCCGCAAGGCAAGTCTAACGGGGACGCCGTTGAACAAAACACCGCCACCCCAGCAGGCACCGGCGTTGTGCCTGAACGAGCGTCTGAATCATCTCAAATGCGATGTCCCGATTGCGGAACAGCAGTCGGCTATCCGCATAAACATGGATGCGATGTTGAACGATGCTCCGATTGCTTTGGGCAGCGAGTCCAATGTAACTGTGAAGGCCATGTGCCATTGATCTCAGCGTGGACGGGCTTCTTTCCAATGCGAAAGAACTTCGCACTATCTGAGGCACTCGCAAAGGATAAGCGTGTCAGGGCCAGAAAAAGACAATGCTTCAAGAATGCCTTCAATGTAGTTTCCTACTGCCCTGAGTTTGCTAACGCTACCTATGTAGAAGGCATCGTGGTTGCAACGAAGCTGCCTTTGCTTATCGAACACGGTTGGCTTGAGATTGACAATCAAATCGTCGATCCGACTCTCACGGATGCGCACTGGACATACTTTCCAGGACTTCGCTTTGAAGGCGGGGCAGGACTGACAAAAGGTCTACGGCTTCCAAAGACGGACGGAGACGACCTGCCAATTTTTTATCGCTTTGGATGGGGCGGTTGCGACTCCGAGGAATTTCGATCTGCCAGACAACTGGCAACTACGTTTCAAGAAGCGCAGGTGAAACAGTAACAGCGGTGCCTTTGGCAAAGTGCAGGATGGAAAGTACGAGATAAAGGATAAGAGAAATGGGTTGGTTTTTTGAAGATTTATCGCTCCAGCAATTGATTGCCAGATTGACGAAGGACAGAGAATACACTGGTCCCGATGGCAATGATTACAAAGACATATGCCTTGCACACGCCTATGTCGCAGACACCGAAACATTCGGCGTACTCTGGTGCGTTCGTGATCGCCGGAACTCTCAGTCGCTTGGAATCATTGAGCGGAGAATTGTTTGTAATCTCATCGAATCCCGCAACGGCATGTTGGGCTGCAAGTCTCTGTGTGAGACTGATTACCCCTCTTACTTCTCAGTGCCAGTATCGTTTTTTGCGATAGTGCCGATTGAGGTCTATGGTGGTGACGCAGAGTGGCGGGAAGCCGTGTTACATGAAAAAAGTTGCGATGAAATTCAGCATCGTCCTGCCCTAGTGCAACTGCTCGATGCCGCCGCCAAGGGGGATGTCGAATTCTTGGTGTGCAGCGACATCACCCGGCTCACTCGGAGTCTCCCGCTGGAGATCATTGGGGCGCTGCAAAAGGCCGGGGTTCAGATCGTGGCGGCAGATGGAACCCAGATCGGTTTTGCTGATCTGGTTGCCCATACGCTCATGAACCAGATGCCCAAGACGGTCCAGGAAGACCAGAGCCAGCGGATCAAGCGTGGCATCCGTGCCTCAAAACTCGGTGGCAAGAGAAAACGCCAGCCGCCCCAAAAGTGATTTACAAACGAATTCCATCGTGGTAAAATTTTGAGATCGGTGTTGGGGTCTACTTTTTGTGGCCGCTCTGCTTGCCCCCAGCCTGCCTTGCTTCGGACTACGGCCAGAAACCGAACAGGTGATCTCGTACCACGCTTTTTTTTTGCGTGACAGGGAGATTGTCTGTTCATGGTAGCCGTAAAAAATCGTTCTGATCGTCCGAACCCCATCGGTTTTCCCGGCATGGCGACTGCCTGCCCGGTGAAGGCCGTCTATGGGGCCAACGACATAATCCTGTCCAACTCGGTGGGGCAATCGGTTGCGGCCATCCACATCTGGACTCGTGATGTTCTGAATGCGCCCCGATGGTGCGTTCCATTCATCAACGGCCAGCGTGTCGGACGCCATCACCGGGTTCTTCCTGGCGACACCGTTGAGTTCGTCTACCCCTGGGGATTCAAGGGCAGCGACGAGCCTATGTCTGCCCAAGACCTGATGGCTTGGCGAGGACTCACCGCCGAACAATATGAGCAACTTCTTCGGCAGGGCCTTCCGTCCATCCGGGTAAAGGGCCAAGAAGTTCGCCATCAACGTGAATCGGTGAAGGAGTGGTTTTCGGTTGTCCCACCCGGCTCACCGAAATGGATCACGGGCAACGAAATCGAGGACACACTCCGAGTCTGGCAACGGTATTACCAGCAACTCCTGACCGCTGAAGACGCTCTCGAAATTCTCATTAACGTCCACAATCTTCTGGACGTGATGTACCCAAAGGTCGGCGAAGGCAAGGAGGCCAGCCAATGAAGAAGCCCAAGTCAAACAACAAACCCAAGACAAGTACACAGAAAAAGAAGCGGTTCATTGCCCTGGCACGGGTCAGCAGTCGGGAACAAGAGCGTGAAGGCTTCTCACTCGACATTCAAGTTGACGGACTGAACGCCTATGCCGAGAGGCAAAATGGAACGATCATCAAGCTCTGGCGAATTGCAGAAACGGCGAGCAAGACGGACGAACGCAAGACGTTCAAGGAACTGATTGCATACGCCAAGAAGCACGCTATCGAGCTTGATGGCATTTTGTTCTACAAGGTTGACCGGGCGGCTCGAAACCTGTTCGACTACGTTGAGCTTGAACGGCTCGAATCAGAATTCGACGTGCCATTCTTTTCGGTGACGCAACCCACCGAGAATACGCCCGCAGGCCGGATGCAACGCCGCATGTTGGCGAGCATGGCGAGCTTCTACACGGAGCAGCAATCAATCGACGTGAAAGGTGGCGTGAAGCGGCGGGTCGAAGAAGGTCTGTTCCCGCAGAAGGCTCCTTACGGTTATCGAAATATCCGAGTTGACAAACGTGGTCTTGTGGAGGTTCATCCCGTGAACGGCACAAAAGTCACCAAGCTGTTCGAGCTATACGCTTATCATCATTTGACCCTCGATAGCCTTCTTGAGCGCCTCTATCAAGAGGGCATCTACTACACAGATTCGATGCCTCGCTTCACTCGAAGCAAGCTCTACACCATCCTTCGGGATCGGTCGTACATCGGGGAAGTGAAGTACCAGGGGCAGTGGCATCCCGGCACGCACAAGCCGCTGGTTGATCGGGTGACTTGGGACACGGTGCAAGTGCTGTTGGGCGAGAAGGTCTACCGTTCCCATGAACTCACCTACGCCGGTGGTCTGATTCAGTGCAAACACTGCAACGCCATCGTCACGGGAGAGTCGGTCGTCAAGAAGACAACCGGCAAGGAATACGTCTACTACCGCTGCTCGCAGTACAACGCTCCGGGCCATCCACGGGTTCGTCTCAACGAAGAAAAGATCGACCTGCAAATGCTGGCGATCTTCGACAAGATGCGCATCGAGAGTGATGACGTGCGGGAGTGGTTCGCAGCACAGTTGCGGGTGCGGACGAAGTTCGAGCAGGAAGACGCACGGCTCAAGGCCGAAGAAATCCAGCGGCAATTATCCCTTCTGCGTCAGCAGCAAACCCGGCTGCTGAATCTCCGACTGCTGGAGGAGATCGACCAGGAGACGATGGCCGAAAAAGCGACGGAGCTTCGGGATCGGGAAGCCAACTTCAAGCTGCGACTTGACGCCTGCGATCTGGGTCGCCACGAGAATGGCGAAATTGCGATCAAGGCTTTTGAACTTTCGCAACACCTTCGTAGCAAATGGCTTACGGCTGACTACTCAGTGAAGCGTCGGTATTTGGAAATTGTCTTTTTGAACTTCGTCCTCGACGACGTAACTCTAGTGCCAGAAACAAGAAAGCCCTTCGACTTGCTCGTCGAAGGGCTTCTTGTCTCGTCTAGTCGGGAATACAGGATTTGAACCTGCGACCTCTTGGCCCCCAGCCACTCCGTGAATCGATTCAATTCAACAGAAATCTCAGCTTTTCTATTGGTATTCTGCCAGCGTGTGCCTGTCTCGTCAAGTCTCAACCTGCATCAAACTACCTAACGAAAACGCAGTAGTTTTGATGATTCAGGTAATGGCGTCAGGTAGCGTTTAGGTAGCCAATGTTCCCTTGGGTGACCGCCAAAGAGGTCGATAATTGACCCAAGAGGTCAGCACACCACGCATCAAAAAAAGCCGCCACCATCATCGGCATGGATCGGGTTTCAATCTCGATGTCATCGCTGGCCACCGCATCCCCGCGACCACTCGCCGCGCCATGGAAGTGAAGTTTGACTTCCACCTGATCGGGAAGTGAAGTTTGACTTCCACCACCATGATGCCGATCAGCATCACGCTCATGGTCGGCATAGTGGAAACCGCCAGCATCACACTCATGGTCAACGCCACCACCCATCCTTTTCGCGTGCCTGGCCTTTAACCCTGAACGGTTCTGCTTCACACTGAACACGGCCTCCGAGGATCGCTCAGGACGGCCCTCGGTCATGCTGGCCAATGAATTGCACGTCTGAATGCCCGCAGCATCGCAGGCACAAAAAGAGACCGTCAGGGTCTTTCACCACCCTGACGGTCTTGCTTTACACGGCGACGATACAAACCGTGCTTTCGTTGTTTTCAGTCCGATTCAAGATATCCGATCCAATACCGAAGCCATGCCCTCGTTTCCTTGCGGTGCCGCATTTTGATCCTCGGCCCGCATTCGAAAGACGTGCACAGAACCAGCTTCATGGCAAGCTCGTCGCGCAAAGTGAACTCGAAAGGCTGAGAGTTTTCAGGCCCCTCTCGCTGCGGGATCGCGTCACGTTTGGAATCCGCCAGTTTGATCACTCGCGCGATTGCGACAACCGCCGCGTTCCGCTCTGTGAGGTCGTTGCTGGTTTCGACGATCGTGAAAAGCTCGTCGGGGTCGATGTCGAGTTCCGGTCGCGTTGTCTCTGTCATCGTGCGGCCTTTCGTGTCCGGGTTCGCTGCGCTGGTTGTCCGACCGGCATTTTCGGAGCATCGAAAACACCCTTCAGGATCGCGTCAAATGTCGCATGATCGGCCGGCAGATCGCTGGGTTCCCGCTCTGCTGACTCGACCACCGGCGCGGCAGGTTTAATCCGCGTCTTTCCGAACACACGATCGAACAGAAGTTTCGCCGCAGTCAAGTCCCCATCTGCCGCGCGTTTTACGATCGCCGCAACGATTTTCTGAATGTCCGCAGGCGTCACCGCCTCAATCAACGCTGACCGCAATTCCGCTGACTGCTGCTGTCGATCGGGTTTGACCGCTGCAGTGTTGCCTGGTCCGAATCGCCCGGCCTTGTCCCTGTCGCTCGCTTGTTTTGCCATCGTCCGTTATCTCCAAACAAAATTTTGATCTGCCCGAACGAGCC
>CAZFDW010000130.1:0-13674 GCA_964517865.1 uncultured Chitinophaga sp.
TCCAGCGCGGGGAGCTGGCCCCGGTCGCGGTGGTGCGGCCGGATGAGGAACTCCGCGACTGGGTCCTGGGACTAGAGTCGATCGAACCGGCTCCGGAAGCCGTCAAGTCCTTGCACACTTCGAATGCGTCGGAGCGGACGGCCGAGGGCGAGATTGCGGAGGACCTTCATGAAGGATGGCTGCAACTCAACATAATTATCGATTTCAGCAAATCTCCAGGTCAAGATCGCGCTGCAGGCCGCGAATTGTTCGCACCCGAACAAAAGAGCGAACAGTGGGAGGCGGTTAAGTCGTGGCTGCTGTCCGCAACGCCCGCACCGCCGGGCCAGGCCATTCACAAATGGTTGAACGCGATCGACGAACTGCCTCAGCCGTCGGCGTCGCTCGCAGAATGGATCGCCGCGCAGACCGAGCCGCAGAGTCCGCCACGCGAACTGCGAAAGTTGATTCTTGCCGCCACGCAGTCCGCCCCGATTTCGTGGCAGATGGCCGCCCAGCATCTGCGACTGACTGCCTCCGCTCTGCTGGCAGCCGCCCTGTTCACAATCTTCGGGCTGATCAGCCCGTCGATTCGCCGACCGCTGGCGCGCATATTCGTCCTGAGCGCCATGTTTTGGACTGGGGCCAAGCTGTGGAATTCGCTCGCAAACCTGGACACGATTTTAGCTTACGGACTGGTTTACGGTGGCCTGGCAGTCAGCTTTGTTCTGGTGTCTACAGCGGTCAGGGCGAACCGACGAATGACGGCCGGCTGCATGCTGTGGGTGCTCCTGGCCCTGTGGTGGACTGCGACCGTGTTTCTGTCAATTAACAACGTAAATGAAACTGCCGGAGTTGTCGTTAAAACCGAGATGTCAGTGTTGAGTTTCCTGGCGGCAGTCGTCGGTCTGGTCAATGCGTGGTACTGGCTGATCGGCAAGAGCGACGATCCGCCGCAGGACGATGCCGGAATTGCTCAGCACCGGTCGCCTCAGTTGTGGACGTTGTGGTTGGTTCAGTTTCTCGTCCTGATGACGCTCGGACTGCTGACTCTGCTGATGCCGGAGTGGATGGCGGAACTATTCGCCGAAGAGCATCACGACCATCTCACTGTGGATGTTGTCAACGACGCTGTGCGTCTAATGGGAGCATCCGTGATCGCGATGGCGTTGTTCAGCTATTTTGCGCTGGGCGTGGCCACTGACTGGATCTGGCAGGGGATCGGCCGTATTTTCATCGCCTTGTTTGTGTTGTTCGCTCTGACCTCGTTGATCAATGGCCAATACGGCGCTTATTCGATCTGGGGATACACCTACGGGCTTCTGGGGCTGCTGTTTGTGCCGGCCACTTTGACCCTGTTGAAGAGCAGCGACATCTGGGCGACGGAAAACGTCGAAAATCAGCGCAAAGACTGCACGATCCCGGAACTGCTCGTCGCACTGCGGATGCTGAAGCGTCCGCTGTTTTGGGGACAGAGATTCCTGTACCGGACCGGGGTGGGCGCGATGGGGACGTTCACCGTCCACTTTCAGGAAAGCGAGCCATCCAGGACTGATGACGGGGCGGAAACGTGCGGCATTCCCGAGAATCAATTCTTTGCTGAGGGCCGCCAGTTCCGTGTGGAAGCCAGATTCTCGAATTGTTTTCAGGACGACGACGCGGGATTGGATATCCGTGGCTGTGCGTTGCGACTGCGGGCAATCGGCACTGAGGAGTCGATGGACATACTCCTGGCGACCGGCGCGTTTTCTCCCGCACGATCGCTGAAAGCGGTTCGTTATCTGACGCCCAGGGCTAACCTGCGGAAGGAAATTCCGAAGGACTCTGTGTTGCGGGAAGGGCTCGCTGCGGGGATGCGACGAGCGCCCGATAGTTTCGGTTGTCTGAGCTATCACCAGCAGATTGTGCTGGAGTGGCTGACGCCGGCGGCGGAACATCAACTCGTGCGATTTCGACTGGTGCCACAGGTCGGGGAAGCTCCCAACGCGGCGGCGCGGGGCGTGCCGGACAATGAAGACCTCGAGCATCTCTGGACGATGAAGCGGCGCCCCACCGAAACCCGTGCTTCCAATTATCTGCGGAGCGGACTGATCAAACAGCTCAGCCGGGGTGAAACGGTGTTGTTTCAGTTTCAGGCTCAGTTTCATACTCCACAAGCAGACGATTCGACGGACTGGTTCGATGCGAGTCTCGAGTGGGATGAGGACGCCTGTCCGTGGCGTTCTCTTGGAACGGTAGAGCTTGATACTCCGATGGACGTGGAAGCGAGCGACGTGTTGTGGTTCAACCCGGCTTGCATCCCCACGGCCATTCGAGTTCCCCGGCCCGGAAACATTACGAATCTCGATGACCCGCGTTCGCTGGCTGCAGCCCAGATTCACGTCGCCAGTCTGTTGGGATGGATCCGAGCCTGGCGGCGCCGCCCTGGTTCGGGCGGGGTGTAGACGGGACTCGAATTCTGTCACTTTTCAAAGGAAAATCTGATGAGCGAACTCACTTCCGGCCTGCATCGGAATCCGTCGCCTTACAAGTTGCCTCAGCACGTTTCGGAAGATCGCCAGCGGGCTCGTCAACTGACGATCACACTGACGCGCGGGAACTACCCGCTCGTCCTTGATACGGGACTCGAGTATCAGCCGGAGACCGCGCTGCCAACAGCGACTGGACCGTGGCCCGGAGCCAGTCGGCTGCGAAAACTGCTCACCAGGATTGTCGCGGCGCTGCCTCCCAAAGAACTGTTTCTCTCGGAACTACCGCCGGAGTCCAGATTCACGCGGCCCAAGTTCTTCCGGCATGGCACTCATGCCGGAAGCATGAAGCTGCGTCAGTTGTGGTCGCGATTGACCAATCTGGATCTGAGACCTCGATCAGAAAGCGCGTACGCCCGACTGATGGGCACGATTCCACCGCCCCGGATCAAGGCGAACTGGCAGGAGGACCGCGAGTTCGCGCGGCAGCGACTGGCCGGCGTGAATCCCATTCAGATTGAGCGCTGCCGATCCATACCCAGCGACATGATCGCGAAGGCAGCCGAGAGGTACCTGAAGGAACGGTACGGTTCGACGTTCAACGATGCGCTCGATTCCGGACGGCTCTACATGACCAATTACCCTCTGCTATGGGAAACGGCCGTGCAGAAGGAAGTCCGCCCCGGAGCGTACCTCGCTGCGCCGACGTGTCTGTTCTATGTCGATGATGACGGCACGCTGATGCCCATTGCGATTCAACTGAAACCTCGCGACTTGCTGCGCAACAACCCGGTCTTCACACCGCTCAACGGATACTGGGACTGGCGCATGGCGCGGGCGCATGTGCAGGCTTCGGACTCTCACTACCACGAATCGATCTCACACTTACTCGAAACGCATCTGGTCAGCGAGATCTTCGCAGTAACAACACATCGACAACTTCATCCGGATCATCCGTTGTCGCAACTACTGATGCCGCACTTCGAACACACGCTGGCGATCAACGAGCAGGCTCGAAAGAACCTGCTGGCTCCGCACGGTGAGATTGCCCGCTGCATGGCGGCCAAACATTCGGGCAACGTCAATCTGGTCCGGCTCGTGTGGTCAAGCTGGAAGTTTCACGAACATAACCTGATGGCCGACCTGAGACATCGCGACGTCCTCGATCTGCCGGGATACCTGTACCGGGACGATTCGCAGCAGGTGCTGGCGGCGATGGCCGATTACTCGCGTGGTATTTTGAGCATCTGGTATCAGACCGACGAAGACGTGCGGCAGGACACGGAATTACAGGCCTGGGCGCGCGAGATTGCCGATCCGAATGGCGGACGCATCCACGGTTTTTCCCCGAGCATCAACACGCGCGAAGAACTGTTCGACATCGCGACATCGGTGATCTTCCGAGCCAGTGCTCAGCACGCCGCTGTGAACAACGGACAGTTCGGTGCTTACGGCTGGGCGCCGAACGCTCCCGTCGCCATGTACGAGCAACTGCCTGACGCGATTCCGCCGGATGGCCAGTCGTTGTTCACAGAACTGGACTACTACACGGCGTTGCCCGACCGCGAGCGAACATTCGGGCAGTCCGGCATGGTGTGGCTGCTCAGCGAACCGACGATGAGTTCTCTCCTGCGAGCGGGTGAGCAACCCGCGTTTACTCAGGATCATTGTTTCGAAGCGTGGCAGGTTGTCGGTCGATTCCGCCGCCGATTGAAAGCCATCTCCGACGCGATCAATGCCCGCAACCAGCTGATTGGCTTCGACTACAACTACCTCAAGCCGCAAAACATCCCGCACTCGATCGAGATTTAGCCACGAGCGTGATCTCGTGGGACAGGCTGGAAGCCTATCCCACGACTACGGTCGCCCGTCGATGACTCCCGTGTCGTGTTGGAAGAAGATCGTCTTGTCACCGTAGACCGAGGCGACGAATTCGCCTTCGCACCGGATCGTGCCCACATGGACCGGAGTCGCGTCCTCCGAGGCGGCAGCCACGACTTCATACAACTTCATCCCCGGCTTAATCACCGACTTCAGTTTCAACCGATAGTCCGGCTGCGAGGAGCGGCTGAGCTGTGCGTCTGGCGTTGGCAGGAAGTTGACGAAACGCGGCACAACGGGTGACTTGACTGGCGTCCCGTCGCAGCGCACTGCAGACATCGCGTCCAGCGGGATCGAATGCCAGCTCAACGTGTGTGGCTTAAGCGGCCGGATGGTCCGCTTCAACGCCAGCATCAACAGCAAGAACAGAGGCTTGCTCTGATGCGGAGTAACTTCGTTGCTACCGGTTCGGCGAAACACGTTGTGGTCTTCGTGCTGCCCATTCATGTACTGGATGACCGGGATATTTCGCGACGGCTGGCCATCGACGAGAAACTTCACACCAAACCCCGGAGTGAAACTCTTCGCGGGCAGCGTCAGCGAAACTCGCATCAGTCCACACGGTGCTCCGCTTTCAAAGATCCCCGTGAATGGATGCCCGGAGCGAGCTTCGAACGAGACTTTGCTCATTGTCCCATAAGTATGGATGAGCCGCTTGCGTCCGTCGGGGATCTCGTCGCTGACGGTCATCAGCGTCTTGGTGAGAAACGTCTTCGAGAACAGGCCGTTGGTCAGAGCCGTCCACAGAAAGCCCGGCATGCCCCATTGAGGCAGTTCGTTCTCGGGATACTCACTGGACTGAATCCTGCCCCAGAGGAGTTCCAGTTTCTGTTGAGCGGACAGGCTTTGATAATTGTCGGGCAGTGGTTGCATGGCGAGTGACCTGTTGAGAGAGAAGTCGGGGTGATGATATAAGACAAACTTTGTTGTGGACGAGTTGCGGAACGACTCGACCACAAAAGTTACGCCGAACTGAATTCCGCCGTCAGCCCTTTGGGCATCATCACGGCGAAGACATAGTTCTGTGTGTAAGGCTGAGTCGGATCGACATTGATCCGCAGGCGTGAGAGCAGCGTCGCCAGAATGAGCCGGATCGAGAACATAGCAAAGTTCATCCCGATGCAGGTGCGCGGACCGCGGCCGAAAGGGAAGAACGAGTCGCTGCCCAGCGGATCGGATTGGGTCGCTCCATTCGCCCAGCGGTCAGGATTGAACTCTTCGGGTTTCTGCCAGTGATCCGCCGAACGGTGCAAATGCCAGTTGCAGATCATCAGCAGCGTGTCCGGCGGCAGATCGCAGCCGGCCAGCGGCACTGTGCGTGTCATCGACGAGTTGCGGAAAAACAGCGGCACCGGAGTAAGCAGCCGGAGCGCTTCGCGCACCACATGATCCAGCAGCGTGCATTGTTCGAGCTGCTCCAGAGTGAAGCCGTTTTCGAAGCCGCGCAACTCCTGCCGCAGTCGCTCGGTGATATCGGGACGTCCGGCGAGCAGATACAGCGCGGCGCAAATCGCGCTGGGGCACGAGAACCCGCCGCCGAAATAGTTCGTCGCGATCGACTCGACGAGCGGCAGCCCGTCGAGTGGCGTGCCCGCTCGCAGAACCGTGCTCAGCAGATCATCACCCGTCTGTGCCGCAGCCTGTCGCACCTCAGTCACGATCGTCCCGAAGCGGCCATACCAGCGCCGGCGCGCCAGCAGGAACGACGGCCAGATCGCGGGGGGCAACGGGAACCCGGCTCCTTCGAGCATCATGCGGCGCGTGCCAGTTTTCGCCATCGCGCGGAAATCGCGATAGAAGTGCGACGGCAGGACTCGGCCCCAGAAGGCCACGGAAAACACATCGAACGTCAGTTGCTCAAGCCGCTGGTAAAGATCCGAAGTCCGACGGGTCGCCAGCAGCCGTTGGCTCCAGTCAGAAACGACTTCGCGGAGCGGTGCGGCCAGCCGGGCGGACCAATTGTCGAATCCTGCAAAGCTCAGCGGGTTCGATTCCCGCATTTCGACCCACTGCGGCTGGTTCGACGTGAAGAGGCTCTGTCTCGTGATGACTGGATCAAGCGCCCGGCCCGGCGCGGCTTTGTAGAAGTCTGACGGTCTTGTTTCGAGCACTTCCCGAATCACGCCCGGTTCGTTGAGCACCAGCGCCGGATGCCAGCCCATCCAGATGCATGAGACCGGACCATACTCGCGGGCATAGCGGGCACAGACTTCCCACGGTGGCTTGAACGACCACGGCGGCCACGGCATGAAGTCGCTCACGGTCCCGATGGGAAAGACAGGCGTCGGCCCCGGCAGCCCCGCGAACGGTTTCATGCGCGATCCAAGAACTCGTTCAAACAGGCTCATCGAACTCTTTCTTCAGGACTTCGGCAGACTCAGTCCAGCAGACAAAACGTATGACAGGCTTCCAGCCTGTCTTCTTTTCACGGCAATTGACAGGCTGGAAGCCTATCCCACATTCTTCAGAAAGCTGTCGGCATCGGTCAGGTCGGCTGTCTCGAAGCCTTCCGTAAACGATTCCCGAAGCGTTCGCAGTGCCGACACGGTTTCGACGGCTTGCGCTGTTCCCTGGTGCAGACGGACGCGGCTCATTGCGGTGCGCAGCTCCCATGATCGGGCTTGCTGCGACCGTGCGACCTCGATCGAATACAGGAACTCCGCATCGGCGGCGGCGATCGCCTGCGGGTCGCGAGCCAGCAGCAACTCGCCCTGAATGCGATGTGTTTCGGGCAGGCAGTGTTTCTCGTCGCGTTCGTCGGCCAGTTGGAAGGCGTGGTCGAGGTACGACTGAGCCGAGTCGAAATCTCCGGCTTTGATGTATCCGACGGCGATTTCCGTCAGGTAGCGCGGCACTCCGAGATTGGCTCCGGTCGCCAGGAACTTCTCGACTCCCGCCGTTGCACGCTTCAGACCATCCGGCACCTGGCCGAGATGAATCTGACAGATGCCCGCGTGCGTGTCGCCGCTGCTGACCCACAGCGCGAAGCCCTGTTCAGCGGCGTAATGCTTCGCACGCTCGGCCAATTCCAGAGCTTCCTGCCACTTGCGCGCGTACATCAACACCCACGTTGCGTGATGCGTTCCGAACGCCAGCGTCATGGGATGCTGTTCCTTCCGAAACAGCTCGACCGTTTCGCGAGCTCGCGCGACGGCCTGATCCGGATAACCGTGCGGCCACAGCGCGTTCCCATGAAAGGCCAGCACCCCCGCGCGAACATCCTGCCCCGTCCCCGCCACATGCTGGCGGCAACGCTCGGCATTGAACAGCGGGATCGCCGCTTCCGCATGACGGCACGCCTCGGCAAAGCGACCGTGATAGAAGTGGTCGCACTCGACACAGAAGTGGGCTTCGCACATCCACGGCGGATCGTCGAGTTGGCTGGCCAACTGGCTGAGGTCGCTCGCGAGCTGAGTGCTGATTTGCAGATCGCTGCGCACGACGCGCCACGCCCAGGTGCCCCACAGAATGAGGAACCGCGTCACCGGATCAGCCACGCGATCACCAAGTTCGCGGGCTCGCGCAAGGACCGGACCGGCTTCGGGACAGGCATAGCCTCGCGCGGCCAGCAACGAGACTCCCAGCGGAACTTGAAAGCCGAGTTCCATCCCGTCGCGCGCGGGAGATTCGAGCATCGTCGCAATGACTTCCAGACCGCGACTGTAATTGTTAACCGCTTCGTGAGTGGCACTGCGAGCCTGCGACTGCTGACCGGCCTTCTGCCAGTATTCGACCGCTTTGGGAGCATTGCCCGCTTCGGTGAAGTGGTGCGCCAGCAGTGCCGGCTGCGTCGCGGTGACTTCCGGGAAGCGACTCTCCAACGCTGCGGCGATCGTGCTGTGAAACGCCTGCCGCTTCTTCTTCAGCAGCGAGTTGTACGCCGCGTCCTGAATCAGCGCGTGTTTGAAGATCAATTGCGCGTCGGGAAGCTCACCCTGCAGGAACAGCACTTCGGCGCGGATGAGCTTCTGCAGTTCGTTCTGCAGTTCTTGTTCCGGCAGCGTGCAGGCCGCGGACAGTAGAGCGTACGAGAACTCGCGACCGATCGTCGCCGCCAGTTGAATGACGTCCGGATTGCATTCCATGCGGTCGAGTCGAGCGATCATCAGATCCTGCAGCGTTGCTGGAATCGCCAGTAGTGAACTGGATGATGACTGCGTCGCCGCGTCGGCATCGAGCATTCCGGATTCGACCAGCAGATTGCAGAACTCCTCAATGAACAGTGGGATGCCTTCGGTGCGGTCGATGAGCTGGTTAAGCAGTTGATCAGGAATGTCGTCGCGGCGGGTGCGCTCCTGAATCATCTTTGCAATCTGACGCTTCGGCAGGCGGTTCAGCGCGATCTGAGTCTGATGCGGCGAACTGGCCCACGGAGTTTTGAACTCGGGCCGGAACGTCAGCAGCGTCATCATGCGGCCTGCCGACCAGCCGGCTACATGCTGAGTCAGCATTCCGAGAGTTGAAGCGTCGGCCCAGTGCAGATCTTCCACGATGAACAGCGCGGACTGTTTCCGGGCCAGACCATGCTGCCACTTCAGGAGCATCGCCTGCGTCAGGTCCAGCAGCTTCATGGGCGGCAGCGCGAGCGGCGGCAGCGGCTTGCCGTCGGAGCCAGTCAGCGGAACTGACAACAGCCCTGCAAGAAGCTGCAAGTTCACCGGCGAGTGCGTGCCGGTGTCGTGCAGCGACTGCTCCATCAGCGCTTGCCGGGCCGCCGGTTCGGTCGTATCGTCGAACCCGAACAGCCGCTGCATGTAGTCAATGACCGGAAAGAACGACGTGTCGCCGTGATGCGCGGCGCAACGCAACTCCATGATGGTCGCTGGCTCTTCGTGCTCGATCACATGGTTGCGGATTTCGCGAATGAGTCGCGACTTACCAAGTCCCGCGTCGCCGATCAGTACTACCACCTGGCCGAGTTCGTCGAGCGTCTGTTCCCAGCGATCCTTCAGGACAGTCAGTTCCGTGTTGCGGCCGACGAGCGGAGTGAGGTTGCCCGGATCCACGAGATCCACGCGGCTGCGCAGCGACACCTCGCCTATCACTCGGAACATCTCCAGTGGTTGCGCGATCCCTCGGATACGACGCGACCCCAGCGACTCCCACTGAAAATAAACGCGGGCTCGTTCGTGCGCGGCCGCGCTGACCACAACGCTGCCTGGCTCAGCCACCGCGTCCAGACGCTGCGCTGTGCCGCGGACCTCGCCAGACAGCACTACGGAATCGTCCACCGGATCGAGCCGGCCAATCGCCTCTCCCGAGTGAATCACGACCGCCACCGCCGCCTCGGATGATGCCCCGGCGATCCGGCTCGGCAGCGAGTCGAAACCGAGTTCGTTCAGCAGAGCAACTCCGGCTCGCACAGCCCGCACGACACTGTCTTCGTACGCGACAGGGAAACCGAAGCAGGCGTTGAGCTGTACGGTATCGCCGGGCAACAGAACTCCGCCCAACTGTTCGACGTGCTGCCGAACAATGTCGCGGAACGTCGCGAAGGCTTCGCCCTGCAACTCAGGATCGGCGGTGAGTTGTGGATCGTCGAGCGAAAACGCGGCGATCGTCACGTTCCGCAGTTCTCCCTCCCGCTTAGACGTGATCGAACTGCGACGGGAAGAACCGCCGGCTCCCTGCTCAGCCGGTGAAGTCCGGGGGACCAACGTCGTCTCACTCGCTGAGCGAAGATACTGCCCGAGTTGTTCGGCAAACGCGCGAGCCGACGCTTGCCGGCCAGCGATCGGCTTCGATAGCGCCTGTCGCACGATCATCTCGAGCAGTGGCGACACATTTTGTCGGTGATTCGAAAGTGGGACCGGATCGATAGTGACGATCTGTCCGAGCACGTACGCTCCGCTCCCTTCAAAAGGCAGTCGACCGCTCAGCGCCCGGTACAGGATGACGCCCAGCGCCCAAACATCGGTACGGGCATCGATCTCGTCCAGCCGGGATTCAGCTTGTTCGGGAGACATGTAGGCCGGCGTTCCCAGAATGACTCCGCTCTGCGTCAGCCCCGCCTCTCCGAACTGGTCGCGCCGTGCCAATCCGAAGTCCATGATGACCGGCTCGCCCGCCGTCGTGATCATCACGTTGGACGGCTTCAGGTCACGATGCACAATCCCCTTTTCATGAGCCGCGTGCAGAGCCAGCGCGATCTTCTGCAGCAATTCCACGACCTGCCGCTCGCTGTATTCCGAAGCCGACAAGTGACATGTGAGCGTGCTGCCGTCGATAAAAGCCATCGACAGATAATGCTGTCCGTCCAACTCGCCGACATCATAAACCGGACACAGCCCGCTGTGATGCAACGTCGCCATGGCACGCGCCTCGCGAAAGAAACGCAAGACCGCTTCGTCGGTATCATGCTCGGAAAAAAAGGGGATCTTGATTGCCACATCGCGATCCAGTTGCAGATCGTGAGCGAGATAGACCTCCCCCATGCCACCGCGCCCAAGTAGCCTGTCGATCTGGTAACGACCGAACCGCCCGCCGACCACCAGCCGGGTTGCCTTCGTCTGACCGCGAGCGACGGCTTTGTTTTGAGGGGACGCTCGGACGATTATCGCAGGCTGCGCCTCTGATACAGTTTCCCAGTCGGACGCGTCTGCATCGTCGCCGGCCTGCGCACCGATGAGTGTGTCGTCGGTGGCGTTATCCGGGCGAGAGTGCCGAGTCGCTTCCAACGCCTCCGGAGAACTCCCCGCCAACTGGACCGGCGGCATCGGAGCGTTGGTCCCGTCCGGGTTTGAAGATTCACCTTGATCCGGATCGTTCACTGAGTTACTGGAAGCCATCGGTCGTCCCGTTGCCTGCTCGTTGAGAGCCGTCTTCCGAGTCTCCGACTTCAAGAACGCAATGTCTGTCCCGCTCTTGATCAACGAACGCCAGCACCTACCGCTCTCGAGATCGCCCGGATCGCGACAACAGCCATTCTGCCAAAAGTACCGTCGAAAGAAAACGCACTCGATGTCGCCTTACGTGATTCTTCAAGAAATCAGATCAGACTAGTGCCGCAACTTGGAGTTGATAGCCCACTAAGCGTGAAAACTGCCTGGATTCCGGCCGAATAATGTACCCCAGTCAGTGCGTTTTACGGAAATTCACAGAGACGAGAAAAGCCTTCCCCCGAAGAATTCGCGTGATTCACAAGCTCGCGTTTCCCAGGGAGGAAGGCTATGTCCGGCAAGGCGGCCAGGATTGTGCTCATAGAAAAGCAGCACGACATTCTGCTCAAGATTACCCAGTCAACAACAGTTTCACAACGGCTTATCCAACGTGCGACGATTGTTTTACTGGGATTTAGACGGCGTCGAAACGAAGACATTGCCGACGAAGTACGGCTGAACCGAAAGCAAGTTGGACTGTGGCGCAGACGGTGGAAGGAATCGTTTGACGCACTCGTGTCGATTGAGTGTCGTGAGACGTCTGCCAAACTTTATCGAGCGATCGAAGATGTGTTGAGTGGAACGTGTTGCAGCAACCATTCCGATGAAGCCCGGTCAACCCAAACGCATTGAGTATGAATACAAGCGACACGGAACTCTGTGTCTGATTGGAAACTGGCACGTTGTGCGAGGCCAGATGATTTCACCAACAATCAAACAGACTCGAACCGAAGAAGATTTTGCATGGCATATTCACGCGACCGTTCAGACGGATCCGAAGGCTGGCTGGGTTTTTGTGCTCGACAATCTGAACGTGCATTGCAGCGCGACACTGGTGGGCTACGTGGCGGATCTGGAAGGAATCGACAAGAGCACGCTGGGGAAGAAAGATCGCAGTGGCATTCTGAAATCGCAGGAATCTCGGCAGGCATTTTTGTCCGATCGCAGTCACCGAGTTCGGTTCGTGTTTCTCCCGAAACATTCCTCATGGCTGAATCAGATCGAGATCGTCTTCGGCATCGTCGGGCGGCGAGTGATCCGTCGCGGCAATTTCAAATCACTCGACGATCTGAAAACCCGCCTGCTCGACTTTATGACCTACTTCAATAACACATTCGCCAAACCGTTCCAATGGAATTATACCGGTCGCCACGTCCCAAAAGACTCGATCAAACGACCAGAAACATGGAGGGAAAACTGGGCAAAAAGGACACCACGATCAATGACTTCCGCTCTGGTGACCCATCAACTATGACTTGCGGCACTAGGCATCACGGTGGTCGGGTCTACCTCGAGAACGGCAACGCTGAAAACGATCTATTCACTGCGGTCAAACCGAGAGCTCTACTTGTAAGCGCAAATGGCTGCCATAAACTACCTCGATCCGCAGTGCTGCAATCTCGCGTGGGACTGCAGTATTCTTTACAAGTAGTCGTACACAGGAACTTATCAGCGGCCCACCTCCAAAATCCGTGTGCTGCCACGAACAACATAAGTGCATCGCCGAATCAATGAGTCGGACCATTACTTTTGACAACGATGGCATTTCCAGTAGCTCAATTGCATGTCATACCAGCCGTAGCCGATTTGTCTCAACGCGAATGGTGGATATGGCTCGCCCTACAACGGAAGCGTCCCAAAGCCCAATCTTCCAAAGGTGAAAGCTCCACGGTTTGGATTCTGACGCGCTTTTGCTGCTTCAATCATCGCAACGATAGCCCGGTCCAAAATTCAGGACCGGGCTTTTTCGTTGCGGTAAATCTGCGGAGTGATTCCCTGCGGGAAGAGGCCATAGAACTTTGTGCCGCTGTTCAAACGGTCGTCAAGCCGTGGCGCGTCAACAAGGCTGAGTCGGCAGAGGAGTGAGAAACGAGCTAAATCCGAAAAATTGATCTCCGGATGTCAGTTTACAATGAGCACCCGTCGTTCGATCCGTTCCTGTTCCGTGGAGCGAAATTGTCTTTGGCAAAAGCAAAGCACCAGCCCCAGTGTTACGGCTGTCCCTCTGTGCATTTAGGTGCAACAGCCGAAACAGATCAGAAGTCCAGGCACGGAGACGTCCGTTCGAGCTAAGATGTTAATCGACGCTAAGGGCAAGAAAATGGTGTCGTGGAGTCAACCCTACCTGCTCCGGTGAGACCGACGAATGGCACTAGCTTAAGCGGAAACCGTTCCATGACAAGAGTTTAGCGACGCTGTCGAAGCAACGTTATCGACCAGTGCGAGACGACGGATTTTACCGGATTGGTTACCCATCATTCCCAAGCCATCGATCGTGGGCGTAAACAATGGTTGTCAGCATCGCATCGATCAACGCCGCGCGATTCTCTGGCCGGGCCGCTTCAATCTTCGGAGCGAAGGCCGTTACGGCTTGCTTGGCTCCCTTGAGACTCACCTCGCGGGGTTCGATGTCGTTCTCGCTGGCGGCGATGGCCATGACTGTGCGGAGCAAGTTATACGCCAGCAGG
>CAZFDW010000131.1:0-13517 GCA_964517865.1 uncultured Chitinophaga sp.
GAAAGCAGCCGGAGTTGATGGGCAAAGCTGCGAAGAGTTCGAAGAGCACCTGCTCGTGGAAACACGGCAGCTCGCAGAACAAATCAAAGCTCAAACCTATCGACCGCAGGCGGTCCGTCGCGTTCATATTCCCAAACCGGGACGCCCGAACGAGACTCGACCGCTGGGCATTCCGACAGTCCGTGATCGCGTCGTGCAACGCGCGGTCGTCAACGTGATCGAACCGATTCTGGACCACCAGTTCCATGAGCGAAGCTTCGGCTTTCGCCACGGACGAGGTGCGCACGACGCACTACGCATCGTCGAGCAAAAGCTTCAGGAAGGTTATGTTTACGTGGTCGATGCGGACTTGAAGGGTTACTTTGACACGATATGGAGCAGGCAGGTCTGACTCTGCATCCGACGGAGACGAAGATCGTTGACAGTCGAGCCGAGAGCTTCGCGTTTCTGGGCTACTCGTTTCGCGGGGACAAGATCTATCCCCGTCGCGAGAGTCTTGCGAAGATGAAGGCTCGCCTCAAAGAGCTGACGCCGCGTAAACGGCCCGGTTCGCTGAAGTCGATTGCCGCCGAACTCACGCCCGTGTTACGCGGCTGGTTCGGCTACTTTCGACACTGTCGCTGGACGATTTTCAAAGACCTCGACGCGAAGATCCGTGATTCTGAATCGCAATGTACCGGCAAGCTGACGCATGCCGCTCGCCTCATTCTTCCACTGGCGGACGGTTTGCAGCGGATCGCTGAGGTGCCGCAGCGACTTCGTCCAGTTTCTTGCCAGGCTCCAGATTCTTGCCGACGAGACCGGCAAAGTCTGTCCCATATCGATAGCAGCGGAAGATGCCACCGGGCCCGCCGCCTGCTGGACCAAACCCGCCGTGGGGGCCAGAACCCGGCGCTCCGGCTGGAGGTCCACCCGGAGGCCCAAAGCCACCGCCCGGACGTCCGCCAGCAAACATCGCCTCCATTTCTTTGAATCGCTCCTTTTGCTCGTCAGTCCAAATCTCTTCCAACTGCTGATCTGCGTCCTTTTGGATTTCCTTGAGGGCTTCCTGTTGAACATCCGTCAAAGCCAGTTCGTCAAACAGAAAACCGGGGATGACATCGCCAAAGCGCGGTGCCCGACTGGCTCCAAGGTTGAATGGAGAACTCTTTGGTGCGGCAAAAATCCCGAGTTGCTCCGCCGTCAGCAGCGTTTCAAGTTTTGGCCTCAGCTCATCCTTCAGCTTTGCGAGTGAATCCTTTTGTTCAGGCGTCACTCCAAACATCTGCTGCAGGAACTCCGGCATCACGTCACCAGGCTCGACTCTCGGAGCGCCGAATCCGGGGCCGCCTGGTCCCGGTCCGCCCGGTCCTCCGGGACCGCCGAATCCAGCACCGGGATACTTGAACTGCCAGACGATCTCATCGTCCGGTGTCACTTCAAATAACAAGCCCTGGTTGCCAGAGCAGATAAACGTATTCCCGTTCGGCAATCGCTGCGCGCCGGAAATCAGCATCGAGTTGAAACTCGTTTTGTCCGGGGCGGAGTAAGTCCATTCGGCCTTTTCCGGAGCGTACGCCAGGAATTCTTCTTTGCTGTATAGGCCTTGGTCAGTCTGTGGAAGCACTATTTCATCAACACTCGAGTATGAACCATCGGGCCGCCCATTTCCATTGTTGAACACCAACATATGGCCGGCACCAGGAAGGCCATCGGCAATCCAGTGCGCACAGTGCTGAGCGAATAATTGTTGATCGACGTTTGTGCCGCTGCGATAGACTCGAGGATTTCCCCAACGGAACAGCAGGTCACCGCCCTTAGAACCCATCCATCAATAAATCCGTGTCTCCGGGCGGTGACAGGGGCCGTGGTTGCACGAAAGTGCAGGCAATCCCGTCGGCGGAGCGACGGGTGTACTGTACACCCGTCGCTCCGCCGACGGGATTTTGCAGCGTTAGAAATTTCGCCACGGCAAAAAGCGGAGTTGAATATGGACATGCCCTTACCGCTTCGGCCACCTTCGTGGGATGCCGCTTCAGCCGTTGTTGTGCTGTGATCAATCACCCAGACTTCACGGAACTCGTGAACGCTGATCATGATCTGATCGAGCTTCGCGTTGTACGTGACGGAATTGACATGCATCCAGTCTCCGTCCATTGGCCCGCCACCTGGTCCACCCGGCCCAGGACCCTGGCCGCCCGGCCCCGGTCCACGCTGATCACGTCCACCTGGTCTTCCCGGTCCGCCAGGTCCCGCCTGATTTGGTGGTCCCTTTTTCCCCTTTTCCTGTCGGTTTGATTTCAATGATACAATCCGGCAAAAGCTGACTTCGAACGGATTCCAGACGCTGACACCCGGCGTAAACTCACTCTTCCATTCATTGACAATGCGGCCTTCCATGTCAATCAGATAAGTGCTGGTCGAATTCATCGGCGAGACCAGCGAGTACCCGACGAAGGCCTTCGGCTTGTTAACCGTCAGCCCATCTTTTGCATTCTTAAGTGGATTTTCAGCATCCGGCTGCTGAGAGAAAGCGACATTCAGACAGTTTGCTGAGACGATCAGCAGCCAGGCCGCACAACGAATCATGATTCGACACGGTATTGTCATGATGGAACTGTCTGTTCATTCAACACGAACTGGTACACAATGGCAAAAGGTGTCAAGGTCTCATGCGAAATTGAGCCCTGGATGGTGACAGGAAAATGACGCAGAACCTGAATATTTCATAATATCCCGGTCCTGTTTGAAAAGAAACGGGTCGTGTGGATGAGTTATTCAATGAGCGGCGCGGCGACGCGTTGTTGGAAGGCGTCGAGATCTGCCTTTGGATTGTCGGGCCCGCCATAATCGGCCAGTGCGAGGTAGTTCAATTCCGCGCCGGCGTGAAACGACGACACTTCACCGAATAAAGAAATGCCTTCAAAGCCGGTCGCCAGGCTCTGCTGCACGAGGTTCGCGAGCCAATCGACGGCCAACTCGCTGCGGTTTCCAAACCAGGACGTCGCAAGATGCGACCGCATCAAGTGGCGGTGATCGGCGCTGGAAACTCTTCCTGCGGCAGTCCATGCTGGAGTGACCTCGCCGTTTTTCATGAAGTAGTCGGCCACCCACTGGACGAAGACTCCATGGGGAAACCTGGCCAACTCCGCAGCGGCCCACGTGGGCATGGCATCGCCAAATTTCGGCGGCTTGTCAGGCCCTGCATACGGCTGTGGATGCGAATAGGTTTCGCACACGACCCAGGCGTCGGGAGCCACTGCGCGAACAGCGCTGGTCGCCAGAGGGTACATCAGGCCCATGTCTTCCCATGAGAGCCACTCGAAGGTGGATGCCGAGTGCTGGCGTCGATCCTGGCAGAGCCTGCACTGACAAATTCCTGTGTCGCCGGTTTCCATCTGCACGCCGCCCAGCGGCAGATTCCTGAAGAGCCATGCGAGCGATTCCGCGACAAAGTCCTGATTCTCTCGTCGCGAGGGGCATGCCTGGTAGAACCCCCGCGGACCGGGCGTCCCTTTTGTGGTGATGGATGTTTTCGCACCGTTGCCGTCAATGTAGAAGTTCAGCAGGTTGCCGTCGGCATCGACGGCGTTCAGCTCGGGATGCGATTCCAGGTGCCGCTCCAGATTGTGCGGCGAGTTCCCCTCATAATACACCCCGCCGTACGCATTCAGCCCCACGCCGCACAGGAGCCGTACATTCTCCTTCGCTGCCACGTCACACAGGCGTTTGGCGGATTCCAATGTGCCTGCAAAGGCACAGGCCAAGGCAGGGAAGGCCCTATCGATGAATCATCAATTTAGCAAACACGCGCACCAGTATCGCGATCTCGAGGCGATTTTGCAGAAAAGGCACTGAGGAAAGGAATGGGTGAAGAAAATGCAGAGGTGAAGACAGGGGCTCAACTCTGATGAACAGGTGAGTTGTTGTCGCCAACCTGTTTTACGGGGGTAGTCGCGTTCGATTGTGAAATTGGGAGGGCGAGGCTCCCGCCGTGCGTTTCGGCATCTGTCATCGCCATTCCAGCAACGGAGATTTTGTAATCAATTCTTGACTCAGGTTCCCCGGCTAATCAGCGTATGTGAAAAACCAAGGGGTTAACGGAGGAGAGTTTGATGATGAGCAAGTCTTTGAAGTGGATGGTTCTGTGGCTGGCTGCGGTCGCGTGGATATGTTGCTACTGGTGCTCTGACTCGGGACGCGGTGAGCCAAACTCTCCAATTCTGGCGGCTCGATACCACGCCCGCAATCGCACGGCCAGCTTCTTCCAGCGTGCCGGAACGCAGGGACAACGTTCCGGCTTGTTCGCGCCTCGTACCTAGGCGAACGGCAGGAACGTTCTTGTTCAGAGTCGTAGCTGAAGTCGCAAGAAATCAGTCCTTGTGCCAGAACACCTGAATTCTTAGAGGGTAACGCGGAGGCTGGGGGTTCGATCCAGCCACCGCCTCCCCGTTGTCGCGATGAGGTAGATTTCCCATATTTACCGGCGTGCATCTTTCTCGCATCGGGCGACCTTCCGTTTCGTTGCCTCTTCGCGCGGACTGCCATGCGGCGAGTCCTCGCGAGTTGAATAAGGAGTCATGATAACGACTTTCTCATGGAGGTTGCAGTAAAGTCCAGCATTCTTAAGAGCCCAGGTTTCCTGTCAAACGTCCCTTGTTTCATCCGGTAGTTGTCCATCGACAACTTCCGTTTGTTACGGGCTGCCTTTCAGCATCCCGCGACTAAATTCGTGAACCCTGCGGCTCACACACAAATCGGGCTACAGGTGCAGCACTCACAACGACTACATATTGATCTCATAGCGTTTGCGATTTTCTCGCGTGAGGAACGAATTCGCCTGAGCGTCGCCGATGATTTCCCGCTTGGCTGCTCTCCGTTGGCCCACCTTAAAGATTCGCAGATTGGCCAACCGTGCGCCGAGTCTAGCCGGCGGATGACAGTTTACAGGCGAATCAATACCATTCGATGTGCATCTCCGCATGTGCGCCAGACTTTAGGGTCATGTGCGCAGCAGGAATCGTCTTCAGGGCACAGTTGGAAATTTGGGGATTCTCTTGCACCATCGCTTTGGTTTCTATGTGAAACTTGCACTGGCAGTGCAACTGTTTTCGACAACGACGTTCGGCGATGAGATCGACTTCAATCGCGATGTGCGTCCGATCCTGTCGGGAAAGTGCTTTGCCTGTCACGGCCCGGATGCCAGATCTCTGCAGGGGGGACTGCGTCTGGATCTTCAGCACAGTGTCACGTCGCCTGCAGAAAGTGGAAAGACGGCCATTGTCCCCGGCGATCCGGAAATGAGCGAACTGGTTCGTCGCATCACAGCGACTGACTCCGACCTTGTCATGCCTCCTCCGGATTCACACAAGGCATTGAAAGCCTCAGAAAAAGAAATCCTGCGGACGTGGATCAGCGAAGGCGCCGAATACAAACAGCATTGGTCATTCCTGATGCCCGAACGGCATGGTGCGGCGATGGCATCGGATCCTGCATGGAACAATCACGAGATTGACCGCTTTGTCTTTGCGGCGTTGCAAAAACAAGGGATGACGGCGTCACCTGAGGCCGATCCTCTCACGTTGATACGCCGCGTATCGCTGGATCTCCGAGGTCTTCCGCCAACGATTGCCGAGATCGACGAATTCACTGCGGACACATCTGGCATCGCCTGGGAGCGGATGGTGGATCGGATGTTGGACAGTCCTCACTTTGGCGAACGCATGGCAATGATCTGGCTGGACCTTGCTCGCTATGGAGACACAAATGGCTACCACGCAGATTCTGACCGACCGGTCTGGGTGTGGCGAGATTGGGTCGTCGATGCGTTCAACAGCAACATGCCATTCGACCAGTTTACAATCTGGCAACTCAGCGGCGATTTACTGCCAAATGCAACCGTGGAACAAAAGATCGCTTCCGGATTTAATCGCAACGTGCGATTCAACGAAGAAGGGGGAGCCGATCCGGATGAATTTCTAGCCGCCTACGCGGCCGATCGCGCAATTACCATGGGGCGAATCTGGCTCGGGCTGACGTTAAATTGCGCGCAATGCCATTCACATAAATACGATCCCGTCTCGCAGAAGGAATTCTATCAACTGACGGCCTTCTTCAATTCGCTTGAGGAAGAAGGAGCAGGTGGCGTCACAGGGTTTCATGGTAAACCCGTGCCACCAGTGCTGCGCGTACAGACGCGACAGATGAAGGAAGAACTGGCGGCGGCAACCGAAAAGCTCGCTCAGATTGAAGAAGCCATGACTCAGCTTGTTGCGACGGCTGCAACCGAAGACCCAGGCTTTTCAGGCGAGCCGAGTGCCCGCGCCGCAGTATCACAGTTGGTATGGGAAGCTGCGGTCGCTGCATGTGAGCCTCCGCCAGCACCGATTCCGACTGCCCGCTGGAATTTTGCAGAAGGTGCTGAAGATGTCCTCGGGGATCGCGAAGGCACTCTGATGGCAGGTGCTTCCATCGGTGCGGAAGGATTAGTTCTTGACGGCCAGGCGGCCCACGTCATCACGGCACCAATCACCATCGACCTGCGCGCAAAAACGCTGGAAGCCTGGGTCCGGTTGAGCAATCTGATTCAGGCCGGTGGTGCAGTCATCGGTGTTCAGACTTTGGAAGAAGACCCCTCTCGGATGAGCTTTGATGCCATCGTCTTTGGCGAACAGGAACCCGGTCGCTGGATGGCGGGCAGTGATTTCTTCAATCGGACTCAATCATTCTCCGGTGATCCCGAGACGGAAGCGGAAAAGCAGTTTGTCCACATTGCGATCGCCTATGACGAAGACGGGACCATTCGCTGTTATCGCCAGGGTCGCCCCTATGGTCAGCCATATCGAAAGGGCGAGCTGCGCTCCTACAAGGCGGGCGCCGCCAGGATCGTCTTTGGAGCGAGAGCTTTACCGCCCGGAGCCAACTACATGCTGTCCGGAACGATTCGCGAAGCTCGCTTGTATGACCATGCCCTCAGTGAGTCTGAGATCGCCGCGTCGGCCGAAGTCGCATCACCTGGAGTCCCGGCAGCGGTGCTGGCGGCCATTCAAACGCCGCGAGATCATCGATCTTCCGAACAATCGGCCTTGCTGCGTGACTATTATCTGCGGCACGTTCACGCTGCGACTCGCGATGCGCTGAAACAGCCGCAGCAGGACGCACGAATCCTGCGAGATCGAATGGCCTTGCTGACCAATGAGCAGAACTCTCCACTACAGATGGTCAGCGTCGAGATGGCTCAACCAAAACCGGCATTTGTACTGATGCGCGGCGATTTCCAGACGCCTGGTGAACCTGTGGATCGGGACGTGCCAGCCTTCCTGCCGCCGTTTGATGACGACCAGCCACGGAATCGATTGGGACTGGCACGTTGGCTGGTACAGGCCAATCAACCTTTGGTGGCCAGAGTCCAGGTGAACCGGTTCTGGCACCTGCTGTTTGGTGAAGGCCTTGTGCGATCCATGGGAGACTTTGGATTGCAGGGTGAGTTTCCGTCTCATCCGGAACTGCTCGACTCGCTGACTCTGGACTTCATCGAATCCGGCTGGAACGTGAAACAGACGCTGAGGCAGATCGTGATGAGTCGCACGTATCGGCAGTCGTCGTCTGACACTCGTCGTTATGCGGAGATCGATCCGCAGAACAGACTCCTGTGGCGCGCCCCGAGAGTTCGTCTGCAGGCCGAAATCGTCCGCGACAACGCGCTGGCTGCCTCCGGACTGCTGACCGGAAAAATGGGAGGCCCGCCTGTATTTCCGTACCAGCCTGCGGACTTTTACAAAGGCAAGAACAACGGCTGGCCATGGAACATGAGTCCCGGAGAGGACCTTTATCGCCGTGGACTGTACACGTTCTGGCGACGCACAACGCCCTATCCCACGTTCGTGATCTTTGATGCCCCGGATCGAGCGGAATGCACGTTTGAGCGACCTCGTACAAATACTCCGCTGCAGGCTCTGGTTACGCTCAACGATCCGCAGTTTGTGGAAGCCGCCCGCGTCCTCGCTCAACGCCTGTTGGTCGAGTCACCATCGGATACGGATGCCCGTATTGCGCTGGGCTATCGACTGTGTTTATCCCGTCCACCATCCTCTGCAGAACTTCTTGTCCTGCGGAACTTTGTTGGCGAACAGCTGGCGTACTACCAATCCAATCCGGATGCTGCCAAATCGCTGATTTCAAACGGGCAGGCACCAGGCCAGGGCGAACTCATCATCTCTGAACACGCTGCCTGGACCGCTACAGCCAACGTGCTGCTGAACCTTGATGAAATGATTACCCGGAATTGACTTCACAGGAGCAGCCCCACCATGCCACACATGCTGAACCACTCTCACCAGTCGCGACGGCAGTTCCTGTCTCAGACGGCATCCGGCTTTGGCCTGATGGCCATGGCAGACCTGCTGGGGCAAAAATTGCCCGCAGCGGACAAGCATCACGTTCTGGGTTCCGGAATACTTGAAGGCGCGCACTTTCTCCCGCAGGCAAAGCGTGTCATCTACCTGTTTCAGTCGGGAGGTCCGAGTCATGTTGACCTTTTCGACTACAAACCATTGTTGAAGGATCTGCACGGCCAGGACATGCCACCGAGCGTGCTTGGGGCACAACGCGTCACTTTGATGACGCGTGACAAAGGACGCCGCACGTGCGCATCGCCGTTTAAGTTTGCGCAGCATGGATCCAGCGGTGCCTGGTTGACGGAACTACTGCCGCATACAGCCGGAGTTGTCGATGATCTGTGCTTCATCAAGTCGATGCAGACAGAGCCCATCAATCACGATCCGGCCGTTACGTTTATCCAGACGGGTCGGGCGATCTCAGGAAGACCGGCTTTTGGGTCGTGGATGCACTATGGGCTCGGAAATGCCAGTCAAAACCTGCCGGCCTACGTTGTGATGATCTGCGGAAACACGGACCAGCCCATCCTGAGTCGCTACTACCACAGCGGTTTTCTGCCCAGCCGGTTTCAGGGCGTGCAGTTTCAGTCCGCTGGGGATCCAGTCTTGTTTCTGTCAAATCCATCCGGCATTGATCATCGCAATCGCGGACGGATTATCAGTACCATCAATCAACTGAATTCCCTGCAGTATGAATCGAATGGAGATCCGGAAATCGAGGCTCGGATTGATTCGTTTGAGATGGCCTACCAGATGCAGACATCGGTGCCCGAGCTGATGGATTATTCCACGGAACCCAAAGGAGTTCTGGAGATGTATGGCCCCGATGTCACCACACCGGGAACATATGCTTATCAGTGCCTCATGGCTCGACGACTGGCTGAACGCGACGTGCGGTTTGTGCAGATCTTCCATACGGGCTGGGATCATCATGGAGGTCTCCGCGAGAACATGACCAGGCAGACAAAGGCCAGTGATCAGGCATCTGCCGCATTGATCAAGGATCTGAAAATGCGAGGCATGCTCGACGACACACTCGTGGTCTGGGGCGGTGAGTTCGGACGCACGGCGTATTCACAGGGAGATGATTTCAATGGCCGCGACCACCATCCTCGCTGCTTCTCCATCTGGCTGGCAGGCGGAGGCATCAAGCCCGGCATCACGATAGGTGCCACAGATGACTACGGCTACAACGTCACAGACAACGTCATCCACGTCAGGGATCTGCATGCAACCATGCTGCAACTCCTGGGCATCGACCACCAGAGGTTCACGTTCAGAAACCAGGGCCTCGATGACCGACTCACCGGAGTTGAACCCGCCAGAATTCTCTACGAAATTCTCGCGTGAGGTCATCCATCTTCACTGCCGCTCGCCCGGGAACCGCAGGATAAACTGCTGTCACTTTTGCCCATCAGCCGCAGGGCGCTGGTGATCTGTGGATTTGATGGTAGGGTGCGTGAAGCGGAGCGCAACGCACCATTTTGGGAAGGCGTATGTGACGGTGTGTTCCGCTGGCGCTACACACACCCTACTTGAATCCTTAAGTCGACGGCCTGCCAACGCCTTGCGGCTCACAATCGCCACTAAATCTACAGACCGCTTATGCGTGGCGGCTGACGAGGCCGCTGTCATGTCCGGATTTTTTGATTCAGTTCCCTGTCAGCTGCTCGCGGATGAACTCGAGCGGACGCAGGTTGGCTTCGGCAACTTTTTGGGGGTCGCCGTCACGGAGGCCGTGTTCGGCTCCCGCGATGGTGAGCAGTTCGTGTTTCACGCCGTGCCGGGTGAGCTCACGAGCCATGTCGGCGGAGCAGGCGCAGGGGACGTCGGTGTCTTCTGTGCCATGGATCATCAGGATCGGCGGTGTCAACCTCTCCGACTTCATGGTTGAAGTCCGGTGTCCCAGACGCACACTGTGCGGTCGAAGGCAGCCGAGGCCAGACGTGATCCGTCGGACGACCAGGCGAGTCCATAGATCGTGTTTCGGTGTCCCCGGAGTGTCTGCACGATTCGCCCCGATGAGATTTCACGGACGAGTACCAGGGAATCGCTTCCGCCGGATGCCAGGTGTCGTCCATGCGGAGAGAAGGCGACTGCCTTCACGGAGCCTTTGTGTTCATCGAATGTTCGCTCGAGCTTGCCGGACGCGAAGTTCCAGAGTCGGATCACCGGTGATTCTTCACCAGTGGCGATGGTCGCACCGTCCGGCGAAAATACAATGCTTTGGATCGGCTTTGGAAGAGGTCCAATGTCACGGACCAGCTTTTGTGATTCGACGTCCCAGATTCGGATCAGAAAATCATGCCCGCCTGAGGCCACAGATTTGCCGTCGGGTGAAAATGCCACGGAGCTGACAATGTCCGAATGCCCCTTCAAAGTGGCCACTTGCCGAGCAGTGGCAATATCCCACAGAATCAGGTCCTTGTCGTGCGCTCCGGACACGGCCGTGGCTCCATCGGGCGACGGTGCCATGCAGGTCAGATATGCCGAATGCCCGGACATGGTTGACCTGAGTGTGCCTGAGGCCGGATCCCACGTCCGCAAAGTCTTATCCAGACTTGCCGACAATAACGACGAGTCGCCGTTCTGAAAAACAACTGTGCAAATGGCTTCGCCATGACCTTGCAGACGAAATTTCTCGTTGCCGGACGGTAGTTCCCAGATCTTAATCGACTTATCCAGGCTGCCCGAAGCGAGCAGGCGTCCATCTGACGAGAAGGCCACGGAGTACGCCGCGTTTTCATGTCGCAGCGTAAGCGTCGGTTCCAGAGTCACAGGCATTCACCGCCTTTCAGACAAGTTCCGGCAGGGGCTGATACTTTGCGTGATCGATCAGATACTGCGGTCGTCCCGTCAGATCGTCGATCGTTGCGCGATCGATGTCGAGTCCGAGGTTGTGATAAAGGGTCGCGAAGACTTCCTGAAAATGCACCGGGCGTTTCGTGGGATACTCGGCCAGCGCATTTGTCTCCCCAATGACCTGACCGCTTCGAATCCCTCCACCCGCCAGCAGCGCGCAGCCCACCTGAGGCCAGTGATCCCGACCGCCTTTGTTGTTGATCTTCGGAGTTCGACCGAATTCGCCCCACACCACGACTGACGTATCACGATCGAGTCCTCTGTCCTTAAGATCGTCCAGCAACGCTGATAATGCCTGATCCAGTGCCGGAAGATGATCCCGCGCGTTGTCGAAGTTGGTCCCGTGAGGCTGACCATGCCAGTCCCAACGACCAAACGACAACGTCACGACTCTGGCACCGGCTTCCACCAGACGTCGAGCCACCAGAAAGTCCTCATTGCGCAACCATCCTGCATCGCCGTACCCCGCCGGTTCCTTCGATCCGCGACCATACCGTTCCCGCAACGCGGGATCTTCCATTTCGACATCCAGCGCATTGACGAGTTTGCCGGACGTCAGAATCTCGAATGCCTGTTGGTAGCATGCATCCATGCCATCAATGACGTCCGGAGATTCGAGTTGCCTGCGAAGCGAATCGATCTGCCCCAGCAAGGTTCTGCGATGACTCAGAGTCTGTTGACTCATGTTGGTCAAAACCATGTCGTTACTGCCCGGGGCATTGGCGGCAAATGGAGCGTGACGCATTCCGGCAAACCCCCCTTGTCCCGGATCTGACCAGAATGCGCCGCCGATTCTCGGCTGCAGACTCACCGCCGCAGGCACCTCGCGATTCACCGGTCCCTGCAACTTTGACACAGCAGCAGCAAAACACGGCCAGCCTCCCGGTGGCTGGTTGAGTGCGGGATGTCCATGCATGCACTGAAACGCCGAATGCTGACCTTCCGAACCAACGAGTGTCCGAATCACAGCCAGCCTGTCCATTCGTTGAGCAAGCAACGGCATGTGCTCACACACGTCAATTCCCGCAACGTTCGTCCGGATCGGCGAAAACTCTCCACGATACTCAACCGGAGCCTGTGGCTTCAGGTCAACCATGTCCTGGTGTGGCGGTCCGCCAGCCAGAAAAACCATGATGACAGACTTGTGCGATGATCTCACGCCCGCCGCTGATTCCGCCTTCAGCAGTTGCGGAAGGCTCAGCCCACCCAATCCCAGGGTGCCGATTTTCAGCATCGAACGTCTGTGAATGCGGTCACACAATTTCAGTCGGGAACCCTGAATTGTCAACATGATGCTTCCTCACAATGGCTGCAGTAGAAACCCTCGCTACGCCATTCTCTGAACCCTGGTGCCACAACTCAAGCCCGAATCGTTTGAGCGAGATGTTTCTGCAGATGGTTGGTAACGAGAAGCGTAACACAGAACTGCTGACGCTGCACGACCACAGCATCACTTCCGCCCCAGTAACTCAAGTGCCCGCCGTTCCAGCCGCAAGACTCGTTCATCAATCGGTAATCGCTTGCCATTGAGATGTTTTTCGGCCTCGTGGTACAGGAGGCTGCATTCCAGGATGTCGAACCACGGCTGCAAAACGCCGTGATATTGACCCCACGGACCAGTTCCATCACAAAATATGGCTGCCCGGATTCGGTGGTTCCGGCATCGAAGACACGGGCGATATGCGGATGATCCATCATCGCCAGAGCCTGACTCTCTGCCTCAAACCGCGCAATCGCTTCACGAGTCCGCATACCAGGTTTCAGCAGCTTGATGGCCACTCGTCGACGCACCGGTTGCTTTTGTTCGGCCAATCTCGTTCCGAATGGACTGCAGCGTACAATGCGTTTCAGGATCGGGACAGGTACGGAACCGAAGGTCGATAAGGCAACAGATGCAAAATCACATGGCCAAATCGACCTGTTTTTCCGTGTGCGGAGAGCTCCTGAGGGAGGTGGAGCGGTTCCAGGGTCCGGATTGACCTCAAAAACGTCTTCAGGGTATCCTGCCGACGCACCGATCCGGGGATCAGGAATCAAGAACCATGGCGACATCAATTCGAATCACGATGACGCTGGCCTGCATGGCGATGGTGGCTTCACCTGCTGCCCTCGGACAACTGTCACCTTCCGGGGTCAACGAGACCCTGCGTCGGGACGTCCTGCAGCCTGGCTATCGATCCGAACGTTTTTTTGGCGAAGATCCCGCCAACGGCAGCCTGTCGAGACTGTTAGGCGAGCGGCGGTAAAGAACATACCCACACTAACCCGAAGCGCCAGCGA
>CAZFDW010000132.1:0-13493 GCA_964517865.1 uncultured Chitinophaga sp.
ATCGGATGTGCGACCCCTGGCGGTTCGCCTTACGGCGAAAGTCCTTTCCGGCAGAAAGGACCTACAGAAGGTGACGCTGTTTCGGCATGGCCGACCGTGGTTTTTCCGCCCGCCACGTTTTCAATCGGTTGCCTGCGGTGTTAATCTTTGTGCTTCGGCACATGGATGTGGTGTGTTTCGCTCCGCTGCACACACCCTACCGACCTACTTGCAGCATCTGACGGAGAGTTGAACATGATCCGCTTTTTTTCTCGAACAGTCTCTGCTTTCGTCGCGGTGAGTAGTGCGATATTCGTGCTGGCGATGCCGAGCGAGGCCAACGACTGGACGGCGTTTCGCGGTCCTGAAGGACAGGGTGTCAGCTCGGCAAAAGCTCTGCCGGTCGCATGGTCGGAATCGGAGAACATAGCGTGGAAGAGTCCCATGCCGGGACCTGGGGCTTCCAGTCCCATCGTGTTCAAAGATCACATCTACGTCACGTGTTATTCGGGGTTCTTTGTTCCCGGAGAAGCGGAAGGCAAACAGAAAGACCTCAAACGGCATCTGCTGTGTCTGGACCGCAAGAGCGGCAAAAAGCTCTGGGAAAAGATTGTCGGTGCGAAACTGCCGGAGGAAGAACGCATTCGGGACCACGGATTTGCGGCCAATACGCCGGCTGCGGACGAAGATCACGTCTACTGTTTCTTCGGCAAGACCGGAGTCATCGCATTCGACCACAACGGCAAGCAGGTCTGGAGCGCGGATGTCGGTTCGAAGACGAATGGCTGGGGGACATCGGCGTCACCCGTGCTCTACAAAAATATGGTCTTTATTAACGCCAGCGTCGAAAGCGAATCCCTGTTGGCACTCGACCGCAGGACCGGGAAAGAACTGTGGAAAGCCGAAGGGATTCAAGAAGCATGGAATACTCCCGTTGTCGTGACCAACGTAAACGGCAAGCCAGAGCTGATCGTGGCGACAAAGGGAAGCGTTCAGGCGTTTGAACCAACGTCCGGCGAACAGCTCTGGACATGTGCCACGGATATCGGCTGGTACATGGTTCCGAGCGTAATTGCCCACGATGGAATCGTGTATTGCCTTGGAGGTCGGTCCGGCGTTGCGGCGTTGGCGGTCAGAACGGGGGGCTCGGGGGATGTCACGAAGTCGCACCGATTGTGGACCAGCGTCAAGGGTTCCAATGTCACATCGCCGGTCTATCATGACGGACATCTGTACTGGATGAACGACAATCTTGGGATTGCATTCTGTGCGAAGGCCGACAGTGGCGAGCTAGTCTATGAAAAACGGATGGATCGCTCCGGGCAGGTCTACGCATCAGCCCTGCTTGCCGACGGCCGAGTCTATTATCTCACGCGCGAAGGCCGCACATTTGTCGTCGCTGCGAAGCCTGAATTTGAGGTACTCGCCACGAATGATCTCAACGATGGCAGCGTCTTCAACGGCAGTTTCGCAGTTGATGGGACACGCCTGCTGCTTCGATCGGACAAGTTTCTGTACGCGATCGGAGAATAACAACGGCCGCAGCGCAGTCTGCTTGTGAAAGGAGGTCTTTTCTGCCGGGTCTGTTCGTCTCGACCATGGGATGAAGCAGGAGACAACCGTAGCTGGCCATGGATTCAGCACTTACGTCTCGTGTCGCATTCGACTCTCGGCGGCTGCACTTTCTGCATTGTGTAACGACGTGCAACAAATTGTGTACCGGATTCAGTACCGTGCATTGAGGTATAAGAATGTCGAGGTGAGGGAATGTCGAGGTGACTGCCCCCCTCGTCCCGCCACCCTCGTCCCGCCACAGAATCGCTTCATCCAAATTGATCGGCTCCGGCAGAAAGCTCGACGACGCTCAAAGGGCAGTCCAGGCTGCGGAACCACCAGTCGGCAGTGATCTGTGAGGCACGCTCACCCATGATCAGCGTTCTTTTCGGTCTCTGGAGTCCAGAACCACGAACAGCCCCAGCAGATAATCTGACAACGTCTGCTTCCGACCGGAAAAGCTCAGATAGATCGCGTTGATCAGGATCCAGAACACTGAAACGAACCCGATGGTCCTTCCGGGAAGCGTCGTTTTGAATTCCGTTGGCCAGTCGGCAATCGAGAATATGGCCTGCATTGATGCGTCTATGACGATGCTTACGTATGGCAGGAAGGTGCTCACGACCGACATCTGTAACTTCCATGGGACCGGCTGTAACCCAAACTCATCAACAATTCGCAGCTGCAGGAGTTTCTTGCCGGGCGAGCTTTGCAGTCTCCGGCAGATCCAGAGCAGGATCACAGCGAAGCAGATAAATATCGGTGCCATGATCCGCAGCATCGTCGTCTGCGAAGGATCGAGTCTCGCAATCAACATGGATAATGCGAATCCGCTTCCCGACAGACATCCTGTGACAGTCATATCCAGCATCCAGGCCACGAACCGACTAATCCGGCCCGCTCGGAGCAACGTGACGGGCCGAAATCCCGACAACTCAGTGAGTAGTTCCTCATACGACCCGAAACGCTCCGACGGATTACGATGAACAAGACGACTCAACACAGCCCTCCAGGCCGCCGGGCGGTCCGTTGGCCAGGTCACCGGGAACTTGACGGTCGCTTGCTGTCGCAGCCGCAAACTCTCCTGCAGACTATCCGACGAAACTGCCAACGGCAGTTCTCCGAACGTCATTTCATAAAGCATGACTCCCAGCGAGTACATGTCGCTCCGCACATCGGCAGGTTGGCCAGCAGCGACTTCCGGGGCCATGTAGTTCAGCGTTCCCGCTGGTCCATTGTGGCTCTGAACGCAGTCAGTTGCTTCCGCCCGGCTGGCGAGTCCGAAGTCCGAGAGCTTCACGCAGCCATGCTCGTCCAGCAGGATATTCCCCGGCTTCACATCTCCATGTACGATACCAAGACTTGCGGAATACCTCAGCGCGTCACCCGCCTGCAATCCGATGCGGATGATTTCACTGAATGTCAGCCGATGCTGATTTATCAACTTTGCAAGTGACTGGCCCGGCACAAACTCCATTGCGAAAAACGGACAGCTTTCGTGAGTGCCGACGTAGTAAATGTGAACAACATGCGGATGACTGACGCGGGCCTGAGCACGCGCTTCCTGAATCAGTCGCTCGCGTCTCAGGCTGTCGCCTTCGCCATTGCGGCTGCGGATAACTTTGATCGCGACAAATCGCTGAAGCGACTCATCACGTGCCCGATAAACGGCTCCCATGCCGCCCGCACCCAGCAGATCCATCAGCGAGTAGTGGTCCAGTCGTTCACCGGAAAACAACAAAGTATCGTCCCCTTCGGACGTCGTCGCTCCGATAACCGTTGCTCCAAACGAAGCCATTGACTGCTCGAGCATCCCCGGACTGATCTTTCGACCGCAATGAAGGCATCGCAACGTCGGCGTCGATCCGCTGGGCACCGTCAGCTCATGTCCGCAGACGCACTGGAAGATCCGGGCTGGTTCGCTTTCCGCTGAAGTCGCCGGAGTCTTGAATGCATCGGTCATCAGGATTGCCTGAAGGAAGTTGAATTGCGCCTGTCAAAACCAGTGCGCCACATCGTCACGACTTCGCGCGACGAACGCAATGAACAATTCCAGGGAGGACTGGTATCAATGAGAATGGAGAAAGAGAAAACTCTGAGAGCGACCGGACGAGGGCCGCCCTGTAACTTGCCGTGCAGCAGCGTCGTGAGGTAACCTTTGGCAGAATGGCAGCTATTGTCGCCTCGTCGCTTCTGTCCAACCTCAGATTGGCACTCGAACACAGTGCAGCTCGACCACTCTCGACACAACGCGGCCACGGAGGTTTTGTTATGGGTTTTAAAGCATGTTTGTCCTCAGTGGCCTGCAAATTGTATGGACGACAGCATTGACATCCTGCTCCGATTGATCGATGAGGCTTTCGACCGGAAATCCTGGCACGGTACCAATCTGCGCGGATCGCTTCGTGGGCTGACCGTCGCGGATGTCGTCTGGCGTCCGCAGCCACAGCGCCACAATATCTGGGAAGCACCTTTCAAGGTGACTGGCACCTGCACGTCGCACCTGCACAAGGTGACTGGCACCTGCACGTTGGCACCTGCACGTTGCACCTGCATTCCTGCATGTCGATTGGTATCGCTGCCAACGGATCTGACGGGCATGCAGCACGGTGCGGTCTGGACACAACCCATGATCTGGTGATTGTATTCCTTAAAGCGAACCCTGATCCCAAAAAACTGCTCTGGTGTCAGCGTATCGTGCCTTATTCCGATGACTTGACCGGGGAGAAGCTTGACGAACTGGTCACATTTCTTGACCAGGCAATGAGTGTTCAGTGAAGAGCAGGAACGACAGTGTCGGCCAGCAATTCAACGTTCGCCTCCAGTCGTGCCTGCCCCGTTGAGTCAATGGTTTCCGCACGGTCTCTGTCGTATACTCCCCAAACGGCTTCGCGTAATGCGGCGGCCGTTTCGGATTGACAACGACACCCTCAACGCGAAATGCTTTGCATGCGACCGTGGATACTGGCGGAAACAAACTTTGGGCATGTCAAAGATTGCGAATACGACGTTGCCGTGCTGCCGATGGGGGCGACTGAGCCGCATAACCTGCATCTACCCTACGGTACCGACACCTACGAAGCCGAAGCGATCGGATCGCGAGTGTGTGAAGCTGCGTGGAAGCAGGGGGCAAAAGTCGTCCTGCTTCCCACGATTCCCTACGGCACGGAAACGAACCAGTCTTCGTTTCGGCTTTCAATGAACGTGAATCCGTCCACGCTGGGACTCGTCATTCAGGATCTCGTGGAATCACTCGATGGCCACGGCATCCATAAGCTGTTGATTCTGAACAGTCACGGCGGCAATGAATTCAAGCCTTTGCTGCGGGAGCTGCATGGCACGACAAACGTTCAACTCTTCCTCTGTGACTGGTTTCGCGGCCTGACGGCGGATGTCAAAAAATCGATCTTCAAGGAATCTGATGATCATGCGGGCGAAGTGGAAACATCGCTGGCTCTGGCGTATTTCGGGCATCTGGTCAACAGAAATGCGGACGGTACGCTGATCGCGGACAACGGCGAAACTGCCTCAACACGGCTTGATGCCGTCAATCAGGGCTGGGTTTCAATCACGCGTCCGTGGCATCTACTCACGACGAACACGGGTGCCGGGAATCCGCATGCTGCGACCGCCGAAAAAGGCGAGGCATTGATGCAGATAATGGTCGAGCGTCTTTCCCGATTTCTTGTGGATCTCGCCAAAACGGAGCTCGATGAGCAATTCCCGTTTTGATGGCAACCGCGTCGCTTGTCTGCCATTCCGGGACGTGTTATACCGCACGCGGCTGATATTCTTGCACATGCACAATCAGGAGTCACTGCGTGGCTGAAATCGATGTCTATAAGGAGTGGTTGGGAATTCCGGAAGGGACACGCCCGCCGGATCACTACACTCTGCTGCGTCTGCTGCAGTTTGAGGACGATATCGAGAAAATCCGCACGAACTATCGCAAACTCAACGGCCACGTGCGTAAGTATTCGACAGGACAGTACCTGCTCCGATCGCAGGAACTGCTCAACGAAATGGCCAAGGCCATGCTGTGCCTCACGGACCCTGACGGCAAGCGCGAGTACGATCAGAGTCTCGGACGTGAACCATCAGCGATGAACGATGATGAACCGCAGACTGTCATGGAGTACCTGGTTGCAAAAAATCTCATCAAACGCTCGCAGGTATCGGAGATCGAACACTTTGCCGAAGCCCGCGGCTTGAATCATCGCGATGCCGTGATTCAAATGAAACTGGTGGAGCCCGTCGAAGCCACCCGCGCGCTGGCGGTTGAGTTGCGTCTGCCGTTCGTCGATCTGGAAGACATGCTGCCCGAAGACAATGTGCTCGACATGATCCCGCGGCGCGTGGTGAAGAAGCACTCCTGCCTGCCGCTGTTTGAAGATCGCGGTCGGTTGCTGGTCGCCTGCATTGATGAGCCGAGTCCGGCATTAGAGGATGAAATCCGCATGCGCTGCGGTCACCCGATGCGCGCAGTCCTCGCTGTGCCGCGGGCTGTCAATCAGGCCATCGCCAAGTACTACGCTCCCGGTATGCGTGACGAAGCAACGACGGCTGAGGAGCCAGAAGAGAAGACGACAACAAAGGGCAGCAAGCCGGTAAAGACGAAAACAGAGAAACCAAAGGCCGAGAAAGCAAAAGCCTCTGCGAACAGCAAGTCTGCTCCGCTGTCGGCCGATGAGCGCAAGCAGCGGATGCAGCTGAGCTTGATCGGCATTTGTTGGTCGGTCATCGGCACGGTTGCCGTGTTCTATTTCACAAATTCACAGTTAGGGATGGTCTCGCAGTTTGCGGTCGCAGCAGTCGTGGGGGCAATTGTGGCGGGAATTCTGAAAGCCACATACTGGAAGTAGGCGGCGGTCTCCTGAATTTATCGTAGGGTACGTGAAGCGGAGCGCAACGTACCAATTTGAAAACGCGAGAGAAACTGATGTGTTCCGCTCCGCTGACACACCCTACTTGAATCACAAAATCAACAGACCCCTAGCGCCGTGCCGCTCACAGAAGAAAGCTTAAAACCAGGCCTTCTGCATATTCAATCACATCAGCAAAGTCTTTACCTGTGACAGCACCGAATCCGAATGAATTGGCTCTGCGTGTCAACGAACTGCGACAACGAGCCCTCCATGCTGTTGAACAGGTCGTTGTCGGACTGAACGACGTCACTGACCAGATGCTGATGGCGCTCGTCGCGGGCGGTCATGTGCTGCTCGAAGGGGTACCTGGGACAGCCAAGACGACGCTCTGTCGGACCTTTTCGACAGTGCTTGGAATTCACTTCGAAAGAGTCCAGTTCACGCCGGATCTACTGCCGTCTGACGTGACTGGAACGCAGGTTCTTGACCGTCAGACCAGTGACTTCGTACTGCGAAAAGGTCCGGTCTTCTGTCAGCTTCTGCTGGCCGACGAACTCAATCGCGCACCGGCGAGAACGCAGTCTTCGCTGCTGGAAGCCATGCAGGAACGGCAGGTGACGATTGAGGGCAAGACGTTGCCGTTGCCACAACCGTTTATGGTGCTTGCGACGCAGAATCCCATCGAACAGGAGGGCGTTTACCGACTGCCGGAAGCGCAACTGGACCGGTTTCTGTTTCGCATTCATGTGGGGTATCCGGAACGCGATCAGGAAGTCGAAATGCTCGAACTTCACAGTCGTCAGGCTGTGAAACCCACGGCCGTTACCACGGCGGCCGAGATTTTGTCGATTCAGCAACAACTGGATTCTGTTTTTGGATCGCGGGAATTGCAGGAATACATTATTGATCTGGTCCGACAGAGTCGCCAGCATCCGGACCTCGCCCTGGGGGCCAGTCCACGTGCCGCCATCAATCTGATGAAAGCCGGACGCGCCCATGCATTGCTGTCAGGTCGCGGATATCTGACGCACGAAGACATTCAGGCCGTGTGTCTCCCGGTGCTGGCTCATCGATTGATTATGCGTCCGGAAGCGGAAATGGATGGCCGGTCGGTGGCGAGCGTCATCGCGTCCATCATACGCTCTGTTCCCGTCCTGCAGGATCGACGCCGATGACGGGACTCGCGCGCTGGCTGGCGTTGCCGGCAATCGCCGGGCTGTATCTCGGCATTCTCCGGGAACAAATCGGACTTATGCTGCTGTCGCTTTCGGTCCTTGTGTGGTTATTGGTCGAATGGCTGTTGTTCACCTGGCGAGTGTGGTTTGAGTTGCGGCACCTGAAGTTCGAACGCAGCGTCAATGGTCGGACCGAGCCGACTGGTATCCTGTGGGCTGGCCGCAACGTCGCGGTCGAAGTCCGTCTGACGTCATCCATTTTGGGAATGGGATCGATCGTGCGGATTCGCGATGTCGTGCCTGAGAACATGGAAGTCATGGATCAGGAGAATGACGTGACCATTCGGAATCGCATTCATTCCGCCGTGTTCCGTTACCGAGCAAAAGTTCTGGGGGCCGGTCAGTTGCGTCTGCCAGGATTCCGCATCGTGATGCTCGATCGTCAGGGATTCTTCAGGGCCGAGCGTTTCATTCCGTTGACTCAGAGTTTCCGGGTGTTGCCCGCGTTTCAACAGGTCGGTGATCCTCAGCCGATCGTCAAACGCATCAATTCTCAGCCGCAGCATGGCATCCATCGGTTGCAGCGGTCCGGGATGGGATCGGAACTACTGGAGTTGCGGGAATATGTCGTCGGCGATCCTCCCAGGAGTATCGCGTGGAAGGTTTCAGCACGCCGTGACAAATTGATGACGCGACAATACGAATCTGAAGTTCCCGTGCGGCTGCAATTGTTTATCGACGGATCGATCGGGACGCGCACAGGGGGCTTCGGACTGCGACTGCTGGATCAGATGAATTTCGTCGCGGCCAGTGTGGCAAAGGCTGCGATCTCTGCGGGCGATCCGGTCGGTGCGATGCTGTTTGATGAACGTGGTCTGCGACGTGTTCCAGCGGCTACAGGCGATCGTGGTTTTCATCGACTGCTCGAGGCGATCTCAGACTTCAGCATCAACCCTGCGCCGATCCCGGATCGTCTCACCAATCGACTGGTCGAAACAGCGCTGGGAGTTGCGGCGGATCAGTTTCCGGAGCTGTTGGATGACCGAGTTAATCACGTCCCGTTTCTTCTTTTTCCGATTTCACCCTGGGCTCATCGCAGGCTGCGTGAAAGGTATCGACTGGCAGCTGTGATCGCACAGTTGTATCGGTTGTCGCCAGTGAAGCAACTGCAACTTGTCTATGATGATGCGCTGATGGCAACTTTTGCACAGCATTTTCTCAGCCAGTCCGGAATGTCATGGATGGAACCTGTGGTTTCGATTCGCAATCGCGGTTTTCACGATGGCATGGCACGGATGGAAATTCTGAGTTCTGCATTGGCTCGCGCGGTCTCACAAGCCCGGGACAATGAAGTGTTTGTCGTTTTTGCGGACTTGCTGGAATGCGTTCCAAGCCTGTCGCACCTGATGCCAGCCGTCAGGATGGCTCTGGCTCGGCATCATCGCGTGGCGTTTGTCTGCCCGTCACCGACATTTCTGAGGCCGACGGCGGAATCAACAACCATCCGTTCACTGTCGGCGGAGGATCTGCTGCTGGCGGCTGAACAGACTCGAACACGCGAACTGGCCGCTCGACTCCAATACGAATTGCGCCGCACCGGTGCGACAGTTTCCATTTCCGGCGAATCCAGTGCCATCCATCTTGTCCTGAGTGAAATGGCAATCGCCCGCACCGGTCGCATGGCAGCGGGAGGCGTTCGATGAGCCAGCCCGATCTGCCCGCAGTTTCCATGACCGTGCTTCCGCCCACGCGCGAAACATCGCAGTTCGGTGGGTTGCTTATCGTTTTCGTCATTGCCTCGGCAGCCGGAATTCTGTTCCTGCTGGCCCCGGACATGGGATGGCCACTCAGGATTTTTTTGACGGCCATGATTCTGCTGACGCTGAAGCACTGGGGCAGTGTGATGGTGCTGGTCGCTGTTCAGGCAGATCTGTTTTTCCGGGAGCTCCCTCGCAGCGCAGCTCTGCAGGGTGCGACCGGGTTGCTCACGGTCTTTCTGATCGTGGCGTTGCTGATGTTCATCAACCGCAATCGTGAGTTACTGAAACTCGCCGCGAGCCGCCCCCTGAGCTCTATCCTCGGCTTGATTGTGTCCGTCTTTCGGGGCGAAATTGCATTCGATGCCGGAAAAGCAGTGCGAGAGATTCCGCGAATGCTCGGAGCGACAGTTCGGGCCATCGCGTTGCTGGTCGGCTGCGTGTTTGTGTCGCGGATCCTCCTGAGCACACTTCCGAATCGCCGGACCCTCAATGAAGATCTGCGGGGATGGATGCTGGATGAATCTTCCGTACTGCAATGTTCGTTGCTGTTGACAGGTGTCATTGCCGTATGGGTCGTGTGCAATGAAATCTCCTGGCGACAACTGACCCGCGACCAGACGAGGCTTTATCTGCGTTCTGTGTTTCTGACGATTCATCATGCGGATTTGAAAATGATCGTGCGCGGCCGTCTCAAACAGAGGCTACAGGCTGCTCGCGAAAAGAAAACTCGTGAAGCCGCCGCCTTTTCCTGCAGAACCGAAACTTTACCGGAGTTCCGTCGATGATGTTCTGGATTCGAGAAATTGCAGGCTGGGTTCTGGTCGTTGCTGCACTTGTCGTTATGCGAATTGGCCTCAACTTCGCACTGACTTCAGGCAGCCCTAAGATTGTGGAAGCAAGCGTCGCGATTTTCGCGTCACTCGGGCTGCTCCGCGCCGGCATCCTGCTGATTCGAATCTCCACCGCCGCCAGAATCTGTAAGCTCGACCGGCATCACGAAAAATTGCCGTAATTACGCAACCGGCGAGCGGCATGCTTCAGCTTGCCGGTACAAAAACGAGGTATCGTTCACGCCTCACAACGAAGCCTGCGCAGATAAACACAGATTTACACAGATAGAAATCAACAGCCAATCTGTGTTCATCCGTGTCCATCTGTGGTCTAAACTGTCATTCTCGAAATGTCGTGAACAGTTACAAAAACGAGGTACCGGTGGGCTGACGCCACACCCCTCGCCGCAACGCCGTGAAGGATTATTTGTAGGGAAATCGAGTGATTCAACCCGGAACGGGTTTCACAACAAAGCCTGGGGTCGCCGCTTTGCGGCGCACCCCAGGTAAACTGGAAAAATCCTTCACGGCGTTGCCCTCGCCGAGGTCGCCTCATCGGCCATCGCCAGACTCAAAACGGCGGGGCTTCGAATTCGTTTGGCGTGGCGGCGGGCTTTTGCTGGACGGGACGCAGCGCGGGGCGGGGGACAAACGGGGATTGTTCACCGACGTGCTGTATCGGTGTGCCGGGGCCGTCGTCCTCGCGGCTGATGTGTTCTTCCGGCAACGCCTCGCCCGGTTCCAGTTGCATCTCAAACAAGAATCGCGACGCGACAGTTTCGCGACGTTTGCCCCATTTCATACGTGACTTCGCGCGAGTCAGCGTCAGATGATCCATTGCACGGGTGACGCCGACGTACGCGAGGCGGCGTTCTTCGGCAATGTCCTTTTCTGAATCGGCATCAATGCTGCGCTTATGCGGCAGGAATCCTTCTTCCATGCCGACCAGATAGACACGAGGAAACTCCAGGCCCTTCGCGGAATGCAGCGTCATCAGCCGTACTGCGTCTTTGTCCTGTTTCTCATCACGGTCCGCTTCATCTTCGCGATCCATCAAGGCTGTGGTTTCCAGAAAGCCTGAGAGCGACGGATCTTCTGTTCGTTCCACGTATTGCCCGATGGAATTGATGAATTCTTCGAGCACCGTCTTGCGCGTTTCCTGCTGAGCTTCTTCTTTATACTGCTTGACGATTTCGGCTTCATAATTGATTTCCGACACAAGACGGCGGCAAATCTCCGCCAGGTGCTGCGGGTTTTCGTGCATCGCAGCCGCATAACGTTGCAGCAGACTGCGGAACTCCGACATCGCTTTGAGGGCCTTGGCAGGGATCGCCCCAGCCTCGCTGGCTTCAGGCAGGATATCCCAGAATGAACTGCCCTTTTTGACCGCCATCTGGATGACTTTTTCCGTCGTCGTCGCCCCGATGCCGCGGGCGGGCGTATTGATGATTCGCAGCAGACTCACTTCATCACGCGGTTGGTCAATGGTCTTCAGGTATGCCAGCAGGTCGCGAATTTCACGACGGTCATAAAATGACTGGCCACCGACCAGCAGGTACGGTATCTGCTGCCGACGAAACTCCTGTTCAAAGACGCGGGGCTGTTCGTTGGTGCGAAACAGGATGGCCACATGCTTCGCCTTCGCGCCCAGTTCTTTGATCAGATAGGCGATTTCGCTGACAACGTTTTCCGCTTCCGCCGTTTCGTCGTCGAACACCTGAATGCGAATCGGTGATCCCGCCTTCTTATTGGGGATCAACGTCTTGTCATGCCGCTGCCGATTGTGCTTCACCAGCCGATTCGCATACTCCAGAATTCTGTCTGTACAGCGATAGTTGTTTTCCAGCCGAACAACCCGAGCCCCCGGAAAATGGCCGGCAAAATTGATGATGTGCTCGACATCCGCACCGCGCCAGCCATAGATAGACTGGTCATCGTCGCCCACCACACAAAGATTTCGATGGGGCTTCACGAGTGCTTCGATCAGTTGAAACTGGACTCCATTCGTGTCCTGATACTCATCAATCTGGATATGATCAAATCTGGACTGGTGCCGTTGCAGGACGTTCGGGAATCCCTGAAACAGCTTGACCGTGAGGAGCAGCAGATCGTCAAAATCCACGGCACCGCACGCACGCAGCTGCTTTTGATACCGCTTGTAGCCCATGGCCGCGATCAGATCGAAATCCGTTTCGGTGTTGCTGCTGGCTTCGTGATCCTGGATACCCATCATTTTCCAGCGACTGATGCGATTGATCAGATCGCTCGGTTTCATGGCACCGTCGCCGAGGCGGATGTCTCGCAGTGCCGTGCGGGCGGCGGATTCCTGATCGTTGCGGTCGTAGATCGCGAATTTCTTCGGATAACCGAGCGAATCAATGTCTTCCCGCAGCACTCGCACGCAGTACGCATGAAACGTCGATACCATCGGACGCTGTTTGAACTGACGTCCGATGAGTTGAATGGCCCGCTCCTTCATTTCTTTGGCGGCCTTATTTGTAAAGGTCACGGAGAGGATTCGATCCGGGCGAATTCCGTGCGCGATCAGATTGGCCATCCGATACGTAATCACGCGCGTCTTCCCGGTGCCTGCGCCGGCCAGGACCAGCAGCGGCCCCGACAGGATTGACGCCGCTTCACGTTGTGGAGGATTGAGTCCGGACAGATTCACCATGTTTCAACACAGATCCGTGCCACTTCAGGCCGCAAATACAAGCAGAATTCCCGCAAGTTCCGACGCAGGGGGAGGCAGGCTACTGAGAAGTATAGCCGAACGCAATTCAGCGGGCGTCGGACCTCAATTTCTGCAGAATCTGCATTTCATCTGCGCAACAGGCGGTCCTGAATCCGGCGTTGCGATCCTTTCTGCCGACCCGGCACTATGTGTCCGGTTGAAAATGCCGAACACAATACATTTCCATCGAAAGCGCAGAATTGGTGGTTCCATCTGTCTGGACAGCACAAACCGGCCTGCGATATCAACCCGCCCGCCGCGTCAGACCGGCACACGAATCACTGAAGACGTGCATCGGTCTGGCCTGGTCAGAACAGAGTTACAAGCAATAAACAAACAGATCGAACAATGCTGCGGAGTGCTGTTCGAGGCTCAGGAAATCGCAACATCGCGGATTGACATGACGATTGACTCCGATCTTATGAATCTGTTTTGCAGATTCATGACATCTGTCATCAGGATTCCTGTTGAAAAAGCCTGTTGTAGCGATTCTGCTGAACTTCGATACCAGTCGGACCGATACTCAATGATACGTTTTGCTGTTGAGTTTCGGGCACTTGCTGTTCGTCACGGAGGATTGAATGGCTACCAGGGTC
>CAZFDW010000133.1:0-13479 GCA_964517865.1 uncultured Chitinophaga sp.
AGATCTGGCACGCTGCATGGCGTGACCCGCAAACAGGTCGTCGGTGTACAAAGACAACAGGAACGTCGAACAGGCAGTCGGCTCAATTATTTGCCAACAAGCTACAGGACAAGTTGTATCGGCAGCACATCGGCGGGTACGATCCGGCGGAAGATCATCGCGACATAGTCTTTAAAGTCGCCATGAATCAGTTCGTTGAGGCCCAGACACGACGGCTTCGTCCACAGAGTGTTGATGCGTACCGGCACAGCCTCGTGGCATTCGAACGCCTCCTCAAACCGCAGGAACTGCGAAAACTCGACCGACGAATCGTCGATGAATTTGTCAGCAAACGGCTGGAGAAGGTTGGAGTGGTAACGGTTAATAAAGACCTTCGGCAGATCCGGGCGTTTCTGAATTGGTGTCGTCGGCAGAGCTACATTGCGGCAGTCCCTGACTTCAAGGGGCTGTTTCTGATTATTGATGAGGCAGACCCGAAGGAGGTGCCAGACGAGGATGTCAAAGCAGTTGTGCATGCATTGACTGACAGAAATTTGATCCTGACTCGACGGTCGCGGGAATGGTGGGGAGTATTCATCCGAACGGCTTTGTTTACCGGCATGCGGAGATCTGAACTGCTGGGACTCCGGTGGTCGGAGGTGGACTTCAAGGCCGGAACTCTGAAAGTGATCAGATATACCAGCAAAGGGCGAAAAGACCGGCTATATGAGTCCGCACACTCACTGACAGATTTGCTGAAGGAGTGGTCTGAGTCGCAGCCACAGTGTCCGAAACCCACGCACCTTGTACTGCCATTCGAGAAGAATCCCCGAGGGCTATACATCGACTGGGATGCGATTCTGAAACACGCTGGTATTACGGAAGAACGCCGTTTCACGCCTCACGACTGTCGATCGACCTGCGTGTCAGAATTGCTGGCACTTGGCATCGCGATCACGACGGTACGGGACTGGGTGGGCCACAGCTCGGTCTTGGTAACGGAACGGTACTATGCCGCAACGCGGTCCGACCGCAGGCGTGTTGCTTCAGAGCGGAAAGTGGTCTGAGGTGTTGCAACGGAGGTTGCAACGCGGGGATGGGCCTCGATGGGTCCCGTTGGTCTTTGTTGTGCTGAGCGGGCTTCGGGCTTCAGGAAATGAAAAAAGCCCGGAAACGCCGTCGAGGACGGTTTTCCGGGCTTTTTTGCTGAATTGCGAGAGGGGGGAGTTGAACCCCCACGCCGTTTAAGGCACAGGATCCTAAATCCAGCGCGTCTGCCAATTTCGCCACTCTCGCGTTTTAATCGGCGACAAATCGGAACACCGGAAATCTAACCCTCCGCAGTTCCTCAAATCATCGCCAGCCGTTTTCGAGCCGAATGGTGGCACATCAATCGTCCGATTTCAACCCCTGGATCACGCCACACTTCCGGTTTCGCAAGGACAGGCCGCTGGTTCCACCCGGCAGGGGATGTACAGATCCTCCAACCCCGCCGTTCGATACAAGCGGACGAGTGAACATGTTGTTGAATGACAACAAGCCCCGTCGTTTCAAAGTGTCACCAACGTTTCTGCCGCGAATTGAAGTCGCGGAGTACTCGCATAGTGAGTTCTTGAACTAGGTTCACTTTGGACATCGTCACGTCTCGGGAACGAGACACCTGACCGACCATGCAACCTAATAACGGAATCTGGTGTGATTTCCCCCACAAATCATCGAGACGTGGTGACACGCCTTTCGGAGTCAAATCTCCGATTCAGCAAAGGCAGGACTGCCCAGGCAACGATCCTGGTGATCGATCACGATCACGTCACTCGGGATGCCGTATCATGCCTGCTGACCGACAATGCATACAAAGTGCGAACGGCAGAATCAGGTGATGCTGCGCTCGATCAGTTATGCGATGCTCCACCGGACCTTGTGCTGCTGACCATGAATCTGCCTGGGCAGGACGGATTTGAAATTCTGCGAACAATCCGACAGCAGCATTCTGAATTGCTGTTGCCGGTCATTATGGTCACGGCAGAAACCGAGCCACAGCAGGGTGTGAGGGCATTCCGCGAGGGAGCGAGTGATTTTCTGACCGGACCATTTGATGACGAAGTCCTGTTGGCCCGCATTTCATTGCACCTGCGGCACAGGCAGGCGCGCGAGGAACTTCAACACAGCCGGGAACGCTACGCTCTCGCCGCTCAAGGTGCCCAGATTGGTCTGTGGGATCTGGATACTTTGCGACAACAGATCTTTCTGTCATCCCGGTGGAAAGAACTCCTGGGGTTTGCGGATGACGAACTCGATTCCAAAATACTGACATGGCTCGACCGGATGCACCCGGACGATCGGGATTCATTTGTTGACATAATCAGTACCCCGGATTCACCTGACGAAGGGCGTTTCGACTGTGAACTTCGCATGCGGCACCGCGACGATTCTTATCGCTGGATGCTCTGCAGCGGCATCATGCAGTTCGACGCAGACGGAGCCGTCGTCCGACTGGCAGGTTCACTGGCCGATGTCACCGAGGCCAAGGTTCGCGATGTACTCACCGGGCTTCCGAATCGACTCCTGTTCGAAGAACAACTGTCAAAGGTCATCAATCTGGATGAGAGCAGGTATGGTTCGAGTGCTGTGCTGTTTCTGGACCTCGACGATTTCAAAAGCATCAACGACAAACTCGGACACGACGCCGGCGACCTGCTGCTGTGCAGTGTGGCCCGCAGACTCGAAAGCTGTCTCCGCGGATCGGATGTGATTGCCCGACAGAAATCCGGATGGTCGATCGCGCGTCACGGAGGTGACGAATTCACCGTCCTGCTGCATCAGCTTGGTTCGCGCGCTGATGCGGAACGTATCACCGAACGCATAATCGTCGCGCTCGCTGAGCCGTTCCTGATTGGCACCCGCGAGGTGCTGATTGGTGTCAGTATCGGCATTTCTTTTAGTGGTGCCAACGGAAAAACACCCGCCGACGCCATTCGGGAGGCCGATACGGCAATGTACAATGCAAAGACCAACGGACGGAGTCGGTATTGCATTTTCGATCCCGAAATGCAGGCCGGTGCCACTGCAAAACTGATGTTGGAAAACGATCTGCGTGAGGCAATTCGCAACGATGAATTCTTCCTGGTTTATCAGCCAATCGTGCGACTGTCGTCTGGTCGGATTGAGGGCTTCGAAGCGCTGTGCCGGTGGAAACATCCTCGCAATGAAAACATCGGGCCGGACATTTTTGTTCCGCTGATCGAATCGCTGGGTCTTACCAGCCTCCTTGGTCGCGCAATTCTCGACGAAGCGTGTGAAGAAGTCCTGAAGTGGAATGATCTGGCTTTTGGCGGCCAAAATCTCAGCGTCACGGTGAATTGCTCGTCAGCAGAGTTTAGTCAGCCGGGATTCAGACATGACGTGTTGTTCACCATAACCCGGGTCGGCATCGACCCGCGCACTCTGCGACTGGAAGTCAACGAAGCCGCGCTGCTCGGCAAACCCGAACAGAAGCGGACTGTCATGAACGAACTTCGCGATCTGGGAATTCGTATCGGGCTGGACGACTTTGGCACCGGGTTTTCTTCGCTGGCCTTTCTGCACCGCATCCCGCTGGACCAGCTCAAGATTGATCGTTCATTTGTCCACAAAATGCTGAACTGCAGCGAGACCCGCGACGTTGTGCGCACGATTATTAACCTCGCCCAGAATCTGAATCTCGATGTTGTGGCCGAAGGTGTTGAGACAGCAGAACAACGCGACCTGCTCTACGAAATGGGATGCTCCCACGCGCAAGGGTATCTGTACGCCCAGCCGGTTCCCGGATCCGAAATACCATGCGTGCTCGCAGACAACCAGACGTCGCCGTCTCTGCCGCGAACGATGGCAAATCCAGATCGCGAATCATTACGCATCGAAACGCAATTGCAGAATCTCGACCACCTTATGAGTCAACAATGATGCGTAACCCGCAATTCATTACGGATGCGATACATCGGAGCAACCTCGCGGGCCAGCTCCTGAGCCTGCTGCTTTTCATGCCATGAGGTCACAACGCCGAACAGTTGCAGTTCGCTTTCGCAGATGTGGACTCGGATCGGCCTCGGCAGCCGACCCCGCAATCGGTCCTCCAGATGCCTGGCCAGTTGAATCGCCGCGTGTGATCGGTCGTCGATGGGAACGGCAGTCGTGATTTCAAAACAACGAAGCATGGCGAATCAGCATTCTTGAAAGGATACTCAGACAAGCGATCGTCGTGATGTTGAGAATGATCGAACCGTTCTTCGTTGATCGACGTTCTGAACAACCTGAGATTTACAGATTGGGCGACAGGCGAGCCAACACAGACTGCCAAGTGCGTTGTGGCTGAAGGTTCAGCGTGGCGACTGTCGGTGTCCGCATGTGGCGGTGACACTCAGCGCAGGCCATCGTCATGCGTACAAATCCCAGGGAGACGCCTTCCGCATCGCGCGCGGTTGCCATGCGATCCATGAACTCGACCACCCCTGCCTGAAATCCACCGATCGCCGAAAACCGTGGCATCTGAAGCTCCTTACCGACTTGAAAGTTTTACCGGGCCAAACCCCCGAATGTTGTGTGCAGCGATAAGTCTGCACACGGCGTGCCGAGTGCAGTGTTGAGACCGCCGAGGCGACTATTCGGCGTATTTCCTGGACTCCAGGCAACATTGTGACATCATCGACTGGCAACGAATCAGCCTCCGAATGCGCAAAAGTTACAATTTGTTCGGGGAAACAATTGCTGCGGCCTTCCACACTGTGCGTATGTGCGGATTCCGATCTTGCGGTGTGCTAAACTGTCGCATGAGCCGGCGATTAAGTCACCAGATCCCTACAGCACTAACTGTTCTGCCCTGAACACCGGACCTTCGACGCACGTGCGGCGGTAGTCCCATGAACCATCAGGCTCGACGACTTTGGTGACACAGCTGAAACAGGCACCAAAGCCGCAGGCCATGGGCGTTTCCAGAGACAACCAGCATGGGACGGCCTGGTGTTGGCAGATTTCGGCGACGGCCTTCATCATCGGTTCGGGGCCGCAGCAATAGACGTGGACACCGTCGCGATTCGATGCCAGTTGGCGTTTTAGCAGCTCGGTGACAAAGCCGTGATGACCGAAAGAGCCATCGTCGGTAGCGATTTTCATGTCCAGTCCGTCGATCGTGAACTCCTCCACACCCGCGAGGTAGTTCTTTGATCGAACTCCGTAGCACAGCGAAACGGATTCCGGTCGCCGCGCCATGTGACGCGCGGGGCTGCCGTATGTCGCAACGCCAAGCGCTTCACGGGCAACTCCCAGAAACGGAGTCTGTCCGATACCACCCGCGACGCAAATCAGGTGGCGGCAGTCCGGCATCGGAAAACCATTGCCCAGCGGCCCCCAGATGCTGACTTCCTCGCCATCTGACCACTGACTCATCAGCGACGTCAGCTTGCCGACTTTTACGAATCCAAATTCCACGCCTGCGGGTTTTCCGTCAGCATCGCAGTAGACATCAAATAACGCAAACGGTCGCCCCAGCAACGGATCACTGCCTGTCGCCGGTCGAATCATAAAGAACTGCCCCGGTGTAATGTTGGCGGCTAGTTCCGGCGCATGAATTTTCACGGCCCATGTGTCCTGGGCCATCTGACGAACGCCTTCGACCCGTGCAATGTGCTGCTTTGCGCAGAACATCATTCCGGGAAGAGTTATTGCGGAAGAATCATTCATTTTGTCTTGGGACTGGATCGAAAACAAGTTTCGCCTTTCGCTCCGGGAAAGCACCGTGTTTCGCAACTTTCGCGGAGCGAACGGCGACACTCAGGAATCAATCGGTCCTTTTCCTTTCAGCTTTGAAACCGGCAACGAATGCCGCCGGTTGATGAAGAGACCAACGCCAACACCAATCAATGCTCCAGCCAAAATGGACTGCCGGATCCCTCCTGAAAAAATAACCGGAATTTGTTGAGCTTCTCTGTTGGAAACCAAGACCATTGTCAAACGCATCGAAGCCCCATTTCGAGTCATTCTGGATGGAATTCTGTGTGCCGGGTCTCAGCCACAAAGTCTACGTTCTCATAGACACTCGCCAATCGCAGTTCAACATCGATTTCCGGTAACAAAATGATCGCCGTATGATCTGAATAGACCTCGCGTTGAAACTCGGTTCCACACCGCCGGTAAACGACGGCTCCTGCAGAATCCTGTCGAAACATCACGTAGACGTTCAATGCAGAGATCGTTTGATATGCGTCGAGCTTCTCACCTTCGTCTGTTCTGCAAGTCATGTCCGAAAGGACTTCGACAATCAGAGTGGGTTTGTCCTGAAATGGACCTTGCAGAATGTTTTCGGCACACACCACGGAAGCGTCCGGATAATAGAACCGCGTCCGTGTGTTCGACTGAATTCTCACTTTACTGTCGGAATTCAGGGCTCGACAAGGCTTGCCTTTCAGTTGCGAATGCAGTTCACCCAGCACATTGGACGCGATCAGATTGTGAGCATACGTGCCGCCCGCCATAGCATAGACCATGCCCGCGACGTATTCATGCTTGAATCGCGCATGCACTTCGCCCGCCAGGTAATCGACTTCCGAAATCTTGCTGAGCCGCTGGGCACTTGTCATGTTCATCACTCACATGGCTGCATTGCTGTTCAGGATAATTCCTATTTGTTCACACCCACCCAATCCTGAATCGCCTTGACACCCGGGTTTGGATGTTCGCGAAGGGCTGCCAGCGCGTTGACCACTGCCGAGCAGCCTGGCATCGTGGTGACACAAGGGACGCCATACGTAACAGAAGCGGCCCGGATTTTGCCTTCGTCAGTGCGAGCGCCTTTGCCACTTGGAGTATTAAAGATCAGATGAATTTCACCGTTAGCCATCAGGTCGAGCAGATTCGGGCGACCTTCCTGGACTTTTCGCACGACGTCCACATCAATGCCGGCCTCCTGGAAGACTCGAGCGGTGCCACTGGTGCAAACCAGTTGATAGCCGAGCGTCTTCAGACGGCGAGCCGGTTCGATCATTCGTTGCTTATGATTGGCCGACATGCTGATGAAAATCTTGCCAGTCATCGGCAAACGCGAACCGGCCGCAAGCTGCGCCTTGGCGAACGCCAGCGCGAAGTCAGCGTCGATCCCCATGACTTCACCGGTCGATCGCATTTCCGGACCGAGCACGATATCGACGCCCATAAAGCGGTTAAACGGAAACACGCTTTCTTTGACCGACGTATACTTCGGCACGATTTCTTCGGTGAAGCCCTGCGATTTCAGCGACACCCCGACCATCACCTTGGCCGCAATCTTTGCGAGTGAATGACCGATCGCTTTTGACACGAATGGCGACGTACGACTGGCGCGTGGATTGACTTCCAACACATAAACCGTGCCCTGCGGACTGTCACCATCGACCTTGACCGCGAACTGGATATTCATCAGCCCGCGCACCTGCAACGCGGTCGCCAGGGCGCGCGTGGCAACGCGAATTTCATCGACCACGCTGGCGGGCAGGGAATATGGCGGCAACGCACACGCAGAGTCGCCGGAATGCACGCCTGCTTCCTCGATATGTTCCATCACGCCGCCGATGACGGTTGTTTCGCCATCCGAGATCGCGTCCACATCCACTTCGATCGCGTCTTCCAGAAATTTATCGATCAGGACAGGCTTGTCCGGCGACACATCGACCGCTTCCGTCATGTAGCGTTCCAGGCTCTTCTGGTCGTAGCAGATCTCCATCGCTCGACCGCCCAGCACGTAACTCGGCCGAACCAGCACCGGATAGCCGATACGATTTGCGGCTGCCCGCGCGCCTTCGATATTGGTGGCGATGCCGTTCGGCGGTTGATGCAGGCCGAGCTTCTCCAGAATCTTCTGAAAACGACTGCGGTCTTCTGCTGCGTCGATCATGTCCGGACTGGTGCCGATGATAGTGACGCCCGCAGCCTCCAGACCTCGCGCAAGATTCAACGGCGTCTGGCCGCCGAACTGCACGATCACACCGTCCGGCTGCATCCGATCGCAGATATTCAGCACGTCCTCGATCGTCAATGGCTCAAAGAACAGATAGTCAGATGTGTCGTAGTCGGTCGAAACTGTTTCCGGGTTCGAATTCACCATGATGCTTTCGATACCAAGTTCCTTCAATGCGAACGCGGCATGGCAGCAGCAGTAGTCGAATTCGATACCCTGACCGATGCGGTTCGGTCCGCCGCCCAGAATCAAAATGCGTTTTTTGCCTGGCTCTTTTGCCGGTGTTTCATCTTCCATTTCATATGTGGAATAATAATACGGCGTATAAGCCTCGAACTCCGCCGCGCACGTATCGACCTGCTTGAATGTGGCAACGATGTTCAGATCCTTGCGCCGCTGGCGGACTTCCATCTGAGAACAGTCCCACCAGAACGCCAGTTGTGCGTCTGAGAACCCGTCCTCCTTGGCGCGACGGATCAGTTCCGGCGATGCATCCTCAAGCCGACTGATCAGGCGGATTTCATCTTCCAGTCTGACGAGCTGCTCAAGATTGCGGAGGAACCACGGATCGATATCGGTGGTCTCATGAATATGCTCAACCGACATCCCGAACTTCAATGCGTACCGGAGATAGAAGATGCGATCCGCGTTCGGGATCGCGAGCTTGCTCTGAATCTCTTCCCTTGTCGGCTGCTTGTCGGTTCCCCATAAATCCTTCTTGCCGCCGCCGAGACCAAAGTGGCCGATTTCCAGGCCGCGCAACGCCTTTTGCAGAGATTCACGAAACGTGCGACCGATCGCCATTGTTTCGCCGACAGACTTCATCTGGACTGTCAACGTGGGATCCGCTTCCGGAAATTTCTCAAACGTCCAGCGCGGGATCTTGGTGACGACGTAGTCAATCGTCGGTTCGAAACACGCCAGCGTTTCCCGCGTAATGTCGTTCGGGATTTCATCCAGTCGATAACCCACAGCCAACTTGGCGGCAATCTTGGCAATCGGAAAACCAGTCGCCTTCGACGCCAGCGCAGAAGAACGACTGACGCGCGGATTCATTTCAATCACGGTCATGCGACCAGTATCCGGATGAATGGCGAACTGCACATTCGAACCCCCGGTTTCCACGCCGATGGCACGCATAATTTTGATCGTGGCGTCGCGCATCCTCTGATACTCTTTGTCGGTCAGCGTCTGAGCCGGAGCAACGGTGATCGAATCGCCCGTGTGGACGCCCATCGGATCAAAGTTCTCAATCGCGCAGATAATGACAACGTTGTCAGCATTATCGCGCATGACTTCCATCTCGTACTCTTTCCAGCCGATAATGGATTCTTCGAGCAGCACTTCTTTGATGGGCGAGAGTGCGATCCCGCGACGGACCATGTCTTCGAACTCTTCGATGTTGTATGCAATCCCGCCGCCCGTACCGCCCAGCGTAAAGCTGGCTCGAATAATGATCGGAAGCCCGATGTGCTTTACTGCCTCCCGCGCTTCGTCGATGTTATGGACTGTGAAACTCCGGGGTACATCCAGGCCGATTTCAAGCATGATCTTCTTGAATGTGTCGCGTTCTTCCGCCCGCTTGATGACCTCTTCTTTAGCGCCAATCATTTCGACGCCGTACTTCGCGAGTACGCCGTGTTTGACGAGTTCCATCGCTGTGTTGAGACCAGTCTGACCACCAAGCGTCGGCAACAGCGCGTCAGGGCGCTCCTGTTTAATGATCTCTTCGACGTACTGCCAGGTGATCGGTTCAATATACGTCCGATCGGCAGTGCTCGGGTCGGTCATAATGGTCGCGGGGTTGGAATTCACCAGCACGACTTCGTAGCCCTCTTCCCGCAGGGCCTTGCAGGCCTGAGTTCCCGAATAGTCGAACTCACATGCCTGCCCGATCACAATCGGGCCGGAACCAATGATCAGAATCTTCTTAAGGTCGTTACGACGTGGCACTTTGCAGTGGTCCTTCCAGTAGCGAGATCACGATGAGAATCGGTATCCGCAAGAAAACTCCTGATTGTCACGGCCTGCGCGTACCACTTTCGCAGACGGGTTCGGAGAATTCCGAAAGACAGCAAAGCAGATGGCGACCGGGCCGGTGGCGTCAAAACGCGCAAAATTTGGAGCAGGTTACCAGGATTTTCGCATGGTTCAAGAATCGCAGGAGCCAATGTCCGAAACCTCCGGAGATCGGTACGACAGACGGCTCGTTGACACGGTAAGATGTGCTGGATAGCCTATAAAATCCCAATCGCTCCTTTTCGTGATCCGCCGGACGACGTCCTTCCCGCCTTAATTTGAGATTCCGACATGCCCTTTCGGCCAACGTCGTGAAGGATTTTTTCCGCAAGAAACGGGACTTATGAAAGGCATAGCGGGCGAATCGATCCTGCGTTTGAGCCACGAATGTGGCGGCAGGTTGTAGCCACGGGCGTGAGCCCAATGGCAGTCACTTTCCGTCAAAGTAGCAGGCACACTCCGTGTGCCGTCCGCTATTTCGTTCAAATCTGAAGGCTACGGCATTTGGAAAATGCCTGCTACTTTTCTAAAGTGATCGCCATTGGGCTCGCGCCCGTGGCTACATCTTGTCGTCCCTCCGGGACTGAATCACATTCCGAAAAATCACGTGGATTGTGTCCAACCAATGGTTTCATTGATCAAAATCCTTCACGGCGTTGCCTTTCGGTGCGTTCCAGCACTTTTCATGCTTCCATTGCTGGCCAGTTTCGCGGTCGCCGATGAGATTCCCAGTTTTTCTGCGGAACATGTCGCTGCATTCGAAGCGGAAGTGGCAGGCATCCTGGAGGCCAATTGCCTGAAATGTCATTCCGGTGCCGAGCCCAAGGGTGGACTCGATCTGACTCGGCGGGCCGCAATCCTGACCGGTGGTGAATCCGGAGCGGCTGTCGATCTTGCCAATCCTGCCGAGAGTTTGCTCCTCAAGGCGATCAACTACGACGGATACGAAATGCCGCCGACCGGTCAAATGTCGGCAAAGCAGATTGAATCCCTCACGCACTGGGTGAAAAACGGCCTCGCGTGGCCAAAAGATCTGCAGGCCCTGCACTTTGAAGCCCCGCGTGAGCCGCCTCGTGTGAATGAACAAACTAAACAGCATTGGTCGTTTCGGCCAGTGAGAAAGCCGCAGGCTCCCGAAGTTGCTGGTGACTGGGTGATGAGCGATCTCGATCGCTTCATCCAGAAACAATTGCAGGATCACGGACTGACCCCGAATGCACAGGCCGGACCTCGTGAACTGGTACGCCGAGCATATTACGATCTGACTGGCCTGCCTCCGGAACCGGAAGTTGTTGAAGCGTTCGCCGCCGATCCATCACCGCAGGCATGGGCCGCATTGATTGATCAGCTGCTTGAATCGCCACATTACGGAGAGCAATGGGGCCGCCACTGGCTCGACCTGGTTCGCTTTGCAGAAACCAACAGCTACGAACGCGATGGAGTCAAGCCATTTGTCTGGCGCTATCGCGACTATGTGATTCAATCATTCAACAGCGATCAGCCGTACGATCAGTTTCTGACTGAACAACTGGCGGGCGACGAACTGCTTCACAGGACTCCGGATTCAATCGTTGCGACGGGCTACTATCGCCTGGGACGCTGGGACGACGAACCGGCCGACCCGGAACTGGCCTACTATGACGACCTGGATGACATCGTGACCACAACAGGTCAGACAATGCTTGGGCTGTCGATCAATTGTGCGCGATGTCACGACCACAAGATTGACCCGATTCCACAGACCGACTACTACAGCATGATCGCGTTTTTTCGCGGCGTGAAACGCTACGGAAACCGTTCTCATGAATCGGTGCTGGAAGCCTCGGTCACTGAAATTCCGCAGCCGGAAGAAAGTTCACTGCATGAAGCTGCGGTGGCTCAGTTCGAACGCGAGCTGGAAAATATCGAACGCGATCTTGCGAAGATTGAAGAAAGAGCAAAGGCAGATTTTTCAGGCGTTGATAACGACGAATTCGCATTTGAGGCCAATCGCGTGCGTCTGATTGAAAAGCGTGAAGGCGGACTGTTGACCGACAAAGAAGTCAATCGCTATCGAGGTCTCACGAATCGTCGCGATAAGTTGAGAGAAAACCGACCGACCGGGATGGCTCAGGCGTTGTGCGTCAAAGAAGACGTCGCCGGGATGAAGCCCACCTTTCTTCTGATGCGAGGGAATCCGCAATCGCCGGGCGACGAAGTCCAGCCTTCGTTTCCGTCAGTGCTGTCTCCGCCGGAACCTGAGATTCTTCCGATGGCCGAAGGAGCAGTTTCCAGTGGTCGGCGTACCGCATTGGCGAAGTGGATGACCAATCCTGCCAATCCACTCACGGCCCGAGTAATGGTCAATCGGCTGTGGCAGTATCACTTTGGTCGCGGCATTGTACGTACGTCGAGCGATTTTGGCTTCCAGGGCAGCAGGCCGACTCATCCGGAACTTCTCGATTGGCTGGCAGCAAAGTTTGTCGAAGACGCCTGGTCCATCAAATCCATGCACCGTCTGATCATGAATTCCGCGACGTATCAGATGAGTTCCGACGGGCGCAAAGAAGCGTTTGCAAAGGATGCGACGAACGACAATTTCTGGCGATTCGATATGCGACGACTTTCGGCAGAAGAAGTTCGGGATTCCATTCTCTGGGCCAACGGGACCCTGAACGCAGACCGCATGTACGGGCCTTCGATCTACACCAAAATCCCTGCGGAAGTCAAAGCCGGGCAGTCTCAGCCGGGCTCTGGCTGGGGCGATTCATCTCCGGAAGACGAGGCCCGCCGCAGCGTCTATATTCATGTGAAACGATCGCTGCTCGATCCGATTCTGGAGAGCTTCGATATGGCGGATACCGACCAGACCTGCCCCGTTCGCTTTGCGACAACACAGCCCACACAGGCTCTCGGACTGCTCAACAGCGAGTTTATCCTTGCCGAGGCATCCGTATTTGCAGAGATGCTGCAGGAAACACACCCTGACAAACTCGACGGACAAATCCGCATGGCGTTCCAGCGCGTCACACAACGACCGCCAACCGATGCAGAGGTCGCACGGGGACTGCAGCTGTTCAGTACGCTGCAGCACGATCAGAACATGACTGCCGAACAGGCTCGGAAATACTTCTGCCTTGTGGCATTGAACCTGAATGAGTTTATCTATCTGGATTAAAAGACAACTGTTTCCAAAAAGTCATCGTCGGCAGTCACTTTGGCGAGCGGCTGGGCGTCAGCCCTCCGAGATGAGCTACAGTTCCAATCAATAATTGTTCCCTATGTCGTTGACAGGGAGGGCTGACGCCCTGCCGCTCGCCTTTTGAAAGATACCCCCATGACAACGAACAACTTCTGCGGACGCACCCGCCGTGAACTGCTGTGGCAGACAGGTTCCGGATTTGCCGGACTGGCTTTGACGGCGATGATGGAGCGCGATGGCTTTCTGAACAACGAGACAGTCGCCGCCGATGGCGTGACAGAATTCAGAAATCCGCTGGCTCCGAAAGAGCCGCATTTCGCCCCAAAAGCGAAAAACG
>CAZFDW010000134.1:0-13446 GCA_964517865.1 uncultured Chitinophaga sp.
TTCAAGTAATCGTCCAATTCTCTTTGGGTACACACCGGACGGTCGCTTTATCGCGGTCATCTACGAAGAGATTGATTTCGAAACGGTGTATCCGGTAACGGCATTTGAAGTCGAGGAGCCATTATGAGCCGTCCCATCAAGAGTGTCCGAGTCAAAGGGTATCCGTTGGATGCCGAGACCAAACGCATTCACGACGAAATTCATCGCACTGCACCGCTGGATAAAGACATTCTTCGTCAGGGACTCGCGAACAAAGCAGAATGCGAATCGCGGCAACGGGAGTTTGCGGATGTGATGTCAGCGTTGAAGGCCGCTCGTGAAGCCGCGGGGTTGTCGCTGAGTGATGTGGAAGAGCGGACGGGGATCAACAAGTCCAATCTGTCGCTGCTGGAAAACGGCAAAGGCAATCCGACACTCGAAACCATCCGCCGCATCGCCGAAGCCATTGGCCGCCGAGTGCTGATCACGGTGGAGTGATGCTGCAGCCAGGTCGAAGTCTCCATCGGAAGTCCATTCTGCCGGAATGGACTTTCGCCGTAAGGCGAACGACCCTCTAATCATTCAGTCCCCACGTACCATCCCAGCGGACGAAGCCTTCGATGGCCTCATATTCAGCAAGACCGAGTTGGTCGTATTTGCGGGCGGTGTCGGCGTTGCGGGATTCAGCACGCTGCCAGAATTCCCGCATGTCAGCACCAGGAAACAGAGCGCGGTCTTTCTGAGATTCGTGCTTGAAGATCGCGTTCCGCTTTTGCTTGACTTCCTGAGGACTGAGCGGAACCGCCATTTCAATCTGATGCACGGGCCACTCCTGCCACGCACCGCGGTACAGCCAGACTTCGCTTTCCTGATACCACTCGTCGTTACGGCATTCATCGCAGGCCAGAATGATGGCTTTCAGACAGGTGCGGTGTGTTCCATGCGGGTCTGACAAATCGCCCGCCGCATAAATCTGATGCGGTCGCATTTCGCGCATCAGATCGACCAGAATCCTGATGTCATCCGGCCCGAGCGGTCTCTTTTTCACCCCGCCCGTCTCATAAAATGGCATGTCGAGAAAATGCAGCTTCTCATTGGGAACGCCGCAACAGCGGGCACCGGCACGTGCTTCTCCGCGACGGATCAGTCCCTTGATCTGCTGAATCTCTTTGCTGTCGATCTGTCCGGCTTGTTTCTTTTTCAGATACTCTTCAACATGATCGTCCAGGTTTCGGATTCTGTCCGATAAGAGACCGAACGCCGTACAATAATCTGACACGAATTCCGTGAACCGGATGGCATCGTCATCGAAGACGGCGATATTGCCTGACGTCTGATAAGCGATATGCACTTCATGCCCCTGAGCCGCGAGGCGAATCAGTGTGCCGCCCATCGAGATCACGTCGTCATCCGGGTGCGGCGAAAAACAAAGAATACGTTTCGGGAAGATATGATCGAACGGCTGCGGCCGATCTCCGGGGCGTTTCTTGTGTGCAGGTTTACCGGCGGGCCAGCCAATGATCGTGCTTTGCAGATGACGAAAGACCGTCAGATTGATTTCGTAGGCCGAACCGTACTCGGCGAGCAGATCCTGCAGCCCTTCTTCGTTGTAGTCCGAATCTGTGAGTTTCAGAATCGACTTGCTCATCTTCTCCGACAGCCAGATCACGGCGCGGCGAATGATGGCTGGTTCCCATTGCACGTTGCTCACCAGCCATGGCAGTCGCGTGCGTGTCAGAGCCGCAGCCGCAGCCGCATCGAGCAGCACGTCTGTATTGGGATGTCGCTGCAGGAACGTCGCCGGGATGGCTGGTGTGACTTCCCCTTCCACGGTCCTGGCGATGATCACAGACTTGTTTTCGCCAAACGCCAGGATGATGATCCTCCGCGCATCGAGAATTGTGCCGACGCCCATCGTGACCGCGCGCCGTGGAACGTTTTCTGCGCCGAAGAAATCACTTGCCGCGTCAATCCGCGTGACACTGTCCAGCGTGATCATGCGCGTGCGCGTCGATTGATCGGAACCTGGTTCGTTAAAGCCGATATGACCGGTTCGGCCGATCCCCAGCAGTTGAATGTCGATCCCGCCCGATGCCGCAATCTTTGCTTCGTAGTCCCGGCAATAGTCTGCGATGTTTTCAATCGGGACGGTGCCGTCCGGCACATGCACATTTTCAGGCCGGATATCAATGTGATTGAAGAGATGTTCCTTCATGAACCGCATATAGCTTTGAAGGTCTTCCGGCTGCATCGGATAGTATTCGTCGAGATTGAAGGTCACGACGTTGGTAAACGACAGGCCTTCCTCGTGGTGCATGCGGACCAGTTCGGCATAGATGCTGGTGGGAGTCGAGCCCGTCGCCAGGCCGAGCACGGCCGGTTTTCCTTCGGCGTTGCGGCTCCTGATGAGCGTCGCAATTTCAGCGGCCACAAGACGCGAGGCTTCGCGGGAGTTCGCCAGAATCGTACATCGCAGCTTTTCAAGCTGACACAAGTCCTGCCGTTGGTTCATAAATATCGCAATCCGCCTGTGTTTTTGCCGGGAAAGGACCTGAGATCCACGAAGTCTAACGGCTCCCAAAGACTTTTCATGCGAACGGGTGGACGTTTTGAAAAACCGGTCTACAACCTCGCCAGTAACTTGACTTTCCGAGTCGAGAACCATCGCCAGTAACTTGACTCTCCGAGTCGAGAACGATTCCCGTACCCTGAAAATCCATGTGTGGGAGATTCGCCAAAAACGATGAAACTCACGGAAGTCGGCAGATTCACGGCGAACCTTCGCTTCAACAGAGTTCCCGGAAAGCACGACAGACATGAATGTCCATCTTACAGAAAAACGCCTGGAAAAAACGACCATGAGACAGATTCTCCTCTGTTCTGCCGTAATTTGCATTCCTTCGCTGCTGCTCGCCGCCGATCGGGCGGAGTGGACTCAGTGGCGTGGGCCGGATCGTCTGTGTGCAGTCCCGGCAGGAACCGAATGGCCGGACAAACTTGACGAAGCGACGCTCGTGGAGACGTACCGAGTTCCGCTGGAACCGAGTTATTCCGGTCCCATCGTGGCGCAGGATCGGGTCTTTGTCACAGAAACTGTGAACAAGGAAAAGGAAGTTGTCCGGGCGCTCGATCGTGATTCCGGAAAAGAGCTGTGGCAGGCTGAGTGGCCAGGGGCCATGAGTGTTCCGTTTTTTGCGGCGTCTAATGGAAGCTGGATTCGCGCCACACCGATCTACGATGGCGAGAAGCTTTACGTGCCTGGGATGCTGGATGTGCTCGTCGCGATTGACGGACAGTCCGGCAAAGAAGCCTGGCGGAAAGACTTCCGGGAAGAGTTTGGCACGGTCGGTCAGTCGTTTGGCTTCGTGTGTTCGCCACTGATTGACGGCGATTTTCTGTACGTGCAGACATCCGGCGGCCTCGTGAAGATTGATCGCCAGACCGGAGCGACCGTGTGGCGAGGTCTCAAGGAAGAAGGTGGCATGATGGGAGGCTCGTTTTCGTCGCCGATCATGGCGACCGTAGCGGGGACAAAGCAACTTGTCGTGCAGACGCGATCAAAACTCTGCGGAGTTGGCATGGACGCAGGTGAAGAGTTGTGGTCGATTGCGATCCCATCCTTCCGAGACATGAACATCCTGACGCCGACCGTCCTGGGTGATCGAGTCTTTACCAGCAGCTATGGCGGCGGAGCCATGATGTTTGAGGTGACTCGCACCGACACGGGCTTCGCGGTGAAGGAATTGTGGAAGAACACGACAGAGGCTTACATGTCGTCCCCCGTGGTTGTCGATGGCAGGATTTATCTGCATCTGCGGAACAAGCGGTTCAGCTGCATTGATCCGGCGACGGGCGAATCGCTGTGGCGGACGACGCCGTTCGGCACCTACTGGAGCATGGCCGTCAACGGTTCAAAGCTGCTTGCGCTCGACGAAAGCGGGGATCTGCGGCTGATCGATGCGAATCCGACTGAATTCTCGCAGGTCTCTGAAAGGCATGTCAGTGACGCAACCACCTGGGCTCATCTCGCCGTCGCCGACGACCAGGTCTTTGTCCGTGCACTGGACGCCTTGATCGTGTATCGCTGGAAGAAATAATTGTCGGTGTCGAAATAATGGCTCGAGCATCCGAGTGACAAGTTCATCCTCATCCGATAGACTTTCGTCGTGGCTCTTCGCAGCCATGTTTGATCGCTCATGCGTCGCGCAACCCGTCGCGCGGAAGGCTTGGGGGCATGAGCTGAACGTTCCCTCACGCCACGAGCCAGTTGTGGCGGGCCAACTGTCCCGGTAACACACCACTGTCATCAGGAAACATTTCGATGGACGTTAAATCCGCCATTAGGGAAACTTTCGGTCTCAGCAATATGGTGCTGAATTCGTATATCGCCGATCTGACTGACGCAGAATTGATGCGAAGACCAGGTCCCGGATGCAACCATGTCGCCTGGCAATTGGGTCACCTGATCAGTTCCGAATGCGGATTGATGAATGGAATTCAGGCCGGTTCAGCGCCGCAGCTCCCGACTGGGTTTGAGGGAAAACACTCGAAGGAAAACATTGGCAGCAACAATCCCGCCGATTTTCAGACAAAGCAGGAATACACAGATCTCGCGAGCAAAGTTCATGATGCCGTGATCACTTTGCTGGATGCCTATCCCGAGAATAAACTGGACGATCCGAGCCCGGAGCATTTCCGCAGCATGTTTCCCACCATGGGTTCCATGTTCCTGTTGATCGCGACTCATTCAATGATGCACGCCGGACAGCTCGTTCCGTTGCGCCGGGAATTGGGGAAACCGGTTGTGATCTAGTGCTTTCTCAGGGATGGCCTGCGAATCGCGGATCATTGAACAAGTTCAAATGAGTTGACCGTGACAAACCAAAATCGTCATAAAACGTGCGTCCGGTTGCTGTCTCGTCAAGCATAAATCCCGTATGCTGAAACTGCTGAATATCAGGTCGATCGCTGGGCATCCGCTCTGATCACGGATGCGACGACTGTCTCCGAGGTGTGATTTCTCAGCGACTGGTGCGAAAAATATGTGAGTCGTCCCGAGAAGACATGATCGCGGACGAACACGCCCGGCGACTGCTCCGCCTCGAAGGGACCGAACCCGTTCAGATTGCCTTTGGCATTCCCACAGACACAAATTTCCGCACTGGTTATTCAGGACGCACGGCCGTTTTTGAGGTGATGGAACTCACCGATCCGTTGCAGGACGCGATCCACCGAGGAGAACCATCGTTCCGAATTCGTCACGATGCGATCAAGGGAGGCATGATCAGTCTGGAAGATTCGACGCGGCGCAAAGTCCTCGACAAAGTGACGTCCGTCAGAGAACTGGAACGTGTGATCAGCGACACGGATCGGTCGCTCTCTGTGCGGGATTAATCCCGAAACAATCAACAGTCATTTGGAGTGCGGCGACTTGTCGCCGCTTTGCCTTTCCAGCGCGGCATTCTTGTCAATCGGCGTGGGAGAGCAGCGAACATTCCATTTCAATTTCAGGTGAAATCGACTGAACAAACGAACGTCTTTCCCAAAGCAAAATTCCCTGAAAAAGATAGCGGTGACGAGTCACCGCACTCCAAAGGTTGCTTGTTCAGGGACTAATCCGTCAGGTCACGACACGGAATCGCGCAGCCATTGCATCGTGAGTACGATTTGCTTTGCAATCGCATGAGCGACGAGTGGCACAACCGCGTTGCCGAATTGCTTGTAGGCTCGCGTGTCGGAGACGACCTGATTGTGGATCAGTTCCTCGGGAAAACCCATCAGCCGGCCGGCCTCAAGAGGCATCAGGCGTCGAGGGTTTTTGCCTTCCTTTTGCGGGATCAGAATCTCCGCTCCGTCCTTGTAATAGCGAGCGCTCAAGGTACGGCTGATACCATCCAGTGGTGCAAGTCCGTATCCGAAACCGTTCCCTTTTGCTTCGTGCTTCGCGCGATAGTCCTGTAGGTATTGCCACAGCAGATCCGAAAGCGTGTAGCGTGAAGGAATCGATCTGGCTGGTTCCAGCACGTCACGAAACTTCGGCGCGGGCCTGGGCGGCAGGTGCGGGAATTCAAACGGCGGTTCGTCGCCGTAGAGATCACGTCGGAAGCCCACAATGAAGATTCGCTCACGATGCTGCGGAACATAATGCTGCGCGTCAATCGTCTCAGCAAAGACCGTATAATCCAGTTCCTCCAGCGTCTGCAGAATGGTCTTCCAGGTATTGCCGCGATCATGAGATCGCAGATTTTTGACGTTTTCGAGCAGCAGGACCTCAGGACGTCGGGCTTCGATCAAAGTCGCCAACTGAAAAAACAGCGTGCCCTGCGTCTTGTCTTTGAAACCATGCTCCCGCCCAAGACTCTTTTTCTTGGAAACGCCGGCAATGGAAAACGGCTGACACGGAAATCCGGCTGCGAGTAGTTCGTGTTCCGGAACATTCTGACCATCCACAAAATCATTGATGTCGCCCACTGGCGCTTCGCCGAACCAGGCGGTGTACGTCTTCTGTGCGTAGGGATCGATCTCGCAGGAGAAAACACAGCGACCGCCAACCTTCTCCAGGCCGATTCGCAGCCCGCCGATCCCGGCAAACAGGTCAATAAAGCGGAAATCAAACGATTCATTGCCCGCTTTGTCCCCCTTGTCAGCGGTGGGTGCGCTGCGATGTTTTCGAGACTTTGGCGCGGGGGCGGAAAACGGCAGTGTCTGTTGTTTACGGTTGTGCATAGTTGGTCCCATTGCCCGTTGTCGCTCAATCCCGAATCGACTCAACCGCCAGGCGCTGGAAGTCAACCCGGATATCAGACGCATCGCCGCCGGCGAAGTTCTGCCTGGCGATCAGAAGTACGAAAATCATTTCGTGCTTTGGATCAATCCAGCCCTGTGTTCCAAAAGCTCCGCCATGACCGAAGGAACCAGGAGCCAGCATTTCGGTCGCTCCCTGTGGTTTGCGAATCAGGCAGAACCCAAGTCCCCAACCGTTCCCCGGCGTGAAGCCGGTCTCAAGTTCGCCGGACTGCAGTGACGTCATTTGCTTCACCGCATCGGCCGAAAGAACACGCTTGCCGTTCAGATCGCCGCCGTTTAAGACCATCTGATAAAATCGCACCAGATCGCTGGCGATGGAGTACAGGCCACCAGAAGGATTTGGAGATGTCTCGGCATTCACTTCATACAGCCAGTGCTTGCCGCGTTCGATGTCTTTCTTGTCGGCAGTTGGCTGGTAAAGCAGAGCCAGGCGTTGGAGTTGCTCTTCCGTAGGATGGAACGATGTCTGATTCATCTCCAGCGGAGAAAAGATACGTTCCACCAGAAACTGATCGAACGGTTTGCCGGAAACAATTTCGACGACGCGACCGGCGACACTCAGGCCCGGACCGTACTGCCATTTGGAACCCGGCTCAAAGGCCAGTTCGGACTTCGCGAGCAACTCAACGGTGTTCGCCAGAGATCCCACATTGCGTTGATCACTCACAAGGCCGTTCGTATGCATCAGACAGTCGCGAATCGTGATCTCACGACTCGGTGCTTTGCCTCCGGTGACCTTGGTATCCTTGAACGCCGGGATGTACTTTGAAACGGGATCATCCAGCTTCAGCTTGGCTTCATCCTGAAGAATCAGCACGCTGGCAGCAGTGATCGGCTTGGTCATCGACGCGATCGCAAACACGGTATCGACCGCCATGTCGCGTCCACCAGCCACATCCGCCTTGCCAACTGCTCCCAGCTGGACCACTCGCCCACGCCGTGCCACGAGCGTCACAGCACCGGAGATTTGTTTGGCCGCCACAAACTCCTGCATGCGGGTATCGATCTGCTTGAGTGCTGCCTCATCAAGACCCGATTCGGCCGGTTTGCCAGCGACGATCAAACCGGCGTCGTAGCTTTCGGCCGTGACCAACTGGTCTGTCGGATTCTCTGTCAGCACCAAACCGCGCCACTGAACTTCCTGGGCGACCTTGTTGGAATGCAGTTGCAGACCGATCGGGCCGGATTCGCAGAGTTCCGGCTGAGGATCTGCCCAGTCGGCGACCAGTCGTCCATTGACAACATGGCGGATGCGGTGACCGATGGCAAGGATCTCCATCCGATTCCAGTCATGCTGTTTTCCAGCGCTTTGCGCAATTCCCAGCGTGTCCTGACGCACATTGTTGCGACGAAACAGGTCATGGTATCCGTAGGCGGACGGATACATCACCAGATGTCCCTGATAAGTAAACGGGCCTTCTTCTTTCTCGATCGCCTTACCCCACAGCGACGTTCCGGAGTGCATTTCGCTGGTGACAAGTCGGCTTTCGAAGATCAGTCGAAAGTTCCGGAACGACTTTTGCGTCATCAGATACGTGCTCGACTTCGGAGCGTTCTCTGCGGAATTCCGCCCGACAATCATGCCGTCTTCAACTGAAAAATATTTCCCGATGTGCCCCACCCAGCCATCAAGGTCCTTGCCGTTGAAGAGTTGGACCGGCGTCTCTCCCGTCGGCAGTCTCGGAATCTGCTCCTGGCTCCAGTCTCCGGCAATGGCGCTTGATGGGCAGTACAGAGCGAGCATCATCAGCATGGGCAAAAGGCGGACAATCACGAGTTCTCTCCAAGTGGGGTTGGGGAAGGCCGAGCAATTCGAGGCTCAACATCGTACCGAGCCGCGACCAATGATGCGAGCATTTGGAGTGCTCCGACTCGTCGGAGCTTTCTTTTTCATTCTGCGTCATGCAGGCTCAACCTCTGGTCATGCGCACAACGTTGGTTGGAGAAAGAAAGCGGTGACGAGTCACCGCACTCCACAGACCACGAAATCGTCCACAACTTTCAGCTGGTCAGTCTTAAACCCGTAAATGGTCCTAACCTGGGACGGCGTTGCCGTTCGTTCAAACCATGCCGCCGAGCACCAGCGATACTGATTGGCGACCGGTACGAGTCCATGTTTGACGGCATTTTGGTGAACGTAATTCAATCTCGCGAGATACGACTTCTCGTACGTGAGTTCGGTGTCCCAAAAGTTAAACCACACCTGCCGGTCGGTCACGCCGTCACGTTGATTGATTTCGCGAGCAGTGTCAGCATGCAAATGTGTCAGCATCGGTTTCAAGGTATGGGCGTCCTCCATCGCGTGTCCCACAAAGTGGTAATGATTCGAGAACACGGCCCATGCTTCAATTTACCATTCGTAGCCCCTGGCTTTCGACAGGAGTTCCCTCTCGAGACAATCCAGCCGATCAGCATCGCGAAAGAAGTGTTCTTTGTGCAATGTTCCTGCAGTCACGATATATGTGCCCTTGCCGCTCAGTCGATGCAGCGGCGCATGGGGCCAGTCTTTGGAGTGCGGTGACTTGTCACCGCTTTCTTTTGCCCTCACAGTTGCATCGTTACATTCCAGCCGCGAAACACAACGTTCGACTTCAACAAGCTGCAGTGCATTAAGCCGGTGAAGTCGGTCGGTTAAGCGTGAAATGCATTTGGTGTGCTCCGACTTGTCGGAGCTTTCTTTTTCGTTCGGCATCATACAAGCTCAAGCTTTCGTGGTACTGACAACGTTGGTTGGAAAAAGAAAGCGGTGACGAGTCACCGCACTCCAAAGAGAACCTTCAACGCATCTTTGCGGACGGCGTGTTCGAAGGCGGTTTTTGCGGCTTCGAGCGGATAGGTGGCGCTCAATAACGGTTCGACGGAGATAGCTTGGCGACTGAGTAGTTCAAGAGCTTCAGTGAAGGGGCCGCAGCGGGAGCCGAGGAGTGTGATTTCATCGATCACGAACGGCGCCATGTGCAGCATCTGATCCGCAGCGACGGTTGTCTTGAGAACAATCGTGCCACACGGACGAACCAACTGCAGCGCCATTGTCAGTCCTGTCGGTGAGCCAGTGCAGTCGACGACAATGTCAGAATCTCGTCGAGGCTGAAGATCTTCCAGTTTGCTCGTCGGGATATCTAACCGTTCGAGGATTCGCAGCTTGAAATCGTGCTTGCCGACAACTCGAACCTGACAGCCCTGACACCGCAGAACCTGAGCGCAGAGATTACCAAGACGACCGTCGCCGAGAACCGTCACAACTTCGCCGCCAGCCAGCCGAATTTGCTCAGCGATGCGACAGGCGGCCGCGATGGGTTCGACAAAAACGGCTTCTGCATCGCGGACATGGTCGGGGACGACGTGCAGATTCAAGTCCGGCACAATCACCGAATCCGCGAAAGCGCCGTCGTGCGCCACGATGCCGATCACTGTGCGATTCGGACAGTGCCTGGAAAGTTGGCGGTGGCACATTTCGCACGCATGACAGGCACAATTGATCTCACCGACCACGCGCTGACCGGCGAAGCGGCCTGAACGGGCAATGCCGACGAACTCATGCCCCAATGTTCCGGAAAAACGCATGTAGCCCTTGCAAAGCTGCAGGTCCGTTTCGCAGATCCCGGCCTTGATGACATCGACGATGACCTCATTACTGCCGGGCGGTCGGAGTACAGCATCGGTGCGGAACTGCAGCGTATGATCAAATACGATGGCACGCATTGAGACTACTCCGGCACGTAGATGCACACGTTGTCGAAGTTGCCGATGTCGTCAAACGATCCAAAGCCGACTCGGCCTTCACCGAATGTCTTGTCGGTCGCCGTCATGGCTGGAGTCTGCATGTCGTCAAAGTAGACCATGACTTCGCCGCTCTCGATATTGCGGGAAATGCGGACGTTGTGCCATTCATCTGTCCATGGCGTGCCTTTGGTCGTCTTCGTGGAGATTTTTGTGCGAGGCTTCTCGTTGACGATGAAGACCTGGTTGGCATGGTCATCCGCCTCTTTCCCCAGATGGACGTAATAGAGATGGCTGTCGTCCTGATATCCGAAGAACAGGCACAGATCACGGTGGCCATAGTCAGGAATCGTGGATTGCACGCGGACGTCCATCGTAAACGTTCCCAGCTTCAGGTCTCGAATCAGATTGCGATTGAAAGGAGAGCGAACCGGTGGCTCAAATTTGCTGTCTTTGCGAATGAGTGAAGCGAAATGATTGCCCTTGGCTTCACCCAGTTTCCATGCGGTGGCATCGGTGGGCTCGTAACGATCCATGCTGCTGTCTTCAAAGTCGTGCTGATAAATCAACTTCATGCCGTCTGGTTTCGGCACGTCGCCCGCGATGACGAGCCCAGACAGAGTGACGAGACAAATCACGGCGGGCAATAGGCGTCGGTGGATCATGTGATGAACTTTCTGAGGAACGAATTGTAAATAGGTGTTTCTTGATAAGAATACCGCTGTTGGAGCGCAGTCCTTCGATCACCGGGTTGGGTGACGCAGGGCTGGTGCCTTGTCAGGACGTGATTTTGGGGTAGGCCGGACAAAGCGGAGCGTAGTTCCGGCACCGGGCCGATCTGCCGGAACGGCGCTGCGCTTGGTCCGGCCTACAGATTGAACGCTGACTTGTTGTCCTGAAAAAGCACTTGAGCGCATACTTCAACAGGAACCGATCATGGTGGGCCAGCGCGGCATCGCTGCCGCTGGTCCCACCCTGCGACAGCAAGGTATCAAATTCCCATGACCATTGACTATCAACTGGAACCAGCCTTGTCGGCGGATGAGTTTAGCGATGTGCTGCAGCGTTCAACGCTGGCGGAACGACGTCCTGTGAATGATCGTGAACGCATTGAGTTGATGCTGCGGAATGCCGACGTGATCGTGACGGCTCGATCGGGAAAATTGTTGGTCGGCGTGAGTCGGGCGATTACGGATTTCAGTTTTTGCACGTATCTTTCGGATCTGGCGGTCGATGTCGAATTTCAGAAGCTGGGAATTGGCCGTGAGCTGATTGTCAGAACTCATGAGGCAGCTGGTCGCGCGACCCGGCTTTTGCTGATTGCGGCACCGAAGGCTCGATCGTACTACCCGCACATTGGAATGCTGCCGCACGATTCGTGCTGGATGCTGGAACCCGGAATCCCTCGATCCTGATTCTCGGTAGCGGATGACAGAGAGCGGGCTCAGGGAGATGATCCTGCCAAATCGGTAGATTCCATGAGAGTCACCGCAGGAAAGGACAATCCGGCGTCAATAGCGTTTGTCGTTGAGGCAAAGGCGGTTATCCTTCCGCAGCCTGGTGCCTTGTCAAGGTTTCGTTTTAGGGTGGCCGGGGTTGGAGAGCGCTAGCTCGAAACCCCGGGGCTTCCTTTGCTTCGCTCAGTCCAGCCCCGGCCACCCAACCCAGATTTTCAGGTCTGACAAAGCACTAGAGCTTACGACTTTTCAACACTGACGGATGATTGCAGACTGATCATGGGATTGTTCGACAAACTTAAACGTGGACTTGAAAAAACCAAACAGATCCTGCGAACCGATGTTCGCGACCTGTTCAGGGCCGGGCAGATTCTGGACGACAAATTGCTGCAGGACTTCGAAGCCCGCATGATCCGCACGGATATGGGCGTAACGGCGGCCGGCAGGATCGTGGAACGCATCAGAACAGATCACGGTGGCCGCACGATTGATGTGGATGCCGTCTGGAAAACGATTCACGACGAAATGGTCGAACTGCTCAAGGGCCATGATGCCGTTCGCTGGGACCTGAGTAATCCACTTTCACCGCTGACAAAGGTTGCATCCGGGCCAACCGTCATTCTTGTCGCGGGTGTGAACGGAGTCGGCAAGACGACTTCGATTGCCAAGCTGGCCAACCTGCTGCAGAAGAACGGCAACAAAGTGGTTCTCGCAGCCGGCGATACGTTCCGGGCGGCAGCGGTTGAGCAGCTCACGTTGTGGAGCGAGCGCCTGGGCTGCACGATTGTCCGCAAGGAAAGCAATTCCGATCCGGCGGCAGTCGCTTACGACGGTGTACAGAAAGCCGTGGAGATTGGAGCGGACTATCTGATCATGGATACCGCTGGTCGCCTGCAGACTCAGAAGAATCTGATGGATGAACTCGAAAAAATCCGCCGCGTGATGCGGAAGATCATTCCGGATGCACCGCACGAAAGTCTGTTAGTGCTCGATGCCACAACCGGCCAGAATGGGCTCAGCCAGGCGAAGAGTTTCTCACAGGCCATCGGCTGCACCGGACTCATTCTGGCGAAGCTCGACGGCACAGCTCGCGGCGGTGTGGTGATCGCCATCCGGCAGGAAATGGGATTCCCGGTGAAGTATATTGGTGTCGGCGAACAGATCGACGACCTTGAACTCTTTGACCCGGATGGCTTTGTGGATGCGTTGTTTGCGAAGTAGTGCTGCAAGCTATTCTTCACGCGGTGCCAATGGCGAGCGGCTGGGCGTGAGCCCTCCGTGATCCTCGAAAAAACACACGGAGGGCTGACGCCCAGCCGCTCGCCGCTGCCTCATTCCTGGCCGCGTGAAGAATATTCCGATGCATCTTTCTCAGCGGGTTTCTCTTCCGTCTTTGGCAGCGGTCGGAGCTTGAGATTGCGAAGTTTCGCGGTGGTTTGCCACGTCGCGAATCCAAACGGCTTCGAGCGATCGACTTCAAAGC
>CAZFDW010000135.1:0-13273 GCA_964517865.1 uncultured Chitinophaga sp.
GTGTGACAAGCAACGCGGAGGCACACCGCATCGCTGACATGGTCTGCCTGCGCTGGCGCTAGTCACACCCTACAAATTCACAAATTGGCCAGCCATGGCGGTGACACCGTGATAAGAACCAAAGCGGGCCAGTTACTCGGCCCTAGGCTCGTTTGCAATCTGATTGAAAGTTGACTTCAACGTTCGTTACTCAACAAGAACGTAATCACGTCAGCAATGTCCTGTTGAGTCAGCGCGGTGGCGAGGCCGTTGGGCATGGGGGAGACGCTCGACGGCACGATCTCGGCAATGTCCGCTCGTGAAATGTGATGCGTCTTCTGAGCATCGACCGAGACGACGATTTCGGTACCCGTTTCACTTGTCACAATGCCACTCACGACGCGACCGTCGTGGAGTTCTACTGAGACAGATTCGTAGCCGCGTACAATGCTGATGCTCGGGAACATCATCGCTTCCAGCAGGTCGCGGCGGTTTCGAGCACGCCCGATGCTGGTCAGATCCGGTCCGAGTCGTCCGCCCCCGTATCCGAGCTTGTGGCACGCGTTACAGGCGGCTTTCTTACTCATAAAGACCTCATGCCCGCGGCGCATGTCGCCTTCCGGCAATGTGGCCAGCATCGTTTCCAGCATCGCCGTTTGTTCTTCCAGACTTGCATTCAGCAGGCGTTGCAGCTTGTGACCTTCGGTCTGCACTGGTTCAGGATATTTCTTCAGCAACTGAGTGATCAGATCTGCTCGCAATCCCCGCAGGCCCCTGGAATCTGTCAGTGTTGCCAGAAGCTTCATCCCGAAGGTTTCGGAACCTTCGCGTTCAAACGCAGGAAGAAGTTTAGGCAGATCCATCGGGCCGACCTGTTTCGCTGCGGCCAGCAGTGCGTGCAACTGTTCCGGCGTAAGTGCTGCTGAAGCCAGACAGTTGCACGCGGTCGTGCGATCATTCAGCACCTGATCGCCAGTGATCATCGCCAGCAGCAGTTGGAATGTGCTTTCATCCAACGCTCGATCAGGACCGGCAGCGCTCAATGCCGCGAGCCTGGTTTCTGCAGGCAACGTTGCCCTTGCAGCAATAATTGCCAGCGTGTGCTGTAACTCAGGATGGCCTTCCTTTGGCAGTGGCAGACTGCGTGCTGCCGCGACAATCGTGGCGACACTGGAATCGTTCGCCTGTGCGAGTTGACGGTTGAGTGCATCCAGCCATGCCGCCGGCGTGGCCGAAAGCGTCGTGTGTTCAATCGCTTTGAGACACAATTCCAGTGCCGGATCGCCGTCCGCTTCCAAATGTCGCAGCAGCAATGTCTGGATTTCTGATGACTCAGAAAGTGATGCAAGCAGGTCGATCGTGAGTGCCAGGTCTTCAGGCGACAACGCGGCGACCTTCGCAAGGCGAGTGTCAAAATATCCGGCGAGTGACTTACCCCAGTCCGGATGACGTCGCACGATCCAGACCGCTGTTGCACGGAGAGCCGCGTCTTTCGCGTTCATGCGAGACAGGACATCATCGGCCATCAGACCGCCATCCTGCATTTGATCCAGAGCCACCAATGCTGCACGCTGAATTTTTGCCGACGCCGATTTAAGTCCCGGTCGAATTTGCTCCGGGGCATCTGTTTCGATCATGGCATAAATGCAGGCGTGTTCTCGAATGCGTTCCGCCGCATTCGCAGGAGCCCCGGAAGCATCGTGACCAGCGGATGTAAGCGTGTCGGCAATCTTCAGGATCTCAGCCACATTGCCTGGTTCGCGAATTCGCCCTACGGCTTCCATGGCCGCACGGGCCGGACCAGTCTCTCCGGAGCCCGCAATCTGAAGTAATTGCGGCAATGCTTTCCTGTCGCGCCACAGCCCGGCGGCATGCGCTGCGGCCTGTCGCACGGTCACATCCTGATCCTGCAAAGCCACGGCGACAGCCGCGCGAGCCGTTTCCGCATCGATCCCTGCCAACGCCCAGACGGCTCGGCCACGAACGACAGAGGATGCGTGATGTGACGCCCTGTCAGACAGCGCGGCAACCGCCCCTGCTCCTTGCGATCGCAGCATCGCGGTCGCTCGTCTTTGAACAAAAAGGCGATGATCAGACAGCAATCCAGCGAGCGTCTTCGAATCGGCTGTGTTCCAGTCGATCTGCAGTCCCAGCGGATCGGTCACGGGATTTGCATCTTTTCTGCGGACACGATAAATGCCGCCCAGCACATCAGGTTTTGCAAGCTGCGATGTCGGGCAACAGACTTTGTACCAACCGCCGGTATCGACAATCAACAGGCTGCCGTCCGCGTCTTCAAAGACGTCCGTCGGATGAAAATCGGGATGATCGCAGGCCAGAAAATCCGTATCGACGGTATCAAACGTCGGGCCGTTTGCGATCAGTTCGTGACGCACGACTTTGTGCAGATTGAAATAGCAGGCGAACAGGTTGTCGGTCGCCGTGCCGTCATACAGGGAATGACTTCCGGCAATCAGACCGCACGGAGCTGCAGCGCCCTGATGATTGAGGACAGGCATGACGTCGCCTGTCATGGCATGTTCGTAAATGGAATCATGCTTCTTGCCGTACACCCCGCCGTAGATCGCATGGATCAGACCATCGCGGTGACCGGCTTCAGGATGCTGAAAGAACGTGCAGCTTAGAAACCGTTCGCCGTTCGAATGGAATGCGACGTTGACAGGATTGTCCATGCCACCGGTCAGGACAACTTCCATTTCAGAACCATCAGGTCGCGCACGGAAGATGTGCGACGAATGGGTCACAAACTGCGATTTATTGGCCAGAGAATGCTTCTGCTCGGCAAACGCGCCCTTGCACCAATAGAGGCGGCCATCGTGGCCGAGGTACGGGCCATGCAGATCGTTCCCGCAGCCCGTGAGCGTCGTGCCATCGAACCAGATTTCGCGTTTTTCGGCATGACCGTCGTCGTCCGAATCCGTGAACTTCCAGATTTCCGGTGGCGCTGCGACATACAGTGAACCGTCGTGCCAGAGACACCCTTCGGGGAACATCAGTTTATCGGCAAACAGTGTGCTGCGATCATAAATGCCGTCGCCATCGACATCTTCCAGCCGCCGAATGCTGTGAGGTTTTGCGGCCAGTTGCTGTTCGGCCCGTTCCGACATTCCGCCTGAATCTGTGACATACATCCGGCCTTTCTCATCACGGGCCACGGCAATCGGGCGTCCGACGAGCGAGGGATCTGCAGCGAGTTCCACTTCAAAGCCGTCCGGAACCCGCAACGTCCGGACACCGATGACTGTCTCGCCAGCCTCAAGGCACTGCGAAATCAGGATTCCACCAAAAAGGAGCGCAAGAAACGGTTTCATGAGAATTCCTTCGAGAGATGCAATGGTGGCCTCAGGCTGAAGAATATAACAAATCCACGCTGGTCGTCGAATCGTCCGATGTCAGGGAAAAAGACGCATGACGGTTTGAGGTTCAACAAAGTGCTGACATACTTCGACGCAACCTGTGGTAACGTGGCTTTTACAGTTTGGCCGGCGCAGGGAGACCGCACTCCTGAAATATGATTCCGCGACCATGTCCAGTCTTGAAATTGTTCTTCATCCGCACCCGGCACTGCGCTGGAAATCCAAAGACGTGGCGAGGATCGACGCCGGACTCCGCATCATGGTGGAGCAGATGTTCGAATTGATGTACGCCGCGCGGGGGATCGGTCTGGCGGCGAATCAGGTGGGTTTGCCGTATCGACTGTTTGTGATCAATCCAGCCGGAGACAAGGACGAAAAGGATCAGGAATTCGTCTTTATCAACCCTCAGATCACACGAAAGAAGGGCAGTGAGACCGATGAGGAAGGTTGCCTGAGCCTGCCGGAAGTTTTTGGTCCTGTCACCCGCGCGACAAAAATCATTGTGGATGCTTTTGATCTGAACGGTCAACAATTTGAATTGGAACTCGACGACCTGCCTGCCCGCGTGGTGCAGCATGAATACGATCATGTCGAAGGCATCATGTTTACCGACCGAGTGCCCACAGCGGCGCTGCAGAAAATCCAGCCACAGATCGACGATTTTGAATTGCAATTCCGCAATCGTCAGAAAGAAGGCGTCGTCCCATCAGACGACCAACTCAAGGCGCAGCTGCGGGAACTGGAAAAAGCCAGAGCGATCTAGCGGGTGTTCACCGTCCACTCAGTGATTCTTCTGTCTCAGCCGCGCACTCACGCGATTCAGCAAATGCAATTCTGTAATCGACAAAGCGTCCCGGCCCAATGTGTGCAGCTTTTCCAACACGCGGTCCAGCTCGTCATGTTCACGCTGCTGCAGTTCGCGTTCACGCAGTTCACGCTCTGATTCACGGCGATTCTTCCAACGATCAATCACGTTGCCGGGAACAGCAGCGTCATCGTCGTCTGATTCATCCGTTTCAGCGCGACCCGAATCCGGATAGCGGTCAGAGTCGTCGTACCCGTCAATGACACGTTCCGACGCAGACGGCTGAAACCACTGCACCGCTTCCTGAACATGAAGCAACAACAGGAATGCCGACAGTGCCGTCAGACCACTCAGGTCAAACACAAATCCCGCCAATAACCCGAAAATGCTCAGCACAAGTCCGGAACGCAAAAGTATGTCACGTGATTCAGTTTCGGAAAATCGTCGCGACAACAAATTCTGCAGCACATAACCTGCAGCCAACGGCCGTACGGGAATCAGGTTCGCACACGCGATCACCGTATTCACAAGGAAAATGATTCGCAGCAGCAAAACCATCATGCTGTCCGACAACAGTCCCTGCCAACAGGTTGCCGGATTCAGCAACGTCAGGATCTCAGTCCGGGTATCAAGTTGCGAAACGGCGGCCGCTGCCAGAATCAGATTAACACCGGGCCCGGCGAGACTGACGAGTGGATGTGTCCTTCGGGGCGATTCGCCGAACAGTCCACCGAACGGCCACAGGATTCGTTCCACACACCGCAACTTGAGACGATGGTTCAACCACAGATGAGTTATCTCGTGCAGGCAGACGCTGAGAAAAAGAACTGAAGCGAATAACAGCGACGCCGTCAATGTCTGCACGCGCCAAACGACAGCGAGCACGACAATCAGCATGAGCGCACTCAACCGGAGGCGAGTTCCCAGAAATCGACCGAGCGGAACGGCGAGAGAAAAGAGACTGTCGGTGGCATTCATCCCCTGATTCTACAAATACGCAGCCACAAAGAAACGGTCCATGTTTCATTTTTGCAACGTCGGTCAACAATTTCGAGCGGATGTGCCAGATCACCCGATCCGATTTCCAGCCCAAAGTGCTGATTCAGCCCGGCATGATCCGGCAAATCGGGCACTACTCCCTGTTGACGTCAGCAGTTTCGCGTGACGTGTCTTCAACGTCGGCGCTGGGATTGTCATAGAGTCGCGGTGACAGTTTCGGGCCCTTCATTGCATCGGATGTGACCTGTTCGATGCGGAGAAGTTGTTCCCCCAGCGTATTGATGCGGCGGGACACGTCGTCGTTGTTCTGTTCGATGCCGCCGGAAACCAAATTGATCACACCCAGAAACAACAACATCTGAGCGACAGTTGTCACCAGCCAGCCAGTCGGTGTGTATTCGGAATAGCCGCCGAAGTGGCCGTAGATCACCATTGCCGTTCCGATGGTGAGTCCCAGAACTCCGAGATACGCCAGAAACTGACCCGTGACGCTGGTCAAATTTGAACGGCGGGGAGCTGTAATTTCGAAATGCGGGCCACGCATTGTGGAGTCATGGGCATCGTCGATATAGCGATGTTTCGGCAGCGTCTGTGTCCGACCTCGGCGACCATCGGTCCCGGTCACGGCATCGACGGATTCAGGGCCATCAATGCGGATACGACGTCCGGGTTTTGGTGAATTCGAAACAATCTTTGTTTCCGGAGCGACCGACGACGCAATGGAAGCGTCCTGCAGAGCTGCCGCTGCTTCCGGAAGATCATTGTTCCCACCAGGCTGGTCAACTCGAAGCTGTCTGTTCACGTTTTCAGATCCTGCTGAACTGGTAGTGGCTGGACGCTCCAATTGAAACCGGCGATGCAAAAGCGGCCGGCGCATGGGGCTCCGTAGAATCATTTTCGGCAACACAGCGGACGGAAGTTCGCTCGCATTGGCCGTTTCTGCCGGTATTTGTGGACTCAGCACCGATTCCGCGTGGGTCACGACGCCGGCTGCAGACGCGGGCGGTAAGGATTGCGTAGAGTCTGTCGCGTGGGATCCTTCAACGACCGCATCCGCACCTGAATCCGTGTGGGAAGCGTCGTCGTCAGTGATCCTCATGGGGTCGATCTTGTGTGCTCTTGCCCAATCCATGACCCGTTGCAACTCACTCGTGATACCCTCACCCGTGACTTTCGCGTCCGTCACGGTCGTCACGCTCAGGACGTCTGTGTGAGTCAGATCAGACAGTTTGACCGCATGGGCAGCCTCCTGCGTTGCCTCAACGTCAATCTCGGTGAGAGCTGTGTCTGGTTCATGTTCGTGCGTCGCGGCCGAGGTTACCGCTGCAACTGGAAGCGATGTGTCGGAACTGGCGCTGTCGTCCTCTTTCTCGATCGTGGCAACTTCATGGGCGTCCGGAATGCTGTCACCAGAATCGGGCAACACGACTTCTGCAGTTCGCGATTTCTCAGGGGAGGCGGATTCAGGGAGTTTTGCACCGAGCAATTGTATCGGAACTTCTGGCTTATTAACGGCATCCATCCGCGGATGAAGGGAATCGAGCGATTCAGTCCGGCTGATGCGTTCGAAAAGATCACTTGAATTCCAGCGTTCAAGAATCTCTCGTGCCTGCCGAATGGCGTCAGTGGGTCTTGACGCAGCGAGCAGGTCATGTCCGCACCGCGAGCACAGCAGACCACCGGCGTGGCCGGTCGTCCTGACTGAGACATCCGTGCGACAAAGACTGCACCACATTCCTGCTGGATTCCTTCCCGGAGTTTACAATCGCCGTGCGACGCTCAATTCCATTATGTTTTACCGGCGATTCTGATTGCTGAACAAGGTCAAATCGACGACCGGATACCCATCGTTTCGCTGATTTCTCCACGTGGGCACAAACTCGCAGCGGCTGGACGATCCATCGGCAGATTCTGCCGAAACAGGTTGATTTCCGGCAACAATGGAAATCGAAGCCCGTTTGTCAGACAATCAGTGAGAGAATTGGCGAGCGGCATGCGTCAGCTTGCCGGTACAAGAACGAGGTACCGGAGGGCTCACGCCACTCCGCTCGCCGGACTCATTTCCAGCCTCTTGAAACATACCGCAGGAAACCCCGCATCCAATGAATGCTCTGATAGAGCTCACAAATGTCACGAAGGATTATGGCAGCTTTCGAGCTCTCTCGAATGTTGACCTGACCATTCGCCCTGGCATCACAGGATTACTCGGACCAAATGGCGCCGGCAAGAGTACGCTCATCAAAGTCCTGCTGGGACTGGTACGGATCACCATCGGCGAAGGTCATGTCCTGGGATTCCCGATCAGAACTTCTGCTGATCAGATCCGAACGCACATCGGGTATATGCCCGAAGACGATTGCTACGTACACGGCTTGTCAGGCATCGAAACGATGCAGGTGGTCGCGCAGCTGTCGCGATTTCCGGCGACAGAAGCACTGCGTCGAGGGCATGAGATTCTGGATTTCTGCGGCATGGGGCAGGAGCGTTATCGCCCGGTTGAGACGTACTCGACCGGCATGCGTCAGAAACTGCGATTCGCAATGGCCATCGTACATGATCCAAAGCTGCTCATCCTTGACGAGCCGACATCGGGACTGGATCCGGAGGAACGGGAAGCCATGCTGAATCGCATTCGCATTCTGGCACGGCAGTTCGGGAAATCTGTGATCCTGTGTACGCATATCCTTCCCGACGTGCAGGTTGTGTGTGACAACGTCGTGATTCTGGCTGGTGGTTCGGTGCGGGTGAGCGATTCGCTGGACGAACTGTGTCGCATGCCGAATCCGTCGATGACGGTGACTCTGTCCGGTAACCGCGATGCGTACCGGGATCGATTGACGGCCAAAGGCGTGCAGTCCGAAGTCATGTCGCTGCGGCAGTTGCGTGTCTTTGGTGAAGGTGCGGTACTCAATGAGCCGTTGTGGTCAGCGGCGACGGAGAGTGGCTGCATCGTGCGCGGCCTTTCACCGTCGAAGAATTCTCTGGAACAGATTTTTCTGACAGCCGTACGAGAGGTTCACAGTGCCAATTCATAACCTGGGATATCGCGAATGGAATGGCGAACTTCAATTGGCTTCGACTCGTTGGCTCGTGGTGGCAGGAATCGGCATCCGCCGCGCATGGCAAAGTGCATGGCTGCGACGGATGATGTTTTTCGCCTGGGTGCCTGGCGTCGTCATGGGCTTCATGGTTTTTATCTATGAACAATCCGCGAAACAGGGCGGCGAAGTCCAGGATATGATGTCAGCGGGGGCCATGGCGCTGGTGACATCCGAAAGCCCCGACGTAATCTTCAGACGCATTCAACAGGAAAGGATCCTGACTGGGTCACGGCCAGGTATGGGGGAGGAGCGACATATCTTTTGGTCGTCACTGCTGCTCATCATGTTTCGTCGGTCGCAGCCATTTCTGTTGATTCCGATCGTGGCCGTGATCGCGCCTCCCATGATTTCCCAGGATTTTCGGTCGCGGGCATTTTTGTTGTACTTCTCACGGCCGTTGACCAAAGTGCAGTACATCGCGGGGAAAGCTGCGACGATCAGCGTGTATCTGTTGTTCGTGACGATGTTTCCGGCCCTGCTTTTGTATTTTGTCGGCGTTCTCCTGTCACCGGATATCTCCGTCCTGTACGCCACCTGGGATCTGCCGTTGCGCGCGATCCTGGCGTCGCTTATGATCGTCATCCCCTGTACGGCGCTGTCGTTAATGCTGTCGTCACTGACGACGGAATCTCGCTACGCTTCGTTTGCATGGTTTGCTGTCTGGATCTTCGGGCACCTGACGTACGTCGTGATTCGCAGTGTCGCAAGTCCTGGAGACAGTTCGATGGTGCAGTCGTTGTCTTTGTATGAGACGTTTAACGACCTGTCGTCGTGGATTCTGGATCCCAAACTCGGAGTCACTCATGTGGAAACGCGATTGATGTTGCTCGCAGTGCTGACGGCCATCTGCACAGCAGTTCTGTATCGTCGCGTGTCGGCACCGATGGAGGTGTGAAATGTCATCTGACATCGCAATTCAATTTCAGAACGTCACCAAGCTGTACGGCAAGGTTTTGGGTGTGAATGACATCACGCTGGAACTTCCGCGCGGTGCGTACGGACTTCTCGGGCCAAACGGTGCCGGGAAAAGCACGCTGCTGAATCTGCTGACCGGCCAACTCCTTCCAACACGCGGTACCGTGCGCGTGCTGGGATTCAATCCGCGGAACAATCCGGATCTGATGCGCCGCATCGGATTCTGTCCTGGCTTTGAGGGGATGTACGCTTCCATCAGCGGGATCGAATGGGTGATCTATCTGCTGGAAATGCAGGGGTACGCGCATCGTGCAGCACGGCAACGCGGTTTGGACTGCATGGAGCAGGTGGGGATGGTGGAAGGCATGTACCGCCCGATTTCCAGCTACTCCCGCGGGATGAGGCAGCGAACCAAACTGGCTCAGGCGATTTCACACGAACCGGAACTGTTGATTCTGGATGAACCGCTGAGTGGCCTCGATCCGATCGGGCGTGCCCAGATGACTGAGCTGTTGCGAAACTGGATCGCGATGGGTCGCAGTATGATTATCGCCAGCCATGTGCTGCATGAGATCGAAGCCCTGACGCAGTCATTTCTGCTGATCTCCGGAGGCCGCGTTCTGGCATCCGGCACGGCCGAAGAAGTTCATGAGTTGCTTTTCGACGTGCCGCTGGAAATTCATGTGCAGTGCAATGATCTGCGTGGATTTGCGGCCAAGACACTGGCGGCGGATCTCGCGGATTCGGCGAAGATCAGGAGAACGAATTCCGGCGACGAAGTGGTGGTGCTGTCGACACGACACGCCGGTCGGATTTCTTCGATGATCCCGAAATGGATGAAAGACGATGGACTTCTGATCTACGAAATCCGGACTGCCGATGATTCACTGCAATCGCTTTTCAATTCTTTGATGAAGATTCACCGAGGTGAATTGTGAATGCTCTGCGGGCCGTGTTTGTTTACGAATGGAAACGATCGCTGACGTTGGCACGCATCGGGTGGTGGTTTGCAATGGCCGCATTTCCGGTCATGATCACGATCCTGATTCGTACGCTCGGTGATTCTGAAAGCCAGATCGACATCGCGACACAGAAATCCACATGGTCGATTACTCTGTACGCTCTGATCCCCGGCGTGTGCGTGGCCTTGAGCGTCCTGTTGACCGCAGCTCCCGCCGTGGCTTCGGAACTGGAACAACGCAGCTGGGCGTATCTGGCGACGCGACCGAATGGTATTTTCTGGTTGTTGCTCGGGAAGTATCTGGTTTCAGTCACGTGGGGCACGACAGCGGCCTGGTTGGGGACCGCATTGTCAGTGGCGCTGTGTGGCATGGATGAACAGCTGCGTATGCTGCTGAGTCTCCTGGCATTGAGCCTGTTGTCGGCCATCGCGTACTCCGCCGTTTATATGCTGGTGGGTGCAATCTTCCCAAAGCGGGCAATGGTCTTTTGCATGATGTACACAGTGATTGTTGAACTCGTCTTTGGTTCGATTCCGGCAGTCATCAATCGCATGACCGTCCAGTTTCGGCTGCGGACACTGTTCGTCAACTGGATGCCGCTCGATCAAGGCATGAAGGACGACTCCGTCTTTCAGTACGTGATGATAGACGGATCATCGTTTATGCAGTGCTTCTGGCTGATGACGTTGAGCGTCCTGTTTCTGGTTAGCGCCATTGTCGTCGCGCATCGCAAGGAATTTACGTCGGCAACCGAAGGTGATGTTTAGTTCCCCACCAGCCGTACGTTATCCACCATAAACACGACGTCCGATTCCGGACGTACGATGAACAGATTCAACGATGCAATCCGGGTCATATCCATCCGTCGCGATGCCGGGGCGTTCCGAACGTCGGCAAGTTCAATACGGACGTGGACATGTGTCGCTGATGGAAGTTCGGCGGAAGTGCGAAAGCGATCTGTCTCCGCATTACCGGATGCAGCATGCAATCTGTCAGCGATATTGATTCTCAGCGTAAGCGGTTTGTCACCGGGATTCAGGACGTCCATTTCCAGAGCGGAAAACTCGGACCAATTCTCCATTGGCCATTGAAGGCTGGCCCCGGGATACTCTGTACCAGCAGATCCCTGGACGCGCATGGACGCAGAACCCCGGATCGACCATGACGTCGCTTGACTAATGGTGGCTTCATGCCCGTCCCATGTGTGCAATTCCCTCGGACGTTCAAAAGATGCCAGCAGAGGAAAATCCAGGTGTTGCAGGTAGCAATCGTACAGCTCAAGGATCGGCGACCAGCTCGCCACGATCATCAGGCCCGCAGCGATCAGCGAAATGCCCATGCGGTAAGCCTGGAAAATGCGTTGGCGACTGAGACACCAGGACAATCCTGCGACGAGGCCACATCCGTTGGCAACCACGTCACTCACGCTGGGCGAACGCGCGACGAATCCCTGCAACGCTTCGCAGGCCACGCCCAGCGCAAGCAGCACGCTGGCCAGAACAATCAGTCGTCCCGCACCAAGAGGCAGAACTCTGTGCCATGATTTCGGAAATCCAATGCAGGATGGATCAAACAGTCCCGCCACAAGCAGGAACGCCAGAAAGAACGATGGTGCGTGAGCCAGATTGAAAAGCTCCGACCAATGTCGCCCTGACTGTGGAAACGGAAACAACAGCACAACCGCCAGCAGACACGCAACGCTCGCGACAAGCAGGTTACGCCGCAGGTTAGACTGGTCGTTGCTGTTGATCCCGAGAATTGGCTCTGGCTGAGTCATGGCTGAATCATCGGCTTCCATTGTCGGGCTTCGACAACTCGCAGCACTATAAGTCTCAGAATCGTCACAACCCATGTCCAGCGCAATGTCTCATTCATCTTTCCTTACTTCTCTGATCTTCGTCTCAGGATCGATCAGAAGACTGCCGATCAAACCTCCCGGACTGCCTGTTCTTCGCAGTCAATAAACAACGGGTGCAGCGGTGCAGCTAAGGGGCTTGAATCGAAATAGATTCCGAGCCAGGCAGTCAAGCAATCAGAGGCAAGGTGACATCATGCGATACGACATCGCAATTATTGGAAACGACGAAGCGGCCATCGAAATGGCATGCATTGCAAGTGGAGCAGGCCAGCGTGTCGCCATGGCATTGCCGGAACAACGCCATTCGTCGTGGCTGGTGGAACACGCGCTCCGACGACTCGTCTCGGAACTGTCCGTCGATTACACTGCCGGACGCCGTTTACTCCTCCGCCGCAGTGGGACGCCGCGTTTGCTGCAGCGACTGTTGGCCGGTGCGATTAACTCGGAAACCTCTGAAGCGATTGAATTGCTGGAGGGACTGGGAGTGGATGTTTTGCCAGGGGAATCACGCTTTGTGAGTCGCAACAGTTTCGCGGTCACAAGTGGCGTCTCGTGTAAGCGGACTATCGTGAATGCGACCAACATCGTGATCGGAACAGGCGTGCGTCGCGCGGCTGTGCATCGTCCTCTGGGACTGTTGCCATTCTGTCGCGTCGAATCGTTTCTCCTGGGACGCAGTCTTCCCGAGTCATTAATTGTTTTGGGCGGTGAAGACTTTGGCGCCGGGTTTGCCTCCTTCCTCAGTCTGTTTGGTGTTCAAACCAGTTTGCTGGCGCGTGAACACAGCGATTGCGACCTGCTCGAACTGGCCGAAGATGCCGGTGTGCAGATCGTTTATCATCCATCGGAACTCGGGTTGACGGGTGACGGCCCTGTTTCGCTCGACGATCAACAGATTGTGGACTGCCGCAGAACGTCAGGTTTTACGGAACATCTTGGCTTGCCAGCCATCGGGATCGAACCGGATGAACATGGTCAACTCTGGTGCGCCGCTCATCTGGAAACATGGTGTTCCGGAGTATTCGGAATCGGCTCCGTGGTGGGCTTTTCAGCCGATGCAGTCGATCATCCGGTGGTTCAGGCGGAGCGTGTCCTGAATCGTATCCAACACCGTATTCGGAGACCTCATTTCCTGCGAAGCCGCACTTTGGCATTCGCAAAATCTTAGACCCCCTAACAAAACCTGCGTGAGCCGCGACGTTTGTGGTTGCGATTCAGGCAAGAAGGAAGGAAGAGACGGGACACCCTGTCGATGATGAACGACGCAGCCTGAAACG
>CAZFDW010000136.1:0-13247 GCA_964517865.1 uncultured Chitinophaga sp.
TTCCGCTTTGCTGGCTTTCAATGATGGCCGTCCATGAGGGCGGCCATTTTCTTTGCGCACGCCTCACGAACGGCACTGTGACGTCCGTCGTGCTGCATCCATTTGCCATTTCACGCACCGATGTCAGGCCGAATCCTCAGCCGCTCATCGTCTGCTGGGGTGGTCCGATTCTCGGTTGTGTGGTCCCGCTGATTTTCTGGGGGATCTGCCGAATGCTGTGTCCGCGCTTCGCCTGCCTGATGCGATTCTTTGCGGGATTCTGCCTGATCGCAAATGGAGCATATATCGGGGGCGGATCATTTGCGGGAATTGGTGATGCCGGAGAGTTGTTGCGACTCGGAAGCGTGCCGCCGTTGTTATCGGGATTCGGGCTGCTGACCATTCCAACGGGCCTTTGGGTCTGGCACGGGGCAGGGGCCGACTTCGGTTTCGGCCCGCACGCAAAAGCACTTGATCGTGTGGCGCCAAAACTGACGGCGATGCTGCTTGTCATCATTGTTGGGCTGGAACTATTGTTTGGGCATACCTGAACTTTGCGTTTCCGCCGTGAACTGATCACAATCAGCACCTGGTCAGAATTGATTTGGCATAAACGAAGGAATTTATGCGTGTGTGCTTACTCGCCTTTATTACGTCAGGTTATTTTTAGACAGGTTTTTCGTGTGTTCTGTCGTGTTTCTTCAGTTGTCATCTCAAAACTTCTGATCGGCAGCTTGATTCTTTCTGTTGGCCAGTCAGCGACCGCGTGCGCACCGAACGCAAAGCATCCGATTTCTGTGACGGAAGCCAGTATCTTCGTCACGCGATTAAAAGCCATCGTGCGGATTCAGATGTTTGCAGAGGATCTGATTCTGTTTCAGGGACTGGAGCCGAACGATCAGGATCGCATCTCGCCGGACGACCTGAAACGCGGTCTGGCGGACCATCGGGCGTTTCTGCTGGAACGAGTCACCCTTCGTGACGCTAAAGGGGAACTGATCAAAGGGGAAGTGACAGACGTCAAGCCGTTTGATATTCCAGCCGACGGTATTCTCAGCACCGACATGATGCTGCATACGGCGACGTACGAACTGGAATTTCCGTTTTCTGAACCGCCTGAATTTTTGACAATTCAACAGGATATGAGTGATGAAAACTTCATCATCCCCAGTGAAATGAAACTCACTGTCCATCAATCCGGCACGGACCTGAACTCTACCGAATCGCTGCTGCCTGGAGCTTCAACGACGGTGCGTTTTGACTGGGAGCAGGCAATCACCGAAGACGCCTCAGACGCTGAATGGGAAACGTGGTTTTCAAAACAACGCGAAGCGACTCTGGGAATCACCAGTTACAGCAGCGTTTATTCGTTTGTGTATATTGAACCCAACGAGATCCGTCACGAAATCCTGATTCCGCTCGCGACACTGAAGACGATACTGCCCGTAACGAGTCGCGATGCGTCGTTTATTGAGATCGACGAGCAACCGGCCATTCGGACGCTGATTCAGGCTTGGCTGCGCAACGAAAATCCGGTGACGATCAATGGTTCCCGCGTGATGCCCGAGTTTTCACGCATCGACTTTTACGGCCTTGATCTTCGCGATTTTGCCGCACAGGCGGCAGAGCAGAAAGTCAGTCTCGCCAGCGGTCGCGTCGGCATCATTCTGCAATACCAGACACCCGACGACGCGGTACGTGACGCAACGGTGACATGGGAAAAATACTATTCCACCATGAACAAGATTCAGTCCGTAGTGATCTCATATCCGGATCGGATCGACCGGTTCGAATTCTCAAAGCATAACAAAGCGATCGACAATGTGCTCAAATGGACATGCGATCCGAGTGCCCTGCCGCAACCGATCAAATCTGTGCCGGCAACCATCGTTCCGCGACCAGAACTGTCGATTCCCGTTGGCAGTCTGATCTGCCTCGCAATCGCATTTTTCAGCCTGCGGATTCCGAGGCCTTCGGTTCGATTGCTGGCGAGTGGAGCGGCAATCATTCTGGCGATTGCGGGATGGCGTGCCGTGGGCGTCGCCATCGATCATCCATGGCGGCTACCGACGGAATTGAGCGAAACACAGGCGACAGAGATCTTTCAAAAACTGCATCAGGGCGTTTATCGATCGCTGGATTTCGGCAGCGAGGATCGCATTTATGACGTGCTGGCAACCAACGTTGACGGCACCCTCCTGGAGAAACTCTATCTGCAGCTTCACCAGAGTCTTGAAATGCGGGAACAAAGCGGTGCCGTTGCCAGGATTCAGTCTGTCAAATACGACCATGGCAAGCAGGCATCGCGTTCTTCAACAACAGTTCCGTGGCCTGGCTTTGAATACAGCACCACATGGACAGTAGCCGGTACAGTCGAACACTGGGGCCACATTCACGAACGCCAAAATCGCTTCGACGCCGTGTTCACGATTGAGCCTCGCGACGGCAACTGGAAAATCACCCGCATGGACATTGCCGACCAGCAACAAGTCGCAGCAAAGACTCGTCTGCGGTGATTTGCGGATAGGATAAGGAAATATACAAAACGCACTGCAGGCTGGCCACAAAGAGGCACAAAACGCACAAAAAAAAACCGGCAGCCGTTTTCGGTTCGAAACCTTGGCTCTGAATTTCTTTTGTGACGTCTTGTGGCTCTTGTGCCTTTTTGTGGCGCGGAAGGGAATCAACCAATGGCCGAATCATCTATTTAAAAGCCGCCAAGTTTCGGCATGGATTTCTGATCAACTTCGGTGCCCCGAATTTCTTTATCAAGAAGTATGTCATGTGACAAAGCAAGCAGATGACACCCCGCAAATCTCTGCAGCAATGAATGATTCTATCCTGCTCAGCAAATGTCGAGAGTGTTGTTTTTCAAAGAAGAGCCTCGACTACACGGCTGATTTCGTTGTTCCTCTTGTGAATTCTGTGCCTCTTTGTGGCTAGCAGCTCCCTGATGCATAAACAGCACTTGAACGAATAGTGCTGGCCACAAAAATCCACAAAACTCACAAAAGAACGGCAGCCGTTTTGGTTTCGAAACCATAGCTGTGAATTTTTTTTTGCGACTTCTTGTGTCTCTTGTGCCTCTTTGTGGCCAGCAATAACTCCGGTTAGACAAAGCGTCTGCGATGTTACTGAGACTCGCAATCCGCCGGTGGGCAAAGCCTCGCGTCCGCCGAGCGTTGGGCAGATTTCAGATTTCACCATCCAGCGCCATTTGATGGAAGCAGTGAGTCACTTTGTCCTGATTATCGAGCAGCCAGTCAATTGTCGGTTCATGTCGCATGGCTTTGCCGATGGCTTTGGAAATGGCGGCGCGGTGAGTGCGGAAGAGAATCTCGTAATCAACGTCTGCTGTGATGACCGCCGGGTCCAGCCAGACGGAGACGATGATTCCCAGATCGTTGGCTTTTTCTTTCGGAATGTCACCAGCCCGGACGGCATCGAGGACACCGTTGGCAATTGCCGCCTGCACTGTTCCCATCAGGATGTTGGTGTACTTCTCGCTCTTTACGGTCACCTTGCTGACCATAACCGTTACGGGACGCACCTGCACGTCACAATTCAGGATCGCGAAGACTTTTGAATGCCCCTTGGACTGATCTCCCATCAGATTGGCGATTGCAATACCGACTGGCCCGTCGAGTTCTCCGATGACGACTTCTGGCTCCGCTGCCGACCATCCCGCTTCATCCTCGACCAGCGCTTCGCCGGTGCGCATCACAATTCTCTGAGACATCTTTTCCCTTTCGGAGGGGGCGTAAGTAGTTCGTTTAAACAAAAAATTCAAAAACAATGATTCGTGATTTTAAAATGCCGGCAGAGGGACGATAAGCCGGGTTCTGTCGCGGGCGTTCATTTCTCTGGGATGTCGATTACTCGACACCTCAAGCAGCCGACCCGAAGGTATGACGAATCGGACAGATTCGTGACAGTCCGAAGACTGTCGTTCCTTCTGCTTGGCCTTGCTCCCAATGGGGTTTACCCAGCCGGCTCGGTCACCCGAACCGCTGGTGCGCTCTTACCGCACCGTTTCACCCTTACCTCCTGCAGGACCTTGCGGCCCTGCCGATCGGCGGTTTGCTTTCTGTTGCACTTGCCCGATCCTCGCGGACGGTGGGCGTTACCCACCATTGTGTCCTATGGAGCCCGGACTTTCCTCTGAGCCTGACGACTCAGCGAACGCCTGTCCCTCTGCCAGCACGACGCATTGTGGAAACTCGCTGGCATTTAGCAATCGAGTCGTCAATTCAGCCTCCGATGGAGTGCATCGGGCGATCCGGCTGCACAAACTTTGCGGAATTGATTTCATGGCCTTCGTTCTTGGCTGCAATGCATTCGAGCATCAGCAAGGCGATCTCCTCGTCAGTGCCTCCAGCCCGGAGCGTCGTCTTGACGTCTGTCTCTTCAAGGCTGAACAGGCAATTGCGCAACTTGCCGTCTGCTGTCACTCGAAACCGATTGCAACTCGCACAAAACGGCTGGCTCACGCTCGCAATAAGTCCAATCCGACCACGACCGTCCGCAAATTCGTAATCCTGCGCCGGTGCCTGCGATGTGGCAGTGCCGATGACCGGCAGCAGACCGTTCGCATTCAGGCGATCCGTTTCTGAGGCAACTGGCCGGAGCGGACCGAATTCTGATTCCAGAATCGCAATGATCTCATGCGCAAACAGGACTTTGTCCCGCTGCCACTGCCCGTCGGAATCCAGCGGCATGAATTCAATGAAGCGGACAACCGTTTCCGTCTCGCGTGCCATATGGCCGAATGGCACGATCTGATCTTCCGTCAGGCCGCGCACCGACACGGCGTTGAGCTTGATCGGTGAGAATCCGGCCACACGCGCGGCCTCGATTCCCGCCAGAACTCGTTCATATCCGTCGCGGCGCGTGACGGCTTTAAAGACTTCCGCATCAAGAGCATCCAGGCTGATGTTCAGTCGTTTCAGCCCTGCATTCTTCAGCAACTGCGCCTGTTCATCCAGCAAAATTCCGTTCGTTGTCAGCCCGATGTCAAGAATCCCCGGCACAGCCGCAAGTCGCCTTACTAGGACATGCAGGTCGCGGCGCACCAGGGGCTCGCCACCCGTGAGTCTGATGCGATTGATTCCAAGTGTCGTGCCGATGCGGACGATGCGTTCGATTTCCTCAAACGTGAGCAGATGTGCCTTCGGCATAAACTCAACATTGTCTGCCGGCATGCAGTAAAAACAGCGAATGTTACAGCGATCCGTCACACTGATGCGCAGATTGTTGTGCAGCCGACCAAAGCGATCGACCAGCCGTCGCGGTGATTGTTCGTGGTTCATTTCTATTCGACCGTTCAGGGATTAAGTGCCCGTGCTGTAGCCGGCTCTGGATGAAGCCACTCCGTCGCACCGTCTGCATAGTGTTCCTTCTTCCAGATGGGTACGGTTTCTTTCAGCGTATCGATCAGCCACCGACCCGCTTCGAAAGCCGTGGCTCGATGAGGCGAACTGACCGCAACGGCAACCGCGATGTCTCCGAGCGCCAGTCGTCCATAGCGGTGCGACATCGCCAATTCGATGACCGGGAAACGCTGTCTGACTTCTACCTCAAGGCGTTGCAACGCGGCTACGGCCATTTCAGGAAACGCTTCGTATTCCAGCCATGCCGTACGCGCCTCGCCGGTAAACTCACGCACTGTCCCGAGAAAAAGTACGACGGCTCCGGCCTGATGACTCCGGACAGATTCGGTCAATGACGCGAAATCGATGGGCTGCTGAGTCAATTCGACCACGATCAGCCTCCGCTCACAGGAGGAAAACAAGCGACGACATCGGTGCCCTCCAGCACGCGATCGTCTGAGGCATAATCATGATTGACGGCCCAGAGCAGAATTCCGCCACGCGCTGCCAACGCTGGCAGTGACTGCAATAACGCAGCACGTGCCTGACCAACAGTGGCTGCTTCCGGAACGTTCAGTTCAACGGATTCACAGCCCGCGATTTCGCGAGCGGCAGCAAAAAGCAAGACGGACAGTTTCATGACGACGATTCATAGCAGGTCCACCGCTGATTTCATGCTGTCCAGACCCGCTTCCGCCCGTTCAGGTCAGAAGTTCTCAGGAAACCGGAACCTCAACGTCCTCAAGTCGGCTGGAATAGCCGTATTGATCAAAAATCCATTTGATCCGTCGGTAGATTTTTCCCATCTTCGCACCATCCATCCGGAATGAATTCTTCCTGTATGCCGTCAATTTTGGCACTTCGGCTTTGATCAGCGGCTCAACCGCCGACCAGCTGTTCAGTCCGAGAGCCCTGTATGTCTGTGCGACTTCGCCAAGCGGATCGGCTTCCAGATCTTCGAATCGGACTTCGTGCAGATTCCCGGCAGGAATCAGGGACTTCGTTTCCTCGTACGTGCGGATGCACTTTTCGTACATCATCACCATCTCATCTTCGCTGCCTTCCATGTTGGGTGGATACAGTGAATTTTCAACAAACATCGTCTGTCGCAGGTGCATTGACGAATTGTAGACGGCATAAGGATCCCGATAGATGTAGACAAACTTTGCGTTCGGAAACATCTCCAGCAATGTTGCCACCCGATACGTGTGACTTGGTGACTTCAGGACCACAGATCGGTTCTTGCGGATCGTCAGCTTCTGTATCAGCCGCAGCAGCGACGCCTTCCAGGTCGTTCTTTCTTCTTCGGTCATATCGCGCGGATCATAAAAACGACCGTAGATATCCTGACGCATAGGAAATGCCAGCATCAGATACGGCGACAATCCGCAGTCCATCGCGAGTGCGATTTCGTCTTCCTGCGGTGTGTGCCAGGTAGTCGCCATATTGTCCATCGGGCGAGTCTTGGGAATAAAGAACTTTGTCAGCTTCGGAATAATGCACTCCGTGAGCAGAAAATGTCCAGGATACATGCAGTGGTAGAGATTGGCGTACGTCAACTCCGGATCCATGGTCATCAGATTGTGCAGCAGAGTTGTGCCGCTCCGCCAATGTCCAAGTATAAAGATCGGAGGATGTTCAATTGCTGTGCGAGCCACCTTGCGACCATAAACAGCGGACTCGAGCAGATTTTGGGCCGAGGTGAGGACGCTCAAAGCTGAAATCGAGGCCCAGCGAAATGCGTATGGTGCCGTAAACTTTGGCTTGTAGCTGAGCAGCTTCAGCCAGCCGCCGAGTCCTAATCCGTGCCACATACAGATCACGCCCTGGCGCGACGCCTTCACCTTAGCATTCTGCAGGTTGAGCACCGATGCTTGTTCTGAGCGATCGGATTGTGTTGAGTCTGACATTTTTAACGATATGGTTGAGTTCACCAATGATGTGCATCCGGTCAACGTGATTTCGGTAAAAACGATACCAACAGAAATGGTATCGGAACAACTGAAATGGCGTGCTATACCGAATTGCTTCCAAAGTTGATTCCGGTCTATTTTGATCGATTGAGGTCCGCGCGGCTTCCCCAACCGTGTTTCCAAGGAAATTATACAGAGTTCCTTTGATACAATCGCTGCGGATCCTGTACAATGCCGGAGCGGAATCGATTTCCACCAACGTCGCGATTCAGGATGCCGCGGTGGGATTAGTGTCCCGGCGGGGTCGAGTTGTATCTAATGGCAGGCCGCACGCGACTGCGTTTCGCATCGCTGCTTCGGGAGTTTGCTGTGAAGTCATTCTTCAGGAATCTACCCTATCTGGGCTTCTCGGTACTGATTAACCTGTCAGTCCTTGCGTCACTGTACTTCATTCATCGCTCGCTGCCGGCATTTGCGAAGGAGTTGACGCTGGAATCGATCTTCACCGAGGAAATGCCTCAGGAAGAAATGACCCGCGAACTGCAACTTGACACCGCGCCCGCTGAAACGCTCAACGTCATTGCCGGCGGAACTCCATCGACCGTTGTTGGTGCCTCGGCTCAGCCAGCTGCCGCCCCCGTCAATGTGCAAAAAGCTGCGGTGATGAAAGAAGTCAACATCAGACCGGTCACCACCGATGTCGCACTGCCTTCGGATGAAATGCTCGGACAGGAATTGGGCGAAGGTGAGATCGTCGGCGAAGTGGGCTCGATGGTCGAAGGCTACGGGGCCGCGATGGGAATCATCACCCAGGAAATCATCCGCATGATGCGGCAGCAAAAAGTCACAGTTGTCTGGCTGTTCGACGAATCCGGAAGTCTCGAAGATGACCGCAAAGAGATCCGCGAAAATTATCACCGCGTTCTGGAAGAGCTGAAAGTTGCCACGACGAAGGATGAGGAGTTACGAAAAGGCAGCGAACAGTTACTGACGGTCGTTGCCAGTTATGGCCAGGGCATTCACGAACATACGCCACGTCCGACGGCTGACCTCGACATGATCAAAGCCGCCATCGATAAGGTTCCTGTCGATCAATCCGGCCAGGAAAATATGAGTCAGTCGATTGCGACAATCATCAGCAAGTACAAACAGACGGCAATCCGCGGTAAACGAAAACTGGCCGTGATCGTGGTGTCCGACGAATCAGGTGACGACGGCGATTTTGTGGAAAATGCGATTTCCGAAAGTCGTGCCGCAAAGGCGCCGCTCTATTTTCTGGGCCGCGAAAGTATGTTTGGATTTCCATACGCCCACCAGCGCTGGGTTGACGAACAGACCAAAGAAGAATTCTGGATTCGCATCCGCCGCGGACCGGAAACTCCATATCCCGAATGCCTGCAATGGAACGGTTTGCATTCTCGATGGGACACCCAGTCTGCCGGCTTCGGACCGTACGAACAGGTTCGCATGGCTCGTGAATCCGGCGGGATTTTCTTTGTACTTCCGGGTGAAGAAAACACACTGGTCGGCGAAGGCGCGAATGACCGCCGAAAATACGATTTCCTGTCGATGCGGGAGTATCAGCCTAATCTTGTTTCGCGCCCGGAATATGTCCGCGACCGTTCCACAAGTGAGTTCCGCGAAACGATCTGGCGCGTCATTTCGACTCTGAACCCCAACGGCGACAAACTGCTGTTTCAGACATCCGACCCTGAGCTCAATATCCAAACCGAACACTTTCCGCTGGCAGTGGAAGGTTTTCGCACAACGGCTGCCGCGCAGGTCGTCAAAGCCGCTCGCGCCATGCAGCTCATCGAACAGGCGATTGCTCTGCTCGAAAAAGTCAAACCGCTGCGCGCCTCAGAGGCCACTCAGCGCTGGCGGGCCGGTTACGATCTCGCACTGGCGCAGTTGTACATCTTCCGCCTGCGTATGTATCAGTATCTGCTGGTGATGGATCAGCACGCCAATGAAATGCCTGCACCGAAAAACCAAAACTCCAACGAGTGGAATCTTCGGTGGAATACGCAGACGATTGTCCCCGAAGAAACGCAGTTCAGTCGTCTGAAAGCCGCCTTCGGGATGCAGCAGTCACGCGAAGAGTATCTCGAAATGGTGACGACAGAATTCGCGGCGTCTGTCGAACGCATGAAAGCGGTGACTGTCGATCACCCTGGCACCCCGTGGGCACGCCGCGCTCAGACGGAACTGGGCATGGGATTCGGCTTCGTGGTCGATGACCGTCTTTGGGATCCCTCCGGCAAACGCAGCGAAGCCGCGAAGCGACTGCCGAATCTGTAGAGCTTCGTCAAATGCGATTTGACGTGTGCCACTGGCTCTGCGAGTGTTCTTCATCGGCATGAAACACTGGCAGAGCCAGTGGCACACAACCCATCAATCCATCGCTGACAAAGCACTGGAGCCCCGGCCACTCACCACTCACCACTCACCACTCACCACTCACCTTGCCTCTCGATACATTTTCGGCACCTTCTCCGGATCGATCTTCAGATGGTACGGATACGAAGCATGCTCCTCCAGGAGTTCCTGAAAGCACGTCTTGAGGTCTGCTAGAAGGCGTTCGACGTCGATTCCTCCGCAGGTCGGAGTAAACGGACGCAAATACACGCAGCACGAACCTGCCATGCGCCGAGCTCCGCCAAGATTGCCCTCTTCAAAATGGTAAAGCGCGACGGCCGCCTGGATGAGTCCCTGAAAGAAGGGCTTTTCCGGACAGGTCAATTCCCCCCAGAAATCCTCCAGCACGTCGTGGCAGGCGAAATACTCGCCCGCGTTGAACAGTGAAATTCCTTCGTCGATGCGGGAATCATTAAAATTGCATTCAGCCATTTGAAGTGCGTTGTCCGCAATAAAAAGTGGGATAAGCTTCCGGATTGTCATTCGCGATTCGTCGCATGCTGCGAAGCTTACGCACATCGGCAACCACTGGAGTCAAGTTGGACACCGCAATCGTGGCAAAACAAAAATCAACGAACAGACCTGCATCTGACCCGGATTCACTGCTTCTTGAACAAAAGGAGCGAGGGAAATCCATCATTCGAGTCCTGAAAAAAATCTTCCCGGAAGCCGAATGCGCGCTGCACCATGAATCGGCGTTTCAGCTCCTCGTCGCGACAATTCTGTCCGCGCAGTGTACTGACGCACGTGTTAACCAGTCCACGCCGGAACTATTCCGCAGGTATCCGGATGCCGCAACTTTGGCCGCCAGTTCTCAGGATGACGTCGAGCGAATCGTGAGACCCTTGGGCTTTTTTCGCAACAAAGCCACTAATATCCGAGGCATGGCTCAGGGACTGATTGATCGTTTCAATGGTGAAATCCCACAGGACATCGAACAACTGGTTTCATTGCCCGGAGTCGGCAGAAAAACGGCAAGTGTGGTACTGGGAACCTGGTTTGGAATTCCTGCTGGCGTCGTGGTGGATACTCACGTGCGGCGAATCACAAACCTGCTGGGCCTGACAACATCGCAGAATCCCGAAATCATTGAACGCGACCTCATGCAGATCGTCCCGAAATCCGAATGGATCAACTTCTCACACCGCCTCATTCACCACGGCCGCCAGACCTGTATCGCCCGCCGACCAAAATGCTCCGACTGCGCACTACTCAAGTACTGCCCGCGCACCGGACTGGACAGGCTGGACTCAATCCAATGACAGATTTTGTGTCTCGCAATCATGTACATGCCGCGCTGCAATGACGGCACGATCCAGCGATCAGCATCGGCACGAGGCGGGAGCTAATCGCTTCAACAAGCGATCTTTGGAGTGCGGTGACTCGTCACCGCTTTCTTTTTCAGGTAATTTCGCTCTGGGAACGACCTTCGTTTGTGCTGCCGACTTCACCTGAAATGGAATCGGAGTATTCGCGGTTTTTCCACGCCGATTGACAAAAATGCCGTGTGGGAAAGGTAAAGCGGCGACAAGTCGCCGCACTCCAAATGAATGTCGCATCTATCAGGGCTAATCGAACAGGTAGCTCACCGATTCGTTGCGATGGACGCGACGGATGGCTTCGCCAAGCAATTCGGCAACTGAGACGACCGTCAGATTCGTCAGTCGGTGCGGCTGACTGATCGGGCAGGTATTCGTGACCACAATGCCATCCACGGCGGCGCGTTCCAGTCGTTCGATGGCAGGACCGCAAAACACCGCATGCGTCGTGCCGAGGTAAATCCTGGTCGCACCATGCGCTCGAGCGACTTCGACAGCACCGCAAATTGAACCAGCGGTTGTGATCATGTCGTCAAAGATCAAAGCGGTCTTCCCTGTAATCGGGCCACCAATCAAATTGGCCTGCCGAGTTTCCAGGGCATTCGCGCGACGCTTATCCACAATCGCCAGCGAACCACCCAGATGCTCGACATGCTGCAGCGTACGTTTGATGCTGCCTTCGTCGGGACTGATGATGACAAGATCTTCCTGCGAAATCCCCAGCGACAAAAAGTGCTTGTCCAGAATCGGAGCGGCATAAAGATGATCGACCGGGACGTCAAAAAATCCCTGAATCTGAGCGGCATGAAGATCCATCGTCAGGACTCGATGCGCACCCGCTTCCACAATCAGATTTGCCACCAGTTTCGATGTGATCGGAACACGGCCGGAATCCTTGCGGTCCTGGCGAGCGTATCCAAAATACGGCATGACTGCCGTGATTCGCGCCGCACTCGCGCGACGACACGCATCAATGAGTACCAGCAACTCGACGAGGTTCTCATTCACCGGCGGACCGGTCGGCTGGATCAGGAACACATCGCAGCCGCGAATATTCTGATTCAGCTTGACGCTGATCTCGCCGTCAGGAAAATTCCCTACGTCAACATGCCCCAAACTGATACCCAGATAGCTCGTGATTTCGCGGGCAAGATCCGGATTCGCTCGACCGCTTAGAATTGTCAGGTGCTCGTACATTCGCATAGCATGAAAGAATAGGCACTTGGGGAACTGGGAACCTGGCTCAAAGACGTCCTCCCGTAGACCAGGTTCGGGAAATCCTGAGAATCAGTAACGAACCGAAATGCTGACAGGTCGAAGCCCCTGAGTCAATCCGCGTAAGTTGCGTTGGACAGAGAAACCCGATACTGCATCGAGAATGCCGGACCAGACGTCAGTGACGGTCCTACAGGGGTGGCTGTGATTCGTTGCTCAAAAACATGATGCACGTCGCACAGTTTGGAACGGCCTCGATCGCGATATTGAGCGGAATATTCAAGGATTTCGAAGTTTTCTGCCTGTTCGACGACTCTGAATGCGACGGCGTGCGCTTCCGTTCCATGGGGAGCGAGTGTCATTTCGTCCGGATAGGCTTCGTCAGCAATCGATGGAAAGTTAATATTCCAGAAATGCCCGATTGGCAAACGATATTCAGGCCCCAGCATAGTCTGGACGACGCGCGTGACGTGTTTCGCCAGCACATCCCAGTCCACCGGAAAACTGCCATTCAGAAGGCGGGACAGCGCAATAGCGGGCACGCCGAGCAGCGCGGCCTCACGAGCAGCCGCGGCCGTCCCTGAATAAAACAGATCCACGCCCAGATTCGCTCCGGGATTAATGCCTGCTATCACAAAATCAGGTGGTGATTTCAGCAAATGGCGCATTCCAACGCGGACACAGTCTGCGGGTGTGGAATGCACGACGTGGATCTCTCCGAACGGTTCCAGATGGCGTCGTTCGACTCGAATCGCATTTTTCGTATCGACCGCATGGCCCTTTGAACTGTGACAAGTGACCGGGGCCACGACGGTGACCTCCCCCAGCGGCAGCAGCGATTGATACAGGGCCGCAAGTCCCGGAGCATCAAATCCATCGTCGTTAGTAATCAGAAATCGCACTGTGAGTAGGCCTTTCGTTTCCGTGCACGACATTTCGAGAGTGACAGTTTAAACCACAGATGGACACGGATGAACACAGATTGATTGTTGAATTCTATCTGTGTGAATTTGTGTTTATCTGTGGTTGCTTGC